>JBJXFU010000185.1:0-2521 GCA_046155885.1 Paracoccaceae bacterium
CTATGCCGGCTGCGGGATCGAGGCGGGATCCGTCAGGATCCTCTCGAACGACTTCGACGCGCTGAAAGCGGTGATCGCCGGTGCCAAGGAGTGCGCGGGCGACGGGGTCGAGGTGACATCCAACGCCACGACAGAGCATGCCGAACTTCAGGTGCCGGGCCTGAGCGGAAACCCGGCGGAGTACACCGTCAAGATCCTCGCCAACGACTCGATCGTTCCGCTTCTGAACGAGGGCCTTCTGCGCCCGCTCGACGACCTTGTCGCGACGTACGGCGCGGACCTCGAGCCGACGCAGCTGATCAAGATCGACGGCAAGATCATGGCTGTCGCCTTCATGGCGAACGCCCAGCACCTGACCTACCGCAAGGACTTCTTGGACAAGGCCGGCCTCGCGGCGCCCAAGTCCTATGAGGATGTGCTGGCCGCCGGCCAGGCGCTGAAGGACCAGGGGATATTGGAGACGCCGCTCGGCCTGAACAACAAGCCGGGCTGGGACCTCGCCGAGGAATTTGTCAACATGTACATGGGGTATGGCGGCGACTTCTTTGAACCGGGGTCCTTCGAACTCACACTCGACAAGGTCAAGGCAGAATCCGCGCTCGAGATGATGAAGTCGCTGTCGGCGCTGATGCCGGCCGACAACAACACCTTCGACACCAACGCGCTGTCGGCGCTTTACCAGCAGGGCAAGGTCGGCGTCATGAACATGTGGGGATCGCGTGCGGGCGCGTTCCTCGGTGCGGACGCTTTGCCCGAGGTGTCGGCCAACACGGTCTTTGCATCGGCGCCCACCGTCGGCGGCGGCACTGTGCCGGCGACCACCCTGTGGTGGGACGGATTCTCGATCGCGGCGAATGTCAGCGACGCGGACGCCGAGGCGAGCTTCCGCGCCATGGTCCATGGCATCCGCCCCGAAATGGCGCAGGGCAATCCTGACCTCGCGGCCTGGCTGATCAAGGGCTTCACGCCCGGGCCGGCCTCGGTCGGCGTGATCGAATCCGCCAAGGCGGGGGCGAGATCCTATCCGATGGTCCCGCAGATGGGCGTTTTGCACACCGTGATGGGGAACGAACTCTCCGACTTCATGGCCGGCAAGGAAACCGCCGAACAGGCGCTGACCGACGTGAAGGCGGCCTATGACGCCGCCGCGCGCGAACAGGGTTTCCTGAAGTGAGTTGACCCCGCCGCATCCGGGCGGCCGGATGCGGCGCCTTTCCATGGAGAAAAGAGATGACCGTCGACTCGAACGATGTCCGCACCGACTGGGCGAACATCGACCCCGCCGAGCACGTCCGCCGGTCTGTAGCGACCTACAGAGTCGTCAAGTCGATGGAGGACGCGCTGGCAACCGACCCGCCCGAGACCTGGGACCGTTTCTTCACGCCCGATCTTGTCTGGCGCGGCAACACCGGCTGCGGCGTGAAACGCGACTTCGGGGAATTCCTCCGCAATTGGGTGGACCCGATCTACGCCGCCTTTTCCGACCGGACCTTCACGACCGAACGCTTCCTGGCCGATGGTGACTGGGCATCCTGCGTGGGCATCCTGGAAGGGACGCATATCGGACCCTTCATGGGCATCCCGCCCACCGGCAGGCGCGTGAAAATCCCCTACATGGACTTCTGGCACGTCAGGGACGGACGCATCCGGTTCAACCCGGTCTTCGTCGATTTCGCCTTCGTTTGCGCCCAGCTTGGCCGCGACGTCTTCGCCGGCGAGGGCTGGGAGTCCTATGACCGCAGCGAGCGCGAGCCGCCGCGCCCCGCATGAGCGTCGGTCCCGCCGTGGCAATCCGCACCGGACGTGGACAAGCGAGGAGAACCCGATGACCGAGGATTCCAACGCCGTCCGCACCGACTGGGCCAACGTGGATCCGGCGGCGCACGTCGCCCGCTCTGCCGCCACCTTCGCCGCCGTCAAGGCGATGGAGGATGCGCTCAGCCGCGCCGCCAACAACATGGAAGATTACTTCACGGAGGATTTCCTCTGGCGCGGCAATACCGGGTGCGGGGTCAAGAACGGCCTCGCCGAATTCCGCCGCTGCTGGCAGATGCCGATCCGCGCGGCTTTCGCCGACCGCACCTACACGACCGAGCGCTTTTTGGCCGACGGCGATTGGGCATCGTGTTTCGGCGTGCTAGAGGGCACGCATGTCGGCCCTTTCATGGGCATCCCGCCCACCGGCAGGCGCGTCAGGATTCCCTACATGGACTTCTGGCGCATCGAGGACGGTCGGATCGCGGACAACCCGGTCTTCGTCGATTTCGCCTTCGTCTGCGCGCAGCTCGGCCGCGACGTGTTCGCGGGCGAGGGCTGGGAGGCCTTTGACCGGGGCGAACGCACGCCGCCCCGTCCCTGACCGGCCCCTCGCCGCGCTCAGCCCTTGACCGCGCCGGCGGTCAGTCCGCTGACAAGGTAACGCTGGAAGAACATCACAAGCAGGAAGATCGGGATCGTGACGCTGACCACGGCGGCCACGGCGAACATGATGTTGCCCTCGTCCTGAACCTTCCCGAGGTAG
>JBJXFU010000192.1:0-42845 GCA_046155885.1 Paracoccaceae bacterium
GCGGCAACAGGACGCGCCGCAGCACCTGCCCGTGGTTCGCTCCAAGGTCGAGTGCGGCTTCCTCAAGCCCCGGATCGAAGCTCTGCAGTCGCGCCAGTACCAACAACATCACGTAGGCGGCGATGAAGCTGACCTGGCCCAAAGTCGACAAGTGCAGGCCGGGGTTGAAGAAAAAGAAGTCGTTCGCCCCGATGCTCTTGCCGAAGCTGTTCCAGAAAAGCACCGTTGAAATGCCGATGACCAATCCGGGCGCAAGCACCGGCGCGACCATGAAACCGTAAAGCGTGGCGCGCACCCGCCCCGAGATCGAGTTGATCAGGATCGCAGCGGCGGTCCCGATCGGAACGGCGAGGACGACGACGGCGAGCGCCACGATGATCGAGTTTCGGAACGCCCTCCACATGCGCTCGTCGGCAAAAAGCGCGCCGAACCAGTGCCAAGTGAATCCCCGCCAGGGCACGATCGTGGGGAGCCTGCTGTCATTGAACGCCGCCCCGGCCATCACCAGAAGGGGAAGGAGAAGGTAAATGACGAAGACCGTCATGTAGATATGGCCGAGGATGGCGCGCCTGCGGTTCATTTGGCGATGTCCGACAGCTTCACGCGGAAGACCCGCATCATCAGGATCACGAACACGATGCAGAGCAGAAGGAAGATCATCGAATAGGCCGCGCCCGTCTGCCAATCGAGCGAGTCGTTGAACCAAGTGTATATCGTTTGCGGGAACCAGTTCGCCCGGGTGGACCCGACGACGGTCGGCACCAGCAGCGAGCCGGCCGAGAGCATGAAGACCATGACGCAGCCCGATGCGATGCCGGGCTTGGAATGCGGTATGACAACGCGCAGGTGGGTGCGCCACCAGGGTGAGCCGAGGTCTTCGGCCGCCTCGATCTGGTTGGTGTCAAGAGATTGAATCGCAGTGTAAATCGGCAGGACCATGAAAAGCACGTAGCAATAGACAAGCACGATGACGATGGCGTCGTAGTCGGTCACCAGCCCCTGCTGCCAGCGTATCCCCTGATCGATTACGCCGAGAGAGGTCAGGACGGTGTTTAGCGGGCCCTTGAAGGTCAGGATCACATACCATGCGAAGGCCCGGAGCGCCTCGCTGACCCAGAGCGGGATGAAGAGTACCAGCATCAGCGTCGGCAGCGCCTGCGGCGAGGCGACCTTGGCGAGGTAGTAGGCAAGCGGGTAGGCCATCGCCAGCGTGATGACAGTGACCAACGCCGAGTAGGCGACCGTGTGGACGAAGGTCAGGACGTGAATCGGCAGTTGGAAGCCGATGCCAAGGACGCTGGTGTCAATCGGATCGTCGACGAACTTGGCGTAGTTCGTCAGCGAATAGACATCCCGCACGCCACCGACCTCGACCGCGGGCAAGTAGGGACGGAAGCTCGATTCGAACATCGCGAGGTTCGGCAGGATGATCAGCGCAAGCAGCCAGAATGCCGTCAGGAAGATGAATGCCCCGGTCAGCGTTTTCCCGTAGCGGCGAAGAAGCTCCTGCATGCCTGTCAGCCTTTCGCCGTCTGGTCCGCCAGGATGACCGCGCGGTCGGGATCAAAGCTCATCCACATCTTCGACCCCGGCGCCGGCACCGTTGCGGCGCCGTCGTTGCGCAGTTCGGCGGTCAGCTGCGTGCCCTTTTCCGTCATAGCCTGAACGGTGATGAAGTTGCCTTCAAACGCCACGTCGCCGACCGTGACCGGAATGCTGTTCCCCGCCCCATGGGTTGCCTCTAGCGTCATATGCTCGGGCCGGATGTAAAGCTTGGCCGCCGCACCGGCCGCCCCCGGCGAAAGCCGCGCACGGAAAGGCCCCAGGTCCGTGACGAAGGTCGCCGTCCCTCCCTGGGGATCGCGCGTTGTTCCGGCTAGGATGTTCATCTCGCCGACGAAACTCGCCACGAAGCCGTTCGCCGGGTTGTTGTAGATCTCGCGCGGGTCGGCCACCTGCTGCAGGCGCCCCTGACTCATCACGCCCACGCGGTCGGACATGGCCAAGGCCTCGCCCTGATCGTGGGTGATGTAGATGAAGGTTACCCCGGTGCGTTTCTGGATCGCCCGCAACTCGGCCCGCATGTGCTGCCGGAGCTTGAGGTCGAGCGCCGAAAGCGGTTCGTCGAGAAGCATCACCTGCGGCTCGACCGCCAGCGCGCGGGCGATGGCCACACGCTGCTTCTGGCCGCCGGAAAGCTGGCTAACCATTTTGTCTTCGGCCCCCGGCAAATCGACCAGATTGAGCAGCTCCGTCGCCTTGGCCCGACGGGTCGCCTTGTCGGCCCCCCTGACCTCGAGCCCAAAGGAAATGTTCTGCCAGATGGGCATCAACGGGAAAAGCGCGAGGTTCTGGAAGATCAGGGCAGTCGGCCGCTGGTTCGGCCGCAGTCCACGCACATCCTTGCCGCCGATCCGGATGACTCCGCCCGAAGGGTCGGTGAAGCCCGAAATCATCCGCAGGATCGTGGTCTTGCCGCAGCCGGACGGACCCAGGAACGAAAAGAACTCGCCCGCCTTCACCTTGACGTTGACATGATCGACGGCGCGGAAACTGCCGAAATCGCAGCACACGTCGTCCAGATCTATCTCGGCGCTCATCGGTTCCGGCTCCCCGTCGCGTCTTCGTCTGTCGGCGGGGCCTCGTGCCGGGCCCCTTCAGATCGGGCAGGCCCGCCGGATCGCTCCGGCGGGCCGCATTGATTGAAGCGATCAGGCCGACTTGTACTTGTCGGCGTACTCGGCGCGCTTGGCCAGGAAATCGGCCGACTGGTCGGGCCACCACCAGAGCTTGCCGAGCGACTCGTCGTTGAACGCGCTGTTGTAGTAGGCCGACACGTCGGGGTTCATCAGGTCGGGCGCGCCTTTGCCCACCGGGTTCGACGAGAAGGCCGAGGCCCAGGCCGCAGCGCCCTCTGCGGTCGAGACCCACTTCGCCAACTCATGCGCCTGATCGACGTTGGTGGCGCCCTTCGCCAGCATGAAGCCCTGGTGCCAAGCGAAGGCGCCTTCGGCCGGAGCGATGAACTTGTAGCCATCGTTGCGCAGGTTGTAGCCGGTCGAGTCCCAGCAGAGGCCCAAGACGGCGCCGTTCGCGGTGAAGCCCGCGTTGGCCTCGTTCTCGCCTGACCACCACTGCACGACGTTGCCCTTGGCCTTGATCGCCTCGGCCAGGGCAATGTCCCAGACTTCCTGCATGGCGGCCATGTCGGTGTATCCGTCCATCCACGGACGCGGCAGCTTGCCGGTCGCATCGAGCCAGCGGCCCATAGCGGCGAGCGCCGAGTGCGGACGCACGACGACCTGGTTGTCGGCGCTGAAGAGGTCGCCGAGCGACGGCGGCGAGGAGAGCTTCGCCCCTTCGGCATTGGCGACGAGCGCCTCGGTGCCCCAGTTAGACGGGACATAGAGCAGCATGCCGTCCTTGCGCGACCGCTCGCCCGCCGAACCGTCGGCAAGGCCGGGCAGGTAGTTGCCCATCGCGAGCTTGGATTCGTCGAACGCTGCGACGAGTCCGTTCGAGTGGTAGGCGCCGACGCGATCGATCACAGGCTCGAGAAGGTCCAAGCCGCCGGTTTCGAGCGCGACCTTGGTTTCGGCGAAGATACTCTCATTGTCGGGAACTTCCTTGAAGTTCACTGTGATGCCGGTGGCGGCGGTGAAGGCGGGGAACACTTTTTCGGCCAGCGCGGGATACCCCGCCCAGCCGAGGAAGTTCACTTCGCCTGACGAGGCGAGTGCCTTGGACGAGATGATCGCCGGCGCCGCAAGCACACCCGCGCCGATGGCGGACTGTTTGAGGAAGCTGCGGCGGTTCAGGTTCAGTTTGGTCAACTTAGGTCTCCCTGGTTAGCACTGGTCTTGTCGCGCGTTCTCGCTGTGTGGCCGCGCTTCGGGCGCGGGCATGGGCGAATCAGATATGACACGGATGTAGATTTCCCGTGACGCCCGGCGTCCGCTGCGAACCCCCAGTTGCAGGGTCGAGTCGTCATCCCCGGCGCATCCATGTCAAGCAGATTCCTCGGCGAAAGGGCAACACTTCGGCAAGCATGAGGTGAAGGGCCCGAGCGCCGACGTTGTCTCCGACGCCAGCGCATTGTGAGTCAGGCGCGAAGTTGAAGCCGGGCCCTCTTCGTCAAGCATCCGCCCGGTTGTCGATTCGGTGGGTCGCACTGCCGAAACCGGTCAGCCCAGCCCCCGCCGCAGCAGCTCATGCACCAGCGGGTTGGGGAATTGGCGCCTGACGGTGACCGCAAAGAACACTTCCGACATTCCCGGGAGATGGACGGATCGCCTAAGCACACCGGCGTCCAGTTCGTCCTGGGCCGCGATCGGTGGCAGCAGGGCGACCCCCGCATCCTCGCGCGCCAGAAGGCGCATCATGGCGATGTCGTCGACCTCTGCCGCCAGGCGCGGCCGCAGGCCTTGCGCATCTGTGTAGGTATCGAAAGATGCGCGAAGTCCGGTTTCGAGCGAAGGCAGGATCAATGGCTCGGTTCGGATGAGATCGTCAGGCAGCGCGTCCCGGCCGACGCGCCCCGGGGTCCCGATCAGACAGACCGGCTGTTCGGCGATGCGGTGAAGCACGAACGGCCTTCCCACGTCACGGAGCGGCGGAACATCTGTCAGGACGATATCCAGCGCGAGTGCGGCGAGTTCGCGAAGAAGCTCGGACTGGCTGCCCGACCTGAGAACTATTTCGACATCCTGCCGCCCGAGGACCGGCCGCAGAAACCCGAGTTGGAAGTTTCGCGATAATGTCGAAAGCCCGCCGACACGCAGCGCGAGTTGGCCCTGGCCGGTTTGGCGAAGCATGCCCAACAGCTCATCGCCCGTTCTGAAAATGCGGTCGGCATAGTCGAGTGCGACGCGGCCTGCTTCCGTCAGCACCAAGCTGCGCCCGGTTCGATCGAACAGGGAATGGCCCAGGCGGCCTTCGAGAGTACGGATTTGCGCCGAAAGCGCGGACTGAGACAGGTTCAGCCGGCCGGCGGTCCGCGTGAGGTTCCCATCATGCGCCACCGCGTGGAAGTAGCGAAGATGGCGATAGTTCATATCCATTCGTTCGATTTAATAGAACATTCGTGATCAAACAATGAGTTTTTCAGTACGGTCCCTTCATGCTACGCCGCCATCCGCCAGGATGAGGAGCCCATTGATGTCAGTCGCCGCACTAGCCCTGCTGGCCCCGCTGCTTCTCACTCTTGCAGCTGGGGCGGCCTTCCTGATGCCCGCATTCCGGCCGTATGGTCCTGCCAGGGCGGCCGAGACGTCCGCGCTTGCGTCCATTGCGGTGAGTATCGCGGCGATCATCGGTTTGGCGCAGTTCGGCCCCGCGACGGTAAATCTGGCTACTATAGCCGGTCTTGGCCTTTCGTTTCGCCTTGATGTGGTCAGCGTCACGATGCTTGCACTCGTTTCCTTCATCGGCTGGGTCGTGCTTCGCTTTTCGTTGACCTATCTGGACGGCGAGGCGCGGCAGGGTGCCTTCACGGGTTGGATGTCGCTGACGCTGGCGTCGGTGATGGTGCTGGTAACGGCCGGGAATTTGCTCTTGCTGATCCTGGCATGGGTCGGCATGGCGCTGTCGCTGCACCGGCTGCTGTTGTTTTATCCTGACCGGCCGGCCGCAAGGCGCGCCGCCAGAAAGAAGGCGCTTACAACAGGCCTGGGCATTCTCGCGCTGTCGGTAGCCGCAGCAATACTCTTTGCCGGTCACGGTACCGGCGACATCGCGGCGATCGTCGCCGTGGAAGCGGCTACACCCGGAACCACAGCCGGCGCCGCTGCAGCGGCTGGTCTTCTGGCCCTGGCCGCAGTGCTCAAGGCCGCCCAGTTCCCGGTCCACGGCTGGTTGACCGAAGTTATGGAGGCTCCGACCCCCGTCTCGGCACTTCTGCATGCCGGTGTCGTCAACGCCGGCGGCTTCCTCCTGATCCGCTTCGCCGATGTGATGGCGGGCGTGCCGGCGGTCCTTGCTGTCCTGGTCGTCGTCGGTGGCTTCACCGCGCTGGTCGGGTGCCTTGTCATGCTGACCCAGCCCGCGATCAAGACCGCTCTGGCCTGGTCGACGATCGCCCAGATGGGGTTCATGATCCTGCAATGCGGTCTCGCGCTTTTCCCGCTCGCGCTGCTGCATATTGTCGCCCACTCGCTCTACAAGGCACATGCCTTCCTCTCGTCTGGCGGCGCAGTCGAGGCTGTCGTCGCGGCGCGCCGGCCTGGGCCGGTCGCGATTCCGGGGCCAGGCAAGGTTCTGCGGGCGTTTGCCATCGCGCTCGCAATCTATGTTTTGATTGGACTTGTATTCGGCCTCTCCCAGAAGTCCCCGCAGGCGATCGCGGTCGGCGCAATGCTGATCTTCGGCGTGGCCTACCTGATCGCCCAAGGCCTCGCAGACGCCGCCCCAGTGGCGCTGACCCGGCGTACGGCGCTTGCCTCGGTGACCGCCGCGCTGGCGTATTTCTCCTTCCAGCGCCTTGCCGAATGGCTAACGGCCGGTACGCTCCCACCGGCGCCGGCGCCCGGACCACTGGAATGGGCGTTGATTCTCGTCTCGGTCACAAGCTTTGGCGCGGTGGCGCTGGCGCAGGCGATGTTCCCGCTTTGGGCAGGGCATCCTGCGGCGCAGGGAATGCGCGTCCACCTTGCCAACGGACTTTACGCCAACGCCATCCTGAACCGGCTGATCGGCGCATGGTCGTGGCCGCCGCAGCCGGGGAAGTAGGGAACTCACTCCATCAATGGACATGCCATGCTGATTCAGCCGAATGCAGACTTCACAGGCCGCTTCCTGGAAATCGTCGCCGCGGCGCGGTCCGCCGCAGGTGCGGTTCCGCCGGCATGGCCGCTCGAAGCCACAGTCGCTGTCAATCCCTTCCTCGGGCAGGCGGGAGAAGACCTGGCCGCTGCGGCGTCCCGTCTCGGGCGGGCCGGCGGGGTACCTGTGACTATGCCGCGATCCTGGTATCGAGAGAAGGTCGAGAAAGGCGAGATCGCCACCCCCGATCTGGCATCGGCACTGCTCGCCGCGGGTTCGGACGTGGGCCCGGACGAGCTACGGTCCTTGCTGGACCGTGAGGTGAAATCCCCCCGTGGCATTCCGACGGTAGCCATGCTTGCCGCAGAGGTCTCAGGTATCGACTGGCCCGAGATCATCGCCGACCGGGTCGGTCTCTGGGCGGCCGGGTTCTTCGACCGGGGGCAGGCGGCCTGGCCGGCCCGTTCCGGGCGCGGGGCCTACGGGGACTGGCGGGTGTTCGGTTCCCACGACCTTACGCCCGAAATCCAGGGCTTGTCCGGCTATGCCAGGCTGGTCGCCAATGCCCCCGACCAGGCATGGTCAGCCATCGCCCGGGCCGCCGAGCAACTTGGTCTGGGTCCCGAAGCGGCGCCCGGATACTTTCACGCGCTTCTGCTCGACCTGGGCGGTTGGGCGCAAGTCGCCCGCTGGCTTCTGTGGCAGGCCGAGCTTTCGGGCGATGGAGATGACACGCTGACCGATCTGCTTGCCGTTCGCATCCTTTGGGAAGAGGCGCTTTTCCTCCAATACGAAGCCGCCATCCGCCCTGCGTGGGTGGCGGCATGCGCCGATCATGCGATGCCGTTGGAGCCCACCGGGGGCCAGCGGATCGACGCGATCCTTCAACTTGCGGCCGAACACGCGGCGCAAAGAGGGCTGCTTGCGAACCTTTCCTCGCCAATTCGCCCGGTGGGAGTTTTGGCGCGACCTGACCTCCAGGCAGTTTTCTGCATTGACGTCCGCTCGGAGGTCTTCCGCCGCGCGCTGGAAGCCGAGGCGCCGGGAATCGAGACGATCGGGTTCGCGGGATTCTTTGGCCTGCCGATCCTTCACAGGGTATTCGGATCGTCCGAAGAAGCGGCGCACCTGCCGGTTCTGCTGCAGCCTGCGGTAAGGACAGAGCCGGCTTCCGACGCTGCGTCAGAGGCCACGATGCGGGTCGCCGCACGCGCCGTCAGGGCTTGGGGGCGGTTCCGGCAGGCGGCCGTATCGTCCTTCGCCTTCGTCGAGGCTGCAGGGCCGCTTTACGCGGGAAAGCTGATCCGCGACAGTCTGCGATTCGGTCATGTCGGGACATCGCCGGAACCTGCGCCGGTCTTTGTCGATCTGTCGATGGCGGCACGGATCACTGCGGCACGGCACGTGCTGCGCGCCATGTCGCTGACCGCAGGCTTCGCGCCTGTGGTTGTCCTTGTCGGGCATGGAGCCAGCACCGCCAACAACCCGCAGGCAAGCGCGCTTCACTGCGGCGCCTGCGGCGGGCAGACCGGTGCGGTCAGCGCCCGGGCGATCGCCGGGCTGCTGAACCAGAAAGAGATCCGTGAGGGTCTGGCTGTGGAAGGAATCGATATCCCGTCCGATACCCGCTTCGTTGGCGCGCTTCATGACACAACGCTGGACGAAGTGACACTTTTCGATCTGCGGGGGGCGGAGCTTCCCGCAGCCCGGGCCTGGTTAGAACGGGCGGGGCGGACCGCAAGGATGGAACGCGCGGCGTCGCTACCGGGGGCAGGGGACGGAACCGGAATCGCCGTACGTGCGCGAGATTGGGCCCAGACCCGCCCGGAATGGGGACTTGCCGGATGCTCGGCCTTCATCGCCGCGCCGCGCCACCGCACCAGCGGGCGGAACTTAGGAGGAAGGACCTTTCTTCACAGCTACGATTGGCGCGCCGATAGCGGGTTCAAGACGCTGGAACTGATCCTGACCGCGCCGGTTGTGGTGGCGAGTTGGATCAGCCTTCAGTACTACGGATCGGTGGTTGCGCCCGAGGCCTTCGGTTCGGGAAACAAGCTTCTACATAACGTGGTGGGCGGTTTCGGCGTGATCGAGGGGAACGGCGGGCGTCTGCGCGTCGGGCTGGCACGGCAGTCGGTCCATGACGGAGCGGAGCTGCGGCACGATCCGCTGCGGCTTTCTGTCTTGGTCGAGGCCCCGGCGAAGGCGATCACCGCGATTCTTGACCGCCATCCGGGGGTGCGCGAACTGTTCGACAATGGCTGGCTGCATCTTTTCGCGATGGAGGAGCCTGAGAACATCTTTCGGCGGGGCCGCGACGGGGTCTGGGTACCGGCCGGCGCCGTCGCGTCGTTCGAAGAATAGCAAAAAAGGCGCGTGTCGCCACGCGCCCTTTCGGTCCGATCGCGGTTCGGTTCAGACCAGAACGAGGTTCGACGCGCTTTCGCGGCCATCGCGGCCCGATTCGATGTCGAAGGTCACTTTCGCGCCGTCGGCGAGGGTCGAGAGCCCCGCGCGCTCGAGCGCCGAGATGTGGACGAACACGTCCTTCTTGCCGCCATCGGGGGCGATAAAGCCGAAGCCCTTGGTGGCGTTGAACCATTTCACGGTGCCGGTGGCCATCGTGATGTCTCCTGTCATGTCTGCCGCCCGCAGGGTGCGGCGGCCTGGCTCAGTCATCGCAGATCGAGGGACTGTTGCCGGTAACGGAGACAGCGGGTCGAAGTCGGTAACGTTCGCATCGCGCATATGCGGCGGATGGGGGTGAAATGCAAGAGGATTCGGGCCGGAAGAAGGCATCGCGAAGCCGGATGGGCGGGTTCTAGCGGGAGTCGCGCCGCCTGGGACGGGTTCTGGGGCGCACTGGTGCGTTGGGGGGCGGGGGTGATCGGGGAGGATTCCACGAAGGTTTCCCGAAGATGAAGCGGGATGATTCAGGGGCGGATCGGGGGCCTTTCTGCCGGCCGCGGAGAACGCCCGCACTTCCGCCTCAACCCCTTGCAAACGCGCGAGTAACAGTGTCCGACGGCGCCGTTCGCAGGGTGCCGGCAACCGCCCAGAAATATGCCAGCAACCTGCCATACGATCGTATGGCTTTGGGTTAAGTTAACGTTAACTCCGACCCGACGGGACGTCGCGCCTGAGCCCAAGCGAGCGAGGAGCCCAATGCCGATCCGGGCGCGGGATGCGACGTGCTACGCCGGCTTGGTCGCGGCGGTGGCGGCCGCCTTCAGCCGGGCCAGGAGCTCGGCCCTGGTCGGGCGCCCGTCGGGGGGCGGGGTCTTGCCCTTGGGCGCACGCTCCTGATGGCGCGGCTCGTTCCGGCCCGGTCTGACGGCGCCTGACTTTCCGTAGTTCATGGGGAGGGCCTTGTGGCGGTGGAGGTTCCGCGATGGCCTATGCGCCGAATGGGAAGGAGGGGCAAGGCGGGAGGGGCGGAGCGGGCAGGGGGGCCGGGTGTTTGACAGGGAGTTTGGAGAATGAGCGCGGCGCAGGGCAGGCGTAGGGCGGGCTTCAGCCCGCCATGTGCGGGGGGTGGATTGGGTCTGTGATGGATTGGGTCCGTGCCCCGGGGGCGAGGGAGGGAATGCCGGGCTGAAGCCCGGCCTACGCTTGCTCAGGAAGACAAACCGCACCGTTCAAACTTGGTTACCCTAGTCCAGTAATTGGGCGACTTGTTCTCTTTCCAAACTCGAAACGGGCCAAGCGCAGTACGCTCAGGTGCGAATTCTTCTGTTCCTGACCGAGAGCGGGTGATCAGAATGCCTCCCTTCAGGGTTGCGGTCGAATCGATCTGCTTTCGTTCCCCATCAGAATTTTCGTAGATGTAAGAGCACTTTCCCAAGACCGCGAAGCAGCTGAAGGGTGAGAAGGTCGACCAGCTTCCGTTCGCCCAAGTCAATCGAGTCCTATGGCCATCGCGATTGAATTCGACCGTACTGATAAACTCAGAGGGGTTCTTGGCATTAACTGTCCGCACGATGTACGACTTGCCCTTTCTTCCGACAAACTCTTCGAGCCAGATCTGTCCGTTCGACAGCTCGCGCTGCCAGCGACAGCCGACCGGCATCGTCGCAAAGTCAATCCCCGCACTTTCCTGTGCATTGGCGAATTCGAGCGGGATCATGCTCGCTATCAACACACAAGTGGCAAAGAGCTGCTTCATTGCAACTTACCTCGTGAATTTCCTGTCCTTCACCGCTTGGGTTCGATGCCGTCCGGCCCGAGCCTGCGCACCTTGCCCTCTTCGCAGGCCTCGAAGTTCCCCACAAAGCACTCCACGTTCGTGACGCCGTGTCACCCCCGCTGCACCTCCCGCTCCAGCGCCTCGCGGATGAGCCGCTGGTAGGGGATGCCGCGCTGGGCGGCGCGGGCCTTAACGGCGGTCATCAGGCCATGGGGGAGGCGCATGTTGATGCGGGCGGTCTTGGGGGCGGTTTCCCAGACCAGCGCCTTGAATTGCGAGAAGTCGAGGTCTGAGAGGTCCTGTTCGAGGAAGGCTTCGGCCTCGGCGTCGGTGGTCATTCGGGGGACGACTTTCGGTCTAGACACCATAGCGGCGCGCTCCCTTCGGTGCATGTAGCGGGCGCTGATGGGGCGGATGCGGCCGTCCCGCCAGCAGTACACGATGAAGACCGGGCGTCCGTTCAGCGCGCTGGCGACGGCGACGAATCGCTCTTCGTCCAGCGAGTGAGCGGGATTGGCGGCGACGCGGGCGGTGTTCCGCAGGGCGAACGCGATGTCGTCGAGCGTCAGCCCATGCTTTTGCACCTTGGCGCGGTTGCCGTCGTCCCAGTCGAAGTCCATCCGAATGTGTGCACGTTTGTGTGTACAGTCAAGGGCAGAGAGAGGCGCCGCCCCGCCTGCGCAGTACAGGCAGGCAGGATGGTTAAGCGGTCGCTAACGGCGGGCCGGCGATTGGGGAAATCACCGATCTACGGAAAGGCGGTGGGCGGGATCGCCCACCCTACCGCGCAAACTTCTTGTACTTCACCCGCTTCGGCTCGATGCTGTCCGGCCCGAGCCTGCGCACCTTGTCCTCCTCGTAGGCCTCGAAGTTCCCCTCGAACCACTCCACATGCGCATCCCCTTCGAACGCCAGGATATGCGTGCACAACCTGTCGAGGAAGAAGCGGTCGTGGCTGATGACGACGACGCAGCCGGCGAAGTCCTCGATGGCGGCTTCGAGGGCCTGCAGGGTTTCGACGTCGAGGTCGTTGGTGGGTTCGTCGAGGAGGAGGACGTTGCCGCCGGACTTGAGCAGCTTGGCCATGTGGACGCGGTTGCGTTCGCCGCCCGACAGGAGCCCCACCTTCTTCTGCTGGTCGCCGCCCTTGAAGTTGAAGGCGCCGCAATAGGCGCGGCTGTTCACGGTGGTGTCGCCGAGCTCGATGATCTCGGCGCCGCCGGAGATTTCCTCCCACACGGTCTTTCCGCCGTCGAGCGCGTCGCGGCTCTGGTCGACGTAGGCGAGGTGCACGGTGTCGCCGAGCGTGATGGTGCCGCTGTCGGGCGCCTCCTTCCCGGTGATCATCCGGAAGAGGGTGGATTTGCCGGCGCCGTTCGGGCCGATGACGCCGACGATGGCGCCGGGGGGGACGGTGAAGCTGAAGTCTTCGATCAGGAGCTTGTCGCCCATGTGCTTCTTCAGCCCGGTGACCTCGATCACCTTGCCGCCGAGCCGTTCGCCGTTGGGGATGATGATCTGCGCCGACGACGCGCGTTCGCGGACGGTCTGGCCGGCCATTTCGTTGTAGCGGGAAATCCGGGCCTTCTGCTTGGCCTGCCGCGCCTTGGCGCCGGCGCGGATCCAGTCGAGTTCCTTCTGCATGACCTTCTGGCGGGACTTGTCCTCGCGGCTTTCCTGTTCGAGGCGCTTGGCCTTCTGTTCCAGCCAAGCCGAGTAGTTGCCCTCGTAGGGGATGCCGCGGCCGCGGTCGAGTTCGAGGATCCAGCCGGTGATGTCGTCGAGGAAGTAGCGGTCGTGGGTGACGATGAGGATGGTGCCCGTGTACGCGATCAGGTGCTTTTGCAGCCAGGCGACGGATTCCGCGTCGAGGTGGTTCGTGGGTTCGTCGAGCAGCAGCATGTCGGGGGCGTCGAGAAGAAGCTGGCAGAGCGCCACGCGGCGCTTTTCGCCGCCCGAAAGTGTGTCGATCCGGGCGTCGTCGGGCGGGCAGCGGAGGGCTTCCATCGCGACGTCGATCTGGCTGTCGAGGTCCCAGAGGTTTTCGCTGTCGATCTCGTCCTGGAGTCTGGCCATTTCGTCGGCGGTGTCGTCGGAGTAGTTCATGGCCAGCTCGTTGTAGCGGTCGAGCTTGGCCTTCTTGGTGGCGACGCCGAGCATGACGTTGCCGCGCACGTCGAGCGCGGGGTCGAGCTGGGGTTCCTGGGCCAGGTAACCGACGCGGGCGCCCTTGGCGGCCCAGGCTTCGCCGGAGAAGTCCTTGTCGAGGCCCGCCATGACGCGCAGGAGGGTGGACTTGCCCGAGCCGTTGACGCCGACGACGCCGATCTTCACGCCGGGCAGGAAGTTCAGGCGGATGTTCTCGAACACCTTCTTGTTGCCCGGGTAGGCCTTGGTGACGCCGTCCATGTGATAGACGTACTGGTAGCTGGCCATATCATCCTCCGTCCCGGGCGCGCGTGGGTCAGATAGGGGATGGGTGCGGGAAGGGCAATCGGGTCAGAGCGCCTTGGCAAACCAGTGGGTGGCCGGGTGGCCGGTGAAGGGGGCGACCTCGGCCCAGCCTGTCGCGCGGAAGAGGGCGATGGCCTCGGGGAGGTGATCCGGGGTCGGGCGGGGGACGCGTGCGGGAAGAAGCGTGAAACAGGCGGCGAGGGGCGTTGCCAGTGGTTCTCGAACCGGTGGCGAAGCAAGGCAAGCCGCTCGCGCTCCCCGGGATGTTTGGGCCAAGATGAAGAGGAGATGCGGGGGCAGCGGCCCGGGCGGGTGAGCAGCGGGCATTGACAGGATGGGCCCCGCGCCGCGACATCGCGGGGGCCGGGGGCCGGGGGCCGGGGGCCGGGGGCCGGCGCGGGGAGGGGGGCGGAGTGAGGACGGGGTTTCCGCTGGCGCTGCCGGGGCAGGCGATCGGGCTTCTGGGCGGGTCGTTCGATCCGGCGCATGAGGGGCATGCGCATATCACGCGCGAGGCCCTGAAGCGGTTCGGGCTGGCGCGGGTGTGGTGGCTGGTCAGCCCGGGCAATCCGCTCAAGCCCGAGGGCCCGGCGCCGATGGCGGACCGGATGGCGCGGGCACGCGCGGTGCTGGGCGGCGATCCGAGGGTGGTTGTGACCGACATCGAGGCGCGGATCGGGACGCGGTTCACGGCGGAAACGCTGGTCCGGCTGCTGCGGCTTTACCCGGGGGTGCGGTTCGTCTGGCTGATGGGGGCGGACAATCTGGCGCAGTTCCATCTGTGGAAGCACTGGGAGCGGATCATGCGGAGTGTGCCGGTGGGCGTTTTCGCGCGGCCGGGAACGCGGCTTGCGGCGCGGGGGTCGCGGGCGGCGGACGAGTTCGTTCAGGACCGGCTGCCCGCGACCGACGCGCGGCTTCTGCCCTGGCTCGATGCGCCGGCCTGGTGCTTTCTGGACGTACCGATGAGCGGGCTCTCGTCGAGCGCCATCCGGGCGCGGGGAGAGTGGCGGAGGGGGCCGGAAGCTGTGCGGCGGCGCTTGCCCGGGGCGGGCGGCACTTGATAAACCCTCGGCCATGACGAAGGAAACCAGATCGGGCGGGATGTCGCGGCGGGCGCTGATCATGGCGCTGGCGGCGGGTGTGGCGTTTCCGGCGCTGGCCGAGGCGCCGGTGACGCTGCGCCGCCGTCCGGTGGCACGCCCCGGGGCGGTGGGGTCGGCTTCGACGTCGTCGGCGCGGCCGGCGGCGGGGGCGGAGGATGCCTTTGCCGACAGGATCCTGGCCGAAGCGGCGCTGGGGGGCGAGGCGGCCTGGCTGGTGGCGGACGCAGGAACGGGGGCAGTGCTGGCGGCGCGTCGGCCGGGGCTGGCGATGCCGCCGGCGAGCACGGCCAAGGTTGTGACGACGCTTTACGCGTTGGCGCATCTGCCGGGGAATTTCCGTTTCCGGACAAGGGTTCTGGCGACCGGGCCGGTGACGGGCGGGCTGGTGCGGGGGGACCTGATCCTGGCCGGGGGCGGCGATCCGACGCTGTCGACGGACGGGCTTGGCGATCTGGCGGCGCGGCTGAAGGCGGCGGGGTGCCGGGGCTGCACGGGGGCGTTCCGGGTCTGGGGCGGCGCGCTGCCGTTCCTGCGCGAGATCGCGGGCGACCAGCCGGTGCAGGCGGGCTACAACCCGGGCGTTTCGGGGATCAACCTGAACTTCAACCGGGTCAACCTGGTCTGGGCGCGGGGGGCGGAGGGGCCGGTCCTGTCGTTGGATGCGCGGGGCGAGCGGTTCCTGCCGCCAGTGCATGTTGTGCGGGCCTCGGTCGCGGAACGGGAACTGCCGGTCTATACCTATGACGAGGGCCGGGACGGCGAGGAGTGGACGGTGGCCCGCGCAGCGCTGGGGCGGGACGGGAGCCGGTGGCTGCCGGTGCGGCGCCCGGAGGCCTATGCGGGCGATGTGTTCCGGACGCTTGCCGCTGCGCAGGGGGTCGATCTGCCGGCCCCGGAGGTGATGCGTGAGAGCCCGGCGGGGGCCGAACTGGCCGCCGCCGAGAGCGAGCCGCTGCCGGTTATCCTGCGGGATATGCTGAAGTTTTCGACGAACCTGACGGCCGAGGCGGTGGGGATGACGGCCTCGGCCGCGCTGGGGGCCGGGGGTCATGAGCGGTCGGTGGCGGCGATGGTGCGGTGGTTCGGGCAGGCGGCGGGCACCGGGGGGGTGGGGCTGGTCGATCACTCGGGCCTGGGGGCCGCGTCGCGGATGACGGCCGAGGCGATGGTGGCGGGGCTGGTGCGGCTGGGGCCGAAGGCGGGGCTGCGGGGTCTGCTGCGGGAGATTCCGTTGGGGGTGAAGGGCGGACCGCCTACCGCGACGAAGCTGCAGGCGAAGACCGGGACGCTGAATTTCGTAAGCGCGCTCGCGGGTTACGCGACGACACCGGGGGGGCGGGAGCTGGCCTTCGCGATCTTCACCGGCGATCCGGCGCGGCGCGAGGCGGCGCTGGACGAGGAGAGCGAGCGGCCCGTTGGGGCGGCGAGCTGGGCGAAGCGGGCGCGGCGGTTGCAGGGGCAGCTGCTGCTGCACTGGGGCGATGTCTTCGACGGGTAAGTGCCTGCGGTCGCTGCGTTAATCGGGGCCGGGCCGGGCAATCCGGAGGTATCCTGAACGTATCCTGAACGTATCCTGGACGTATCCTGAGCGTGGAGACGCGGGGGCGTGCGCACGGGGGTTAACCATGAATGGCGCATCGGGGTGTGGTTGGCGTGGCGCCCCCTCACCCTGGCCCTATCCCCCGGGAGGGGAGGCGATTTGGGTGGGCTGGGCGCCCGGGGGGGCCGGCGCCCCTACCGGTAGCGGCGCGGGATCGTGCGGGCGATCTGCTGGGCGATCTTGTCGGGGTCCCAGCCGGTCAGCAACCGCAAGGTCGCGGCCTCGTCGCGGATGCGTTCGCGGGCCGCCTTGATGTAGTCCTTGGCGTCGCAGGTGATCTCGCCCTTGAAGGGGTGGTTCAGGATGTAGCGGCCCTGGAAGTTCTCGCGGTCGGCGGTTTCGCGGAACATCAGGTCCTGAAAGAAGCTGTCGGGGCCGTAGCGGATGTGCATGCGGGTGACGAAGACATCGGGGACCGACGCCTCGGCCTCGCTGACCCAATCGACGCCGAGAGCGCGGAATTCCTGATAGCTCAGGGGGTCGTCGGCGCAGGGGTCGCACCAGGCCATGTCCCAGGCGTATTCGAGGAAGGCGCCGCTGTCGCCGGCGGCGCGGGTGAACATGGCGCGGTAGAAGTCGGGGAACACGTCCTTGACGAAGACGGGGATTTCCTTGTCGGTGGGGACGTCGTCCAGCGTGTAGTTGGCCAGCGTGGTGCGGCCCTTGCGGGTCATCGTCATCACCAGAAGGTCCTGCGGGCCGTCGCCGTTCAGCTTGCCCAGTTGCAGGGGCAGCATGAAGTCCTTCGAGCGGAAGCTGATCTGCAGGGGCTCGACGTCCTGCACCTTGCCCGCAGCGTGGCGGGTCAGGTTCACTTTGGCCACGAAGAACTTCATGCCCATGCCGATATATCCGGCGAGCGCGTCGGCCGCGCCTTCGGGCAGCTTGTAGCCTTCGCCGGTGAGGAAGGTGACGAGGCCGTCGGATTGCTTGGCCGAGAGGATCTGGATGTCGTAGATGCCGACGGCGTATTCGCTGAGGATGCGGACGCCGAGGGCGCGGGCTCCGTCGCGGCGGGTCTTTTCGTCTCGTCCGCCGCCGCAGCCGAAGATGCCGCAAGCTTTTTCGACAACGGGGGCTTCTTCGAAAACAGGCGCGCTGCACGGGTCGGGATCGAAATACTCGACCAGTCGCGGCGCGGTGTAGCTGTCGAGGTGATCGACCGTCTTCGCGGGCACCGTCGTCACGCTCTTGCGCGGCAGGACGGCGGGCGTGGGCACGATCATCGCGAAGTCCGAGACCGGGCACTGATAGTCCGACGACATGGTGATGACCGAGCGGGTGCCGTCGCGGACGAAGACGATTTTCGAGGAGCGGTTGTAGAGCGAGCCGTCGGCGCGGGCGACATAGAAGCCGCAGAAAGCGAAGGCGGGGGCGGCGGCAAGGGCGAGGAGAAACGACAGCAGAAGCCGCGACATCAGGGGGCGAAGGGGCTGCATGGAATGACTCGCTGAAAGGACGCTCTGACACGGATTTCCGCACAGAGCCCCGGGTCGGGTCAAGCGACGATGAGCGCGCAGCTGCCCTGCAAGGGTCAGAGCGTCAGGTGCCGCACCCGCGCGCCCCATTCGATGGCAGCGGCGTGGAGGCGGTCGAGGCCAAGCTCGTCGCGCACTTCTTCCAGAAGCCGCAGTTCCACCTGGCCGAGCCGCGCATCGGCCGCCGCCACGTCGCAGGCCATCGCATAGGCGGTTTCGTTCAGCTTTTCCGGGAGCGCGTCCTCGACCATCGCGAAGAGCACGTCGAGGCCGTCGTCCATCTCCATGATCTGGTAAACGGTCTGGGCGACGGCGCGGATGCGTTCGGTTTCGTAGCCTGCGAAGACCGGGAGGTGGTTCACTTGGCGTTCGATGGCGACAAGCTCCGCGGTGCGGATGGTTTCGTCGGAGACCGAGACGGCGACCATGATGGCGATGAGGGCGTCCTGGGCGGAGAAGGCGGGAAGGGTCTGGGACAAGGGGCATACCGGAAC
Source organism: Paracoccaceae bacterium (assembly GCA_046155885.1). Taxonomy (GTDB): domain Bacteria; phylum Pseudomonadota; class Alphaproteobacteria; order Rhodobacterales; family Rhodobacteraceae; genus JAOADN01. The sequence goes on from JBJXFU010000192.1 coordinate 18,078, forward strand.
TGGGGGGCGGGGCGGAGATTATTGACGATGGGGTGGGGGTTCAATAGGAACCGGACCTTGCGCGCGAATGCGTTCCGCCGCCCGACCCGCCGCCCCAACCGACGCGAGACCCGCCATGACCGCCCTGCGCGATGCTGCCATGAACTCCAAGGCCTGGCCCTTCGAGGAGGCGCGGCGGGTGCTGAAGCGCTATGAAAAGAAGGACCCCGAGAAGGGGTATGTGCTGTTCGAGACGGGCTACGGGCCTTCGGGGCTGCCGCATATCGGGACCTTCGGCGAGGTGCAGCGGACGACGATGGTGCGGCGCGCGTTCGAGATCATCAGCGATATCCCGACACGGCTGATCTGCTTTTCCGACGATGTGGACGGGATGCGGAAGGTGCCGGAGAACGTGCCGAACCAGGAGATGCTGCGCGGGCACATGCAAATGCCGCTGACCAGCGTGCCCGATCCCTATGGTGAGTACGAAAGCTTCGGGCACCACAACAACGCCATGCTGCGGCGGTTCCTGGATACGTTCGGGTTTCAGTACGAGTTCATCTCGGCGACCGAGTTCTACAGATCGGGGCGGTTCGACGCGATCCTTCTGCGGGCCTGCGAGCGCTATGACGCGATCATGGAGATCATGCTGGCGTCCTTGCGCGAGGAGAGGCAGAAGACCTATTCCTGCTTCCTGCCGATCCATCCCGAGACGGGGCGGGTGCTGTATGTTCCCATCAAGAATGTCGATGCGGTGCGCGGCGAGATCACCTTCGACGACGAAGACGGACGGGAATGGACGCTGCCGGTGACGGGCGGGCGGGTGAAGCTGCAGTGGAAGCCGGATTTCGGGGCGCGCTGGGCGGCGCTGGACGTGGACTTCGAGATGTACGGCAAGGACCATTCCACCAACACGCCGATCTATGACGGGATCTGCGCAGCTTTGGGCGGGCGGCCGCCGGAGCATTTCACCTATGAGCTGTTCCTCGACGAGCAGGGGCAGAAGATCTCGAAGTCGAAGGGCAACGGGCTGACCATCGACGAGTGGCTGAGCTATGCCGCGACCGAGTCCCTAGGCTATTTCATGTACCAGAAACCGAAGACGGCGAAGCGGATGTGGTGGGACGTGATCCCGCGGGCGGTGGACGAGTATCACCAGAGCCTGCGGGCCTTTCCGGATCAGCCGGTGGAGCAGCGGCTGGCGAACCCGGTCTGGCATATCCACGGCGGCCGGCCGCCGGCGAGCGACATGGTGGTGTCGTTCGGGATGCTTCTGAACCTGGCGAGCGTGTCGGCGGCGAAGGACAAGGGCGGGCTCTGGGGCTTCATCCGCAACTATGCGCCGGGGGCGAGCCCGGAGGCGAACCCGCAGCTTGATGCGGCGGCGGGCTATGCGGTGCGGTATTTCAACGACCACGTCGCGCCCACGCGGGTGTTCCGGCTGCCCAGTGACAGGGAGCGGGCGGCGATGGAGGACCTTGTCGGGCGGCTGAGGGCTTGGGAGAGGGGGCTGGACGCCGAGGCGTTGCAGACGATGGTCTTCGCGGTGGGGACGGACCACGGATTCGAGCCGCTGAGGGACTGGTTCACGGCGCTTTACGAGGTGCTCTTGGGGGCGAGCCAGGGGCCGCGCTTCGGGGGGTTCGTGGCGCTTTACGGGGTGGGCGAGACGGTGGCGCTGATCGGGAGGGCGCTGGCGGGGGAACTGGCGGGCTGAGGTGGAGGGGGAGGCGGGTGGCCGCCCCCTCACCCTGGCTCTCTCCCCCCGGGAGGAGAGGGGAGGGCGTCGGGGGATGGGATGGGGCGTGGCCGCCACGTCTCGCCAGCCATCCGGCAGAGGGGGAGGGGAACGGCGCCCGGGCGGGGGGCTCAGCGGTCCGCCTGCCAGAGGCGCCACCAGGCTGCCCAGCGGCGGACCAGCGCCTCGGCATCCTCGGCGAAGAGCCGGTCGGCGAGGGTCCGGGCGGCGGCTTCCAGACGGTCGGCATGCAGCACGGCATGTGCCCTGACCGCTTCGGCGTCATCGGCCGGAAGATCGGCCGCGCCGAGGCGGGCGAGAAGGACGGCGATGTCCTGCCGGTCGCCCAGCCGTTCGCCGATTTCGCCCACGGCCGCGGCATGCGCGGTCATCATCGCGGGCCAGATGGGGGTGAGAAGGCGGGCGTGGTACCAGTGGTCCTTGACGCGCTTGCGCCAGTCGTGGATCGCCTCGGGGTCGCCGCGGCGCGCGCGGTCGGCGGCCTGGCGAGCCTTGTGCCAGGCGCGGGTAAGGCCGGGTTCGAGCGCGGCGAAGCCTTTGCCGGAGATCGTCCAGTCCGGGGCGGCCGCCGCCATCGCCTCGAGCCGCGCGGCCGCGTCCGCCAGCGCCGTATCGCGGGCCGCGTCGGACACCGGTCCCCGGGGCACGAGGAGCCGGGACAGGCTGGCGCGCAGCGGGGGAGCCGCGTCGGCCGAAAGCGCGGCGACGGTTAGCGGCAGCACCTCGGCATCGCGGCTGGCCGAAATGCCGCGCCCGATATCGCGGAGGGCGGCGTTGGCGGCGTCGAACCCCTCGACCCGGTCGCGGAGGAGGCGGAGGAGCGCGCGGGTCTTCTTGATCGACTTGCGGGCGGTGTGGATGCCCTGCGCTTCGCCGGCGCGCAGATCGGCCGCCCCCTGCGACAGGAGCCGTGAGGCAATCCGGCGCGCCGCGCGCGGAACCGCTTCGCCGCGGCGATCGAATGCGTAAGCCACGGATGTTCCCCACGCGGGCCCTGCGCGGGATTGTGAACCACTTTGCGGTCCGGGCGTAGTAGAATCCGCATGTCTGCATCGCAGGAGGCCGAGGATGAACGGGTTGCGCGGGCTTCTGGTGGCGGGGGCGCTGGCCCTGACCGGGGCGGTCGGTGCCGGGCCGGGCCGGACCGAGGGGGCAGACCCGGCCGCGATCAGGGGGGTGATCGGGGCGCAGTTCGACGCCTTCCGGGCGGGGGACGCGGGGAAGGCGTTCACCTTCGCCTCGCCGATGATCCGGTCGGTGTTCGGCAATCCGGACAACTTCGGGCGGATGGTGCGGGGCGGCTATCCGATGATCTGGGCGCCGTCCGAGGTCGAGTTCCGGGGGGTTCGGGCCGAGAACGGCGCGATCTTCCAGCGCGTGCGGGTGCGCGACGGGGCGGGAAAGGATTTCCTGTTCGACTACGAGATGGTCGAGGGCCCCGACGGCTGGCGGATCAACGGCGTATTCCCGGTGCGCGACCCTGGCGTCGGGGTCTGAGCCTTCGCGCCTGAATGTTCTATCGCTGCTCTCCTGCGGCGCTTCCGGCTGCGCGGCGTTGAGGGGCCGGGCCAAGCACGGCCATGCCGGTCCCTGAGGTACGGGGAAGCGCGCGGCGGTCTCAGGGTCCCTTAAACCCGGCCGCCTATACCGCCTGAGTGTCGGGCCCGGCCGCAGAGCGCGCGCCGCGCCCGGGTGGGTAAATCCGACCTTTCCCTGCCGATCTGGCGCACCGGACGAGCGCGCGCGGAGCCACCTGCGCGGCCTGTCGCGCGGCACCGGCCGGGAGGGGGGCAGCGCGAAGGGATCAGCGAATGAACAAGGCCATCACCGACGGACTCGTCTTCATGCCCACGCCGTTCGCGGTGGGGCTCGACCGCTGGTCGAGCCAGAACGGCACGCCGGGTTCGGCGACCTATCAGGGATCGGCCAACGCGGCGCTGGTCAGCGCGGACCAGGACTTCGGCGGCTGTGTGGAGCTGATCAAGACGCAGGCCACGACGCAGGTCCGCTACATGACGGAAACACCGCTGCTGCCCGGCTGCTACCTGATGGTGACGGCGCGGGTAAAGGCGATGAGCGGCAACCTGCCCTCGGTCCGCATCGCGGGCTGGGCGGGGGGCGCGGGCGGGCTGAACGTGCCGGGGCTGGTGTCCACCGGGCCGTCGGTGGCGCTGACTGCCTATGGCCAGGTCGTCACCGTGCGTGCCATCGTCGGTTCAGGCATGAGGATCGGAGTGGACATGCCCTGGGGGACGGCGGCGCTTTACGGGCATTTCGGCATCGACCTGACGGGCGCGAACGGCGGGGTGGTGCGCATCAACGATATCGAGATCGAGGACGTGACCTCGGTCTTCCAGCGCAAGATGATGGACTGGGAGGACGTGCGCGACTACGGCGCGAAGGGCGACGGCGTCACCGACGACAGCGCGGCTTTCGTGGCGGCCGATAGTGCCGCGCTGGCGGCCGGGCGGTCGCTGCTGGTTTCGGCGGGGGTCTACTTCCTGAACGCCGATGTTACCATCGGTTCGCCCGTGCGGTTCGAGGGGACGGTGACGATGCCGGTGGCACGGCGGCTGGCGCTGGCGCAGAACTTCGATCTGCAGACGTACGCCAAGGCCTTCGGCAGTGAGGAGGTCGGGTTCCGGAAGGCGTTCCAGGCGCTGCTGAACTTCACCGACCACAACGAGCTTGATCTGAACGGGCGGCGCATCGCGGTGACGGCGCCCATCGACATGCAGGCGGCGGTGGCCAACAAGACCACGTTCTCGGTCCGCCGGGTGATCCGCAACGGGCAGTTCGAGATCGTCGACGGACCCGGCTGGGCGACGGGCACCGTGACCTCGCAGGCGACCTACAATCCGGCCGTGCCGAACACGCTGACGGGCGTGGTCAACATCGCCAACGTGCCGGTGGGGTCGCTGGTCACCGGGACGAGCGTGGGGCGCGAGGTCTATGTGACGGCGGTGAACGCGGGCGCCTCGACGCTGACGCTGAGCCAGCCGCTCTACGATGCCGCCGGGACGCAGGTCTTCACCTTCATGCGGTTCCGCTACATCCTGGATTTCTCGCGTTTCGCGCAGCTTGACCGGTTGCAGCTTGCCGACATCGATTTCCAGTGCAACGGCTATGGCAGCGCCATCATGCTCGCGCCTGCGGGCGACAACTTCCAGTTGCGCGACTGTTATGTGACGAGGCCCAAGGACAGGGGCATCACCTCGATCGGGACCGGCTGCCAGGACCTGCATATCGACCGCTGCCAGTTCCTTTCCAACGAGCAGAGTCTGCCGGCGCAGAGCCGCGTGTCGATCGCGCTGAACATCAACGCCAACGACGCGAAGATCCGCGAGAACCGGATCGTCCGCTTCCGGCATTTCGCGGTGGTGAACGGGGGCGGGCATCTCATCGTGGGCAACCACTGGTTCCAAGGCGACAGCCAGCCGACCGGGGTGCGGCTGGCGGGTCTGGTCCTCACGCAGACCAACGTGAACACGACCGTCACCGGAAACTACATCGACAACAGCTTCATCGAGTGGACGAACGAGTACGAGGCCGATCCGGATTTCGGAACGCAGTACTCGTTCGGGGGGCTGACCGTCACCGGCAACATCTTCATGGCGATCGGCGTCGCGCCTTGGTTCCGGTGGCTGGTCGTCAAGCCCTATGGGACGGGGCACTTCATTCAGGGGCTCAGCGTTCTGGGCAACACCTTCAGGGCGGTCAACGCGACGGTGGACCGGGTCGAGGCGGTGGACACGACGTTCGCGGCGCTCGATTACAGCCGGATGCGCAACGTGGTGTTCGACGCCAACAGCTTCAACGCGGTGACCCAGGCGACAATCAACCCGGTGCGCATCCAGCACGATCAGGCGACCGCCGCGACCACCTGGACGGTGCAGCCCGGAGGGTTCCTGCCCTTCGGCGGGTGGTCGCGCAATGTCGAGTCCGTGGTGGCCGAGGGCGCGGTCGTCACCTCGGCGAACGCGGTTCGGAACGATTTCCCCTCGGTCAGCGTCGGTCAGGGCGCGTCGAAGCAGGATGTGGCGGTGGCCTGGCCGGTGGCGGTCAGGGGGCGGCTGCACCTGGGGATCCGCATGGACAATCCGACCTGAGTTGGGATCAGCCGCGCCGGCTTGCCGAACGCAGGCCGGCCCAGGCGATGGCGGCGTCGATTTCGGCCGCGAGCAGGCGGCGGTCCACGGGTTTGGCCACGAAGCCGTCCATCCCGAGGGCCGCGTAGCGTTCCCTCTGCCCGGGGACGCCCCCGGCGGTCAGCGCGATCACCGGAAGCTTCGCAGCGGGCCCGTCGAGGTTGCGGATCGCGCGGAGCGTGGCTTCGCCGTCCATGCCGGGCATGTTCATGTCGAGCAGGACAAGGCCGAAGCGCCCGCAGCGGAGCGCCGCGAGCGCCGTATCGCCGCTTTCGGCTTCGTCGGCCTCGATCCCAAGCCCGCGCAGGAGAGTGACCACGACGAAGCGGTTGGTGGCGATGTCGTCCACAACTATGGCGCGGAGCGCCTGCCGGGGTGGCGGGGAATCGGGGCGTGCTTCGGCGGCGGGCATCGGCCCGGCCGGAAACCTTAGCCGGACGGTGACGGCCCCGGGCGGGTCGGCGGAAACCGTGCCGGTGGCCCCGAACAGCGAAAGGAGCGAACCGTGCATGTCGGCGGCCGGCGGGACGCCGCCCGGCCGTCCGGCCGCCGGCTTCGCCACGTCCGGCCCACCTTCGCCGGAACCGCCGCCGATCCGCAGAGTGACGGCGAGCGTTCCCGGCCCCGCCCGGTCGCAGGACAGCTTCACGCCGCCGGCGTCCCTTTTACCGGGGGCGATACCGGCCGAGACCGCCGCATGGCGCAGGTATTTCCGCACCAGGGCTGCGTCGAACCGCATGATTTCAGGAATGTCATCGGCCACCCTGGCGGCGGACGGCACCGCCGCGCCATCTTCGTGGGTCCGAGCGAGCGCACGGGCGACTGACCGGGCGGCGGCCTCCATTTCGGTCCGGACCGTCACTGCGGCGGGTCGGGCGGTGACTTGGCCTTCGGTCGCCGCTTCGGCCCCGATCAGTTCATCGACCAGATCGGCGAAATCTCTCGCCGCTGCCCCAATGTCGGCGATGCGGGCGGCGATATCGCCGGGCGAGTGGCTTTCGGGCAGGGTCTGCGACAGGCCGACGATGGTGTTGAGCGGAGTTCGCATCTCGTGGCCCATTTCGGAGAGGAACCGCGACTTGGCTTCGCTCGCGGCCTGGGCGCGGGCCCGTTCACCCTCGAGCCGCGCCTGGATGCGATGGTTCTGGAAGAGGGCCGAGGAGAAGTAGCCGATGAGGGACAGCGCGGCGGCCGTGGCGAAAACTGAGCCCTTCCAGCCGGCGACGGTGAGCAGGTCCTGGGAGGCGATGTAGAGGAGCGCCGCCGAGGGCGGGATGCCGCAGATGACGCCGACGGGCAGGTGCATCGACCGTTCGCTGGACACGTTGATGAGCGCCCCCACAATGGAAAGCACGCCGACGAAGCGGATGAGTGGGTCTTCGTAGGTCCAGGCGAGAACGCCGAGCAGCGAGAAGGCGGCGAGGCCGGCGAAGGAGTTGACGAGGATCACGGTGTACCAGTGGCGGCCCCGGCCGCGGGCGAAGGCGCGGTAGGCCGCGATCTCGACCACCTCGGTCAGCAGCAGGAAGACATAGATCAGGCCGACCGCCAGCGCCGGCAGGTAGACCGCGAAGAGAAGACAGGTGAGGGCGACCGCCGCTTCGCGCGAAACGAGATCTCCCGCCGAGCGGTCACGCTGGCGGAGGACCTCGTCGCGGAGGCCGGGCCGCTTCAGGTCGAGCCAGGCGGGGCGGCGAAGCGGGAAATGCGGGGTCCGGCTAATGTTTCGTCTCAATCCAGTCTGATGTCTTCGGGCAAAAGGGCATAGGCGCGGGCGAAGCCGCCATTCAGCGATCCGGCCAGGGGCTGGAAGACCGCGAAGGCGAAATCCGCGAAATCGGCGTAGAGTTTAGCTTTGGGGTGAATGGAAAGCCAGCCGGTGCGCAGCACCGCGTGACCGGCGCTGCCCGCCGGTTCGAATCGCGCGAGCGCGGTCAGGCTGAGGCGCGGATGGTTGAGCGGGTCGCCCCGGGCTCCGGGTTCGCCAAAGAGGAGCGCGCAGCGGGGGTCGGCGCGGAGCGCGCGGGTGTGCAGCGCCAGCGAGGAGACGAGGGTGGCGATGCGGCCCGGGGGCAGGGTGCCGACGGCGATGCGGCTGACGAAGGGCGCGCCGGTCGCCGGGTCGGTCACGGCGAGCGCCGCCGTCCTGGCTGAACGGATGAGGTCCCGCGCGAGCTCGCGGGCTTCGTCGTCGGTGTCGCGGACAGGAGTCGCGGGCGAGGCCATAAAACGATTTCTGGCGGATGCGCGGTTTCTTGACAAGCCGGAGGTGGGCCCGCCACTGTCCGAGACCCAAGGGACACAAAATGCACCGGACCGTCCTGCAGCAGCACCCGACCTTTGCCGAGCAATACGTCCCGAAGCTGGTGACGGTGCTCCGCGAAGGTTACCGCGCCTGCGACCTGAAGGCGGACGCGATCGCCGGGCTCACGGTCGCCATCGTCGCCCTGCCGCTTTCCATGGCGATCGCCATCGCCTCGGGGGTCGGGCCGGAGCGGGGGCTTTACACCGCGATCGTCGGTGGGTTCCTGGTCTCGGCGCTCGGCGGCAGCCGGTTCCAGGTCGGCGGGCCGGCGGGGGCGTTCATCGTGCTGGTGGCGGGATGTGTGCATGCCATCGGGGTTGGCGGGCTGATGACGGCGACGTTCCTGGCGGGGCTGATGCTGGTCGCGGTCGGGCTGTTCCGGCTGGGGACATACATCAAGTACATCCCCTATCCGGTCACCGTGGGCTTCACCGCCGGGATCGCCGTCATCATCTTCGCGAGCCAGGTGAAGGACCTGCTGGGCCTGTCGATGGCGGGGGCCGAGCCACCGGCGTTCCTGGCGAAGATCGCGGCGATCTGGGCCGCGCGCGAAACGGTTTCGGCGGCGGCGGTCGGGCTGGCGGCGCTGACGGTCGCGGTCATCCTGGGGCTGAAGCGGGTCAGGCCGCACTGGCCGGGGCTACTGATCGCGGTCGGGATGGCGTCGGTCGTGGCGGCTGTCGCGGGGCTGCCGGTCGAGACCATCGGCAGCCGGTTCGGCGAATTGCCGAGGATGCTGCCGGCCGCCGCGCTTCCCGATCTCACGCGCGAGGGCGTCCTGCGGGCCCTGCCCTTCGCGGTCAGCTTCGCCCTTCTGGGCGCCATCGAGTCGCTGTTGTCGGCAGTGGTCGCCGACGGGATGACCGGCCGCCGCCACCGGTCGAACGCGGAACTGGTGGCGCAGGGGGTGGCGAACCTCGGGTCGGCGGTCTTCGGCGGGATCGTGGTTACCGGGACCATCGCGCGGACCGCCACCAACGTGCGCGCAGGGTCGCGCGGGCCGGTTTCGGGGATGCTGCACGCGGTTTTCGTGCTGCTCTTCATGTTCGTGGCCGCGCCGCTGGCTACGTACATCCCGCTGACGGCGCTGGCCGGGGTGCTGGCGGTGGTAGCTTGGAACATGGTCGAGAAGGAAGAGTTCTGGGTGCTTCTGCGCAGTTCCGCAGGCGATGCGCTGGTGCTGCTGACGACGTTCCTTCTGGTGGTGTTCCGCGATCTGACCGAAGGGATCGTGGTCGGCTTCCTGCTGGGCGCGCTGCTGTTCATCCGGCGGATGTCGGAAGCGGCGCAGGTCGAGGAACGCGCGGCGCTGGTGCCGGAGGACGAGGCCGACGAGATGCGGCCTTACGATCCGGCCGCCGCGATCGACAGCGAAGTCGTGGTCTACCGCATCAAGGGGGCGTTCTTCTTTGGCGCGGCCTCGACCGTGGGGGCGGTGCTCGAGCGCATCGCCGACCGGCCGAAGGGCTTCGTCGTGGATTTCGCCGAGGTGCCGTTCCTTGACTCCTCGGGGGCGCATGCGGTTGAACTTCTGGCCCGCAAGCTGGCGCGCAAGGGTGGCGTGCTGGTGCTGACCGGCACCTCGCCGGAGATGCGCCGGACGCTGGGGCTGCTTGGCCTGCGGCCGCCGCGCGCGATCTACGCGGAGACCATCGCTCAGGGCACTGCGGCCGCGCATGCGGCTCTGAGCCCGACGGCGCAGTCGACGACGGCAACGGCCTGAGCGGGCATCAGCGGGCCGCGATTCGCGATGCCGGGCGGGGCGGTCGCGGCAACGGGGTCTGGCCTGCCGCGAAGGTGGAAGCGCCCCTTCCGGTCCTGAAGCCCCAAGTGCGGATGATCGCAGATCGCGCCCCGGGCGGCCGTTCGGCCGGTCAACAGCCAAGGCCCTGACGGATCGGCCCAAAACCGTACCGACAGCCGGGAGATTTACAGGTGCCGCGAGAATCCTGTCAACGTATTCACAGAAAAACCCATAATTAAAAAAGAGTTAGCCGAGAAGGTTGGCATGGTTTACTCTACCGCCCTGCCGAACCCGCACCAAGCGGACGGCGCGCCGCGGACCCGGGATTCGTTCCGCTGTCGGCGGTCGAAGGGAAGGGAGGCCCCGATGAACGCACAGCCGCATGCCACCGACATCAGCAAGCGGGCGATTCCGCCGGGCTTCGCGACGGCGCATGTCACACCGGAAAGCTACCGGGCGATGTATGCCGAGTCGGTCGCGGAACCGGATGCGTTCTGGGGGCGCGAGGGCAGGCGGATCGACTGGATCCGGCCCTACTCCAAGGTGAAGAACACCAGCTTCGAGTTCGGGCATGTCGATATCCGCTGGTTCGAGGACGGCACGCTGAACGTTTCGGCCAACTGCGTCGACCGGCACATGCTGACGCGCGCCGGGCAGACCGCGATCATTTGGGAACCCGACGACCCGAAGGCAGCCGCGCGGCACATCAGCTATGCCGAACTGCTGGAGGGCACCTGCCGGCTGGCGAACGTGCTGAAGGCGCAGGGCGTCGGCAAAGGCGACCGGGTGATCCTCTACATGCCGATGATCCCGGAAGCGGCCTATGCGATGCTGGCCTGCACGCGGATCGGGGCGATCCATTCGGTGGTCTTCGGGGGTTTTTCGGCCGACGCCCTGGCCAACCGGGTGAACGACTGCGGCGCCAAGGTGGTGATTACCGCCGACTGGGCGCCGAGGGGCGGCAAGAAGACGGGGCTGAAGGACAATGCCGACAAGGCGCTGCTGCACTGTTCGGACAAGGTGAAATGCCTGGTGGTGAAGCATACCGGCGACCCCACCAGTTGGGTCGAGGGCCGCGACATCGACCTGACGGCTGCGATGAAGGCCGCGGCGCCCTATTGCGCTTATGCCGAGATGGGGGCCGAGGACCCGCTGTTCATCCTTTACACCAGCGGATCGACCGGCAAGCCGAAAGGGGTCGTGCATACGACCGGCGGCTACCTCGTCTTTGCCGCAATGACGCACAAGCTGACCTTCGATTACCACGAGGGCGATATCTTCTGGTGCACGGCGGATGTGGGCTGGGTCACAGGGCACAGCTACATCGTCTATGGGCCGCTCGCGAACGGCGCGACGACGCTGATGTTCGAGGGTGTGCCGACCTGGCCCGACCCCGGCCGCTTCTGGGAGGTTTGCGCGAAGCACAAGGTCACCCAGTTCTACACCGCCCCCACCGCCATCCGGGCGCTGATGGGGCAGGGGCCGGACTGGGTGGACAGGCACGACCTGTCCTCACTCCGCCTGCTCGGCACGGTGGGCGAGCCGATCAACCCCGAAGCCTGGCTCTGGTACGATCGGCACGTGGGCAAGGGCGGCTGCCCGATCGTCGACACCTGGTGGCAGACCGAGACCGGCGGGCACCTGATCACCCCCCTGCCCGGCGCCATCGAGACCAAGCCCGGTTCGGCGACGCTGCCCTTCTTCGGGATTGTGCCGGCGGTGCTGGACGCCGCGACGGGCGCGGTGAGGGACGGCAACGGGGTCGAGGGCGTGCTGGCCATCGCAGACAGCTGGCCGGGGCAGATGCGCACCGTCTGGGGCGACCATCAGCGGTTCATGGAAACCTACTTCCAGCAGTACAAGGGGTTCTACTTCACCGGCGACGGCTGCCGGCGTGACGAGGACGGGTATTACTGGATCACCGGGCGGGTCGATGATGTGATCAACGTCTCGGGCCACCGGATGGGCACCGCCGAGGTGGAAAGCGCGCTGGTCGCCCACCCCGACGTGGCCGAGGCGGCGGTGGTGGGATACCCGCACGAGATCAAGGGGCAGGGCATTTATGCCTATGTGACCCTGATGAATGGGGTCGGGGCCACCGAGGAGCTGCGCCGCGACCTGGTGAAATGGGTCCGCGCCGAAATCGGGCCCATCGCCAGCCCGGACCTGATCCAGTGGGCGCCGGGGCTGCCGAAGACCCGTTCGGGCAAGATCATGCGCCGCATCCTGCGCAAGATCGCCGAGAACGACTTCGGCGCGCTGGGCGACACCTCGACGCTCGCCGATCCGGCGGTCGTCGACGATCTGATCGCCAACCGCATGAACAAGCGCTGACAACCCCAAGCAACGCCGACGGCCCTTCGTTCGGACCGGCGGAGACAAGAACCGGGGCACCGGAAGGGTACCCTATTGCCAGGAGGAGTGGACGGAATGGCAGTCGCAGACCTGGACCTCGACGTGAACCGCGCCAGGCCGATGACACGGGAGGAGAAGAAGGTATTCCTCGCCACGTCGGCGGGCACCATCTTCGAGTGGTACGACTTCTACCTCTACGGCCCGCTCGCCGCAGTGATCGGCGCGCTGCTGGTGCCGGGCGGAACGCACAGGAGATCAATCTTCGAGGACGACCCCGACCACAAGGTCCACCACTGACACCCAGGGCCCCCGGCGAGAGCCGCCGGGGGCCTTCCTTTCGTTTGTCAATTTTTTCCCAGACGTGTCGCCATCCGGAGGAAGACCGTCCCATGACATCCGTGAAACCCCGCGCCCGTGTCCTGATCGTCGAGGACGAGGACAACATCGCGCTCGACTATCTGATGATGCGCGAGGGGTACGACCATGACCGTGTGGCCGACGGCGCCGAGGCGCTGCCGCGCATCCGGGCGACACGGCCGGACCTGGTGCTCTTGGACATCATGCTGCCCGGCGTGTCGGGCTATGACATCTGACAGGGGGTGCGCAGCGATCCCGGGCTGGCGGGGGTGAAGATTCTGATGATGACGGCGCGGGGCTCGGCCGCCGAGCGGAAGCGCGGGATGGAGCTTGGCGCGGACGGGTTCATCGCCAAGCCTTTCGAGATGAAGGAACTGCGCGACGAGGTGCGGCGGCTGTTTGGATAAGGCGGGTGGGGGATACGGTTTCGAAGGCCGGTCCCCCCGCCGGGCGGTGTCAGGCGAAGGGGTCCTGCGGATACCGCACCCCGGTCAGGCAAAGCCCCTGCGGCGGCGCGACCGGCCCGCAGGCCGTCCGGTCGCGGGCCGCGAGCGCCTCGGCCACCCGGTCCGGCGCCCAGACCCCCGATCCCACCCGTTCGAGCGTGCCGACGATCGAGCGGACCTGGTTGTGCAGGAAGCTGCGGGCGCGGAGGCGGAAGCGGTATTCCGCGCCGCCGTTCGCCGTGACTTCGTCGATGGCGATCTCGTCGAGCGTCTTCACCGGGCTGTCGGCCTGGCACGCCGCCGATCGGAAGGTGGTGAAGTCGTGCCGACCGACGAGGTGCGCCGCGCCTTCGCGCATCGCCGCCGCGTCAAGCGCCCCGGGCATCTGCCAGACCTGGCCACCCGCCAGCACGGCGGGCGCGCGGCGGGCGAGGATACGGTAGGTGTAGCGCCGTTCGATGGCCGAGAAGCGGGCGTGGAAGTCCTCGCCCACCGCCGCCACCCTGAGAACCGCCACGGGGTGCGGCCGCAGGTGCCAGTTGAGCGCCTGCATCAGCCGGAACGGGTCCCATGCCCTTGTCAGGTCGGCATGGGCCACCTGCCCCTCGGCATGCACGCCGGCATCGGTCCGCCCTGCGCCCGTCATCGTCGGCCGAGCGGGGTCGAGCGCGGCGACCGCCGTTTCCAGCGCCTCCTGCACCGAGGGCAGGCCGGCCTGGCGCTGCCAGCCCGCGAAGGGCTGCCCGTGATATTCGATCAGGAAGGCGTGGCGCGGCATGGGCGAAGGGGCTAATCCCGGGCGGACGGCATTGCAACAGGGCGGGGACTACACGCCAGAGCGGCGCGCGCCTATGCTGGGCGGCGAAAAGGGGCAGGCGATTTGGGCATCGGCGATCTTGCGGAGGGGGCGCTGCGCGAGGTGGCGGGGCTGGTCCCGGGCATTCCCGAAAGCTGGAGCGAGACGGCGGTGCGCCTGGGTGTGACCGGGCTCAGCCGGGCGGGCAAGACAGTGTTCATCGCCTCGCTGGTGGCCAACCTGCTCGACCGGGGGCGGATGCCGGGCCTCAGGGCCGAGGCCGAGGGGCGGATCGCCGCCGTCTGGCTGCGGCCGCAGCCAGACGTGACGGTGCCGCGCTTCGACTTCGAGGCCCATCTTGCCGCGCTGACCGGGCCTTCGCCGCGCTGGCCGGAAAGCACGCGGGCGGTCAGCGAACTGCGCCTGTCGTTCCGGGTGCGGCCGGCGGGCATGCTGAGTTCGCTGCGCGCGCCGAGGACCGTGCATCTGGACATCGTGGATTATCCGGGCGAGTGGCTCCTTGATCTGGCGCTGCTGGAAAAGTCCTACGCGGACTGGTCGCGCGAGACGCTGGCCCGCATTGCCGACCGGGCCGAGGCGGCGGGGTTCATGGGGGCCCTGCGCGGGGCGGACCCGAAGACGGCGTTCGACGAAGGGGTGGCGCAGGGGCTGGCCCGCGCCTTCAAGGGCTACCTTTCGGCGGCGCGGGCGGCGGGCTATTCGGATTGCACGCCGGGCCGGTTCCTGCTGCCCGGCGAGCTTGACGGCTCGCCGGTTCTGACCTTCGCGCCGCTCGCAGACGGGGGCGGGCGCGGGTCGCTGGCGCGCGAGATGGCGCGGCGGTTCGAGGGTTACAAGGCGCGGGTGGTGAAGCCCTTCTTCCGCGACCACTTCGCCAAGGTGGATCGCCAGATCGTGCTGGCCGACGTGCTGGGCGCGATCCATGCCGGGCCGAAGGCGACCGAGGACATGCGCCGTACGCTGGCCGAGATCCTGGCGGCCTTCCGCCCGGGCCGGAACGGCTGGCTGACCCGCCTGTTCGGCGGCCGCCGGGTCGAGCGCATCCTGTTCGCCGCCACCAAGGCCGATCACCTGCACCACGAGCAGCATCCCCGCCTGACCGCGATCATTGCGGCGATGCTGCGCGAGGCGAAGGGCCGGGCGGATTTCGCCGGGGCGGAGACGGCGGCAATGGCGGTCGCTGGGCTGCGCGCGACGGTGGAGGAGAGCTTCCGGCACGACGGGGCCGATCTGGGCGGGGTGCGGGGGACGCTGCTGGAGACAGGCAGGCAAGCGCTGCTTTACCCCGGTGAGCTTCCGGCCGACCCGTCGCGCATCCTTTCGCCGGCGCGGGACGGGGCGGGGCGCTGGCTCGACGCGGACTACCGCGTGATGTCCTTCGCCCCCGCCCGCCTGACCCTTCGCCCCGGCGAGGGGCCGCCGCATATCCGGCTTGACCGTGCCGCCGAGTTCCTGTTCGGCGACCGGCTGGCATGAGGTGAGACGATGACCGACCCCGCCCGCAAGCCGGTGCTGATCGAGATGGCCGAACCGGGGGCCGAGACGCCCGCCACCGCTGCGCCCGTGCCCGACCTTGGGCCGGACTTCGGGCCCGGGGGCCGTGCGATGCGCGCAGTGGCGGCGATCGCGGTGCGGCGGCCGTCGCGGATCGGGCGGCTTTTCTGGGCGAGCCTTGGCGGGTTCCTCGGTTTCTGGGTCTCGGTGGCGGCCTGGACTTTCGTTGAAAACCTGCTGGTCCGGCACCCCGTTCTGGGGCTGATCGCGGCGGGGCTGACGGGGCTTTTCCTTCTGGCCCTTCTGCTCGTCGCCGGGCGCGAGACGCTGGCCTACTTCCGCCTGTCGCGCCTGGACGCGCTGCACCGGGATGCGGCGGCGGCGGTCGCTTCGGGCGATCTTGCGGCGGCGCGGGGAGTGGCGGACCGGCTCGACGCCCTGTACCGGGACCGGCCGGCGGCCGAATGGGGCCGGGCGCGGCTGGCCGAGCGGCGGGACGGGGTGATGGATGCGGATACGCTGCTGGGGCTGGCTGAGGCCGAGTTGCTCGGCCCGCTGGACGCGGCCGCAAGGCGCGAGGTGGAGGCGGCGGCGCGGCAGGTGGCGGCGGTGACGGCGCTGGTGCCCCTGGCGCTGGCCGATGTGGTGGCGGCGCTGACCGCGAACCTGCGGATGATCCGGCGGGTGGCGGAGATCTATGGCGGAAGGGCCGGGATCTTCGGCGGATGGCGGCTGACGCGGGCGGTCTTCACTCACCTTCTGGCGACGGGCGCCGTCGCGGCGGGGGACGACCTGATCCATTCGGTGGCCGGGGGCGGGCTTCTTTCCAAGCTGTCGCGGCGCTTCGGCGAAGGCGTGGTGAACGGGGCGCTGACGGCGCGGGTGGGGGTGGCCGCGATGGAGGTCTGCCGCCCGCTGCCGTTCCGCGTGCTGCCGCGTCCGAGGGTGTCGGGGCTGGTGTCGCGGGGGCTGGCCGGGTTGTTCGGGCGTGGAGGAGACGCAGGGGCGGATTCGGAGACGCGCTGAACGCCCTGTGTCGCCGGTATCGGGGGTTTCGCCGGCGGCGACCGAAGGGCGGAGGCGCCCGCTGCCCCGGCCATCCCGCCGGGGCATGCAAAACCTGACTTTGCGGTTCCCGGCTTTCCGGCCTACACCATCGGGAAAACGGGGGAACGGTGATGATGGGTCTCGGCATCCTGGCCGCGCTGGTGGTGCTTGGCATTCCGGTCGCAGTGATCGTGCTTCTGGTTTCGGTCTCGGGGCTGAAGCGGCGGGTGGCGGAGCTGGAGGCCTCGACCCGGCTTCTGGGCGAACATCTGGCGCGCCTGCCGTCTGCGGGGCATGCGGCGATGCCGGTGTCTCCGCCCGATACGGCGCCCGATACGGCGCCCGCGATGGCACCCGGGGTGGCGCCCGGGGTGGCGCCGGCCGAGGTGCCTGTCCGCACCGAAGCCACTTTCCCCGCAACCGCCTTGGCGGGAACCGGGGAGACTGCCATGCCGCCCCCGGCTGATCCGGCCATGCCCTGGGGTGCCCCTGACGGGGCGGCTCCGCCGCCTCCGCCGGCCCGCACCCCGTCCGGCCCCTCGCCGTTCGACCGGCTGACGCGATGGATGGCGGCGAACTGGGTCTATGCCGTCTCGGCCCTGTCGCTGGCGCTCGCAGGGGTGTTCTTCGTCCAGTACGGGATCGAGAACGGGCTCCTGACGCCGGCGATGCGGGTGGTCATGGCGGTGCTGTTCGGCCTTGCGCTGATCGCGGCGGGCGAATTCGTGCGGCGGCGCGGCGGCGACGGCGAGGACAGCGTGACGGCCTATCTGCCGTCGACCTTCGCCGGGGCCGGGATCGTGGCGATCTTCGCCGGGCTGATCGCGGCGCGGCAGCTTTACGGGCTGATCGGGCCCGAGGTGGCCTTCGCGGGGCTGGCGCTGACCGCCGGAGGAGCGGTGCTGATCGGCTGGTTCTACGGGCCCTTCCTGGCCGCCGTGGGCCTGATCGGCGCCACCGCCGCGCCCTTCGCGGTGGGCGGGCAGAGCGCCAATCCGGAATGGCTTTACGGCTATTTCGGGCTGGTGGCGGGGCTTGGCCTGATGATCGACACGATGCGCCGCTGGGCCTGGGTGTCGGGCCTGTCGGTGGCGCTGGGGTTCGCGGGCGGCTGGCTTCTGTTCCTGGCGGGGACGCGGCCGGAGTGGTTCGCGGGCTATCTGGCGGTTCTGCCGCTTCTGGCGATAGGCATCCCGTCGCGCGGCCTATGGCCCGACCATGCGGGGCCGGGCGTGGCCGCAGCGGCCTTCGCCTCGGGCCGGAGCGCGCGGGTGGCGACGGCGGGCGGCGTGCCTGCGGCGCCGGTGCGCCCTTCTTTCCCGACGCTGCTCGCGGCGGCGTCGGTGGCGGCGGCGTCGGTCAGTTTCTTCCTGCTGCCGGGGTGGAGCGAGGCGGCTTCGCTTTCCGCGCTTGCCGCCCCGGCGGCGCTGGCGCTTGTGCTGATCCTGTGGACGCGCGGCGCCCCGGCGCTGGCCGACCTCGCAGCCCTGCCGGCGGCGGCTTTCCTTGCCCGCATCGGCACCGAGGCAATGGCGAAGGGCGCGCTTTACGATGCCTTCCGCGCTGCCGAGATCGGACTTCGCCCGCCCGAGACACAGGGCCCGACAACGGTCGGTGTGCTTTTTGCGCTGGGCGCGGCGCTGTCGGCGGCGGCCATATGGCGAAGCCTGAACGACACCCGCCACGGCGCGCTTTGGGCGGCGGGCGCGGCGCTGAGCGGGCCGGTCGCGGCGCTGCTGCTGGAGCTGTTCTGGCAGCCCTCGCTGACCATCGGCGCCTACCCTTGGGCGCTGCACGTGATCGCGCTGTCGGCGCTGATGACAGCTGCGGCGGTGCTCTTCGCCCGTCAGGACGGCGAGGACATGCGCCGCGCGGCCTATGCGGCGCTCGCGACGTTGTCGCTGGTCGCGCTGGCCCTGTTCCTGATCCTGTCCGAGGCCGCACTGAACGTGGCGCTGGCGGTGCTGCTGGCCACCGCCGCCGCGCTCGACCGCCGGTTCCGGCTGCCCGAGATGGGGTGGTTCGCGCAGGCGGGCGTGCTGGTGCTGGGCTGGCGGCTGACGGTCGACCCGGGCGTGGACTGGGCGATGACGGCGCCCTGGGCGCCGGTGGTCGTGGCCTTCGCGGCGGCGATCCTCGGGATGGGCGCGGCGCTGTACTTTTTCCGGGGGCTGGGCCGGACCGGCGCGCAGGTTTTCCTGGAAGGCGGCATCGCGGCCTATTCGGCGATCTTCGCCAATGTCGTCATCACGCGGATGATCGAGGCGCGGATCGGCGACAGCTTCGTCGGATCCTACTGGTCGGTGGCGCTGAACGCGATGCCCTGGCTGATCGTGGCGCTGGTGCAGCTGCACCGGATGCAGCTTCCGGGGCGGTTCATGACCATCGTGCGGGTGGCCATCGCGGGGCTTTCGGGGCTGATCGCGGCGGCCGGGATCGGCGCGGCGGCAGCGCCGCTGAACCCGCTTTTCGCCTGGTCGCCCGAGGCCCAGGGCGCGCTGGTCTACGGGCCCCTTCTGCTCGACACGCTGCTTCTGGCCTACGGGCTGCCGGGCCTGCTGCTTATTCTCGCGGTGCGCCGGTTCGGGCATCTGGACCGCTGGTTGCGCGAATCCCTGACAGGTGCCGGCGCGGCGCTGGCGGTGCTCTATGTTGCGCTGGAAATCCGCCGCTTCTGGCAGGGGGACTTCCTCGGCGCCGACGGGGTGACGCAGCCCGAGCTTTATTCCTATACGCTCGCGCTTCTGCTGACCGGGGCGGCGCTGCTCTACCAGTCGATCGCCCGGCGCTCGGCGGAACTGCGCTGGATCGCGATGGCGGTGATCGGGCTGACTATCGCCAAGGTCTTCCTGATCGACGCCTCGGGGCTTTCGGGGCTGACGCGGGTGTTTTCGTTCCTCGGGCTGGGGCTGGCGCTGGCGGGGCTCGCCTGGCTGAACCGCTGGGCGGCGGCGCGGCAAGGAGACGGCGGGCGGGGGGACGGCGGTCAGGAGAGTTGACCGGCTTCCCCCGAAGCCGGGGCGAACCCGGTCCGCCATGCGCGACCTTGCGTCAGGCGCGGCCGGCATGCTTCACCGTTCCGGCAACCGACGGAGCCGCCCCCCGATGCTGAAACCCGCCGACGCGGCCTTCGCCGAGCGCCTTTCGGCCCGGCTGACCCCTGGCGCGGTCGGCCCGGCCGAACCGCGGTATCTGCAGGACCCGCGGGGCCGGGTGACCGGGCAGGCGGGCTTTGTCGCCCGTCCGCGCGACACCGAGGAGGTGGCGGCAATCGTGCGCGCCTGCGGCGAGGCGCGGGTCGGGACCGTGCCCTATGGCGGGGGGACCGGGCTTGTGCTCGGCCAGATCGCCGGCGAAGGGCCCGTGCCGCTGATCCTGTCGCTGGAGCGGATGGCGCGGGTGCGCGAGATCCTGCCAGGGGAGAACGTACTGGTGGTCGAGGCCGGCGCGATCCTTGCCGATGTCCACCGGGCGGCCGGGGAGGCGGGGCGGCTGTTCCCATTGACGCTGGCTTCGCAGGGGTCGGCGCGGATCGGGGGGCTTTTGTCGACCAACGCGGGCGGGACGGGCGTGCTTCGCCATGGCAATGCGCGCGATCTGGTCCTTGGGATCGAGGCGGTGCTGCCCGACGGGTCGGTGATGCACGGGCTAAGGCGGCTGAGGAAAGACAACACGGGCTATGATCTGCGGCATCTGCTGATCGGGGCCGAGGGCACGCTGGGGGTCATCACGGCGGCGAGCCTGAGGCTGGTTCCGAAGCCGGCGGCCGAGGGGACGGCGATGTTTCAGGTCGCCTCGCCGCAGGCCGCGCTTGACCTTCTTGCGCTGGCGGGCGAGCGGATGGGGGGCTGCGTTTCGGCCTTCGAGCTGATCCACCGCGCGGGGACGGAGTTCCTGGCCGAGACGATGCCGGACTACCGCCCGCCCTGGCCCGACCCGCCGGAATGGGTCGTGCTGATCGACACGGGCATGCCCGCCGGGCTCGACCCGGTGCGGTCGCTTGAGGAGCTCTTCGAGGCGGCGGTGGCGGCGGGCCAGTTAGCGGACGGCCTTGTCGCGCAAAGTGAGGCGCAGCGGGCGGCCCTATGGGAGTTCCGCGAGCGGATACCGGAAGCGAACCGCAGGATCGGGTCGGTGTCGTCGCATGACATAGCGCTGCCGCTGGGGGAAGTGCCGGAGTTCATCGCGCGGGCGCCGGGCGAGGTGGCGAAGCTGGGGGAGTTCCGGATCAATGTCTTCGGGCACCTCGGCGACGGGAACCTGCACTGGAACGTCTTTCCGCCGAAGGGGGTGCCGGCGGCCGCGCTGCGGGGCAGGGCGGACGAAGTGAAGCAGGTGGTGCACGATCTGGTCCATGCGATGGGTGGGTCGATGAGCGCCGAGCACGGGATCGGGCGGCTGAAGGTGGATGACCTGGAGCGGTACGGCGACCCCGCGAAGCTGGCGGCGATGCGGGCGGTGAAGCGGGCGCTCGATCCCCTTGGGATCATGAACCCGGGGGCGGTGCTGAGGGGGTACGATTGAAGGCCATTGTCGGCGCGCTCGGGGTGAGCCAGATCATCGGCTATGGCACGCTCTACTATGCCTTCCCGATCGTCATGCCTGTCGCGGCAGGGGAATTCGGGCTTTCTCAGCCAGTTTGCTACGCGGTCTTTTCGGCTGGCCTTCTGGCGGGCGGCTTTGGTGCGCCCTTCGCCGGGCGGATGATGGACCGCCTGGGGGCGCCGCTGCTGATGGTCTGGGGCAGCCTGGCGGCGGGGTTTGTGCTGATTCTGATGGCGCTGGCACCGGTGGCTTGGGTCTATCTCGCGGGCATAGTCCTGACCGAGGTCATTGCGGTCACCATCCTTTATGACGCGGCTTTCGCGACGCTGGCCCGGCTGACCGGGCGGCAGGCCCGGCGCGCGATCACGCAGCTTACCCTTGTCGCGGGCTTCGCCTCGACCATCTTCTGGCCGCTGACGGGTTGGCTGGTGGCCGAGCTTGGCTGGCGCGCGACCTACGGCATCTTCGCGGGGCTGCATCTGACGGTGGCGCTTGGCCTTCACCTGTGGCTTCTGCGCCGGCCTGTCCGCAACGATGCCCCGGCATTGCGCCCCGAGGGGCCGGTGCTCGATCTGCCGCCGCTGCCGGCCGCGTTGCGCACTGGCGCCTTCCGTGCCATCGCCGTCAGCTTCGCGCTGAGCGGAACGCTGATCACGGCGCTGACCGTGCACCTGGTCCCGATCCTGTCCGCGACCGGATTCGCGGATCATGCGGCCTTTGCGGGAATGCTGATGGGACCGGCGCAGGTGGCGATCCGGGCGGTGGACGCGGCGATGTGGCGGCGGCTGCACCCCTTGACGGTCGCGCTGGTCGCCGCCGCCGCCCTGCCATTCGGTGCGCTCATGCTCTTGTCCGGGGCACCGGTGATCGTGGCGGGCGCGGCCTTTGCCATCCTGTTGGGGACCGGAGCCGGCCTGTCGAGCATTGTCCGTGGCTCGGTTCCGCTGGCGCTTCTGGGACCGCTGGGCTACGGCGAGGTTCTGGGGCGGCTTGCCCTGGCGCGGACCTTGGCCACGGGCGGCGCACCGTTCCTGTTTTCGGCCTCGGTCGTGGCCCTGGGGATGACACCGACACTTATTTTCCTTGTCGGCATCGGCTTTTGTGCGGTGGCGCCGATCTGGCGGCTCAGGTCGCGCCTGGCGCGCGCCGGGCTGCTTGCTCCGCTGCGGTAGGGGCAAGGCGCGCGCATCGGCGGTTTCGGGGCGCGACGGCGACCGGAGCCGGGCGCGGGCGAGACGGGTCAGGCCAGGGCGGCGACGAAGCGGTCAACCTCGGCCTCGGTGTTGTAGTAGTGGACCGAGGCGCGGACGAGCGAGGTGAGGCCGCGTGCGCCGAGGTCGCGCTGCGCATAGGTGGCGGGCGAGACCGAGGTGTTGATCCCCATCGCGGCGAGGCGGGGCGTCATCGCCTCGGGTGTCTCGCGGGATGAGCGGAAGGTGACGATGCCGCATTTCCGCGTACCGAGGTCGTGGACGGTGATGCCGCGCGTATCGGCAAGCCGGTCGCGGAGCAGGGCGGCGAGGGCGGCCACCCGCGCCTCGATCGCAGGAAGGCCGATGGCGCGGGCGTAGGCTGCGGCGGTGGCGAGCCCGATCTTGCCCGCGACGTTCGATTCCCAGTTCTCGAACCGCCGGGCGCCGGGGGCAATCGTGTAGCTGTCGGGGCCGATCCATTCAGCGGAGTGCAGGTCGAGGAAGGGCGGGTCGAGGCGGTCGAGGATGGCGTTCGAAACGTAGAGGAACCCGGTGCCGCGGGGGCCGCGCAGGAACTTCCGGCCGGTGCCCGAGAGCATGTGGCAGCCGATGCGGCGGACGTTCAGATCGATCTGACCGGCCGACTGGCAGGCGTCGAGCAGGTAGAGAAGCCCGTGCCGGGCGGCGACCGCGCCGACTGCCTCGGCGGGGTTGACGAGGCCGCCTTGCGAGGGGACATGGGTGATGGCGATCAGCCGTGTCCGGGGGCCGATCATCGCCTCCATCGCGGCCAGGTCGATCTGGCCGGTGGGGTCGGGCGGCACGACGTCGATGGCCAGGCTGCGGCGTTTGGCCTGCTGGAGGAAGGCGAGGTAGTTCGAGGCGTACTCCGATCCGTGCGTCAGGATGCGGTCGCCGGAGGCAAGCGGCAGGCCGTAGAAGGCCATGTCCCAGCCGCAGGTGGCGTTTTCGACAAAGGCGATTTCCGAGGGGTCGCAGCCGAGGAGTGCGGCGAATTCGGTGTAGAACGCGGCGAGCGCGGCGGCGGCGTGCGCAGCCTCATAACCGCCCCGGTCGCGCTCTAGCGCGAGGTGGCCGGTGAGCGCCCGGTACACCGGGTCCGGCATCAGCGAGGCGCCGGCGTTGTTGAAGTGCAGGATGTTCTCGCAAGCGGGGGTGTCGGCGCGGCACTTTTCAATATCGAACATTCTTCTTCACCCACCGGCGCTGATACTCGCCATGATTTTCAAATTCGTACATTCTTGGCACTCAGTCAAAGCGCCGTGTAGCCTCCGTCGACATACACATCCTGCCCGGTGATCATGTCCGAGGCCTGCGAGCAGAGGAAAAGGATCACGTCGCAGACCTCGATCACCTGCGCGGTGCGCCCTGCCGGGACGCGGGCGAGGAAGGGGTCGAGCTTGGCGCGGTCGCCCCAGACCTGGACGCCCATCGGGGTCATGGTGACAGTGGGGCAGACGGCGTTGATCTGGATGTTGAAGCGCGCCCATTCGGCCGTCATCACCTTGCCCAGCGCATTGAGGCCGTTCTTCGAGGCGGCGTAGGCGCCGTGTTCGGTCAGCGCCACGCCCGAGGTCTGCGAGCTGACATTGACGATCTTGCCGCGCTTCTGGGCGATCATCGCGGGAGCCAGCGTCTTGGCCATCAGCCAGGGGGCGCGGAGGTTGACGTCCAGCATCTGGTCCCATTCCGCGACGGTCTGGTCGATCAGCGGCCTTGGCGTGGCGGTGCCGGCGTTGTTCACCAGGATGTCGATGGTGCCCCATTCGGCCAGCGCCCGTTCGGCGGCGGCGACGGGTTCGGTGGGGCTGGCCATGTCGGCGCGGATGGTCAGGCAGCGGCGGCCGTGGGCCTCGACCGCCTTCCTGGCTTCGGCAAGCCCGGCTTCGTCGCGGGCCACGGCCACGACATCCGCCCCGGCCTCGGCCAGAAGGCCGACAAGGCCGAACCCGATGCCCTTGGAGGCGCCGGTGACGAGGGCCTTCTGGCCGTCGATGCGGAAACGTTGGGCTGCGGTCATGGTGTCCTCCCTGTGCGGGGAACGTTCACGCCCCCTCGAACTCGCACGGAACATGCACCGACATGCCCAGCCTCTCAAGCGGCTTCCGCCCGCCGGGTCCGGGCGGGTCCACCACAAAGGCGAAGTCCGCCACCTTCTTGCCGAGGCGCCGGATCGACCTGGCCCGGCCTTCCGCCGTGGCGGAGGCGGTGAGGAAGTTTTCGAGGAACGGGGCTTCTTTCCGCCCGCTTGCGGGGCGTGGGAATGGCCGCGCCAATCGCCGCGCCTGTTCCGGGTTCTCAGGCCTGCGCTATCGGCCCGGAGCCCGCATTGTCATTCGCATGATATCCGCGCCATCGAAGCCACTCTTCTTTCGGCCGCTATGACCAGAGTGTATAAATCTCCATGGGACAGTTTGTAATCCGGTCGCGCAGAGGTGAAGTATAGCTGGTTCGCATCATCTATCCTCCCCTCCTCAATCTCCCTGGCGATCAGCTCTCCCGTCTCGATCAATCCCAGGTATCTGTCGATGGTGCCGTTCAGTCTTTGCAAATCTTCT
>JBJXFU010000193.1:0-9590 GCA_046155885.1 Paracoccaceae bacterium
GGAACAGCGCCACCGCGCGCGCCTCGGCCTCGGCCTGCCCCATCACCCCATGCGCCAGCGCCGCCTCGGTCACCTGCTCCATCAGCCGCTTCGCCGGATTGAAGGCTGCCGCCGCCGACTGCGCGACATAGGTGACCTCGCGGCCCCGCAGCCCCCGCAGGCCCCCTGGCGCGAGCTTGCGGATATCACGGCCGTTCAGGACGATCTCGCCCGCAGTGATGCGCACGCCGCCGCGCCCGTAGGCCATCGAGGAAAGCCCGATGGTCGACTTCCCCGCGCCGGACTCGCCAATCAGCCCCAGCACCCGGCCCTTGGCCAGCCGCAGCGACACACCGTCCACCAGCACCGCGTCGCGGGGTTTCTCGCCCGGCGGATAGATCGTTGCCTCGATCCTGAGGCCCCGGATGTCGAGAAGCGCGCCATTTGCCCCGTCAGCCACCCCGGCCCCCCTTCAGGCTTGTCGTCCTGGCCAGGATCCAGTCCGCCACCAGGTTCACACTGATCGCCAGCGCCGCGATGGCGAGCGCTGGCAACAGCGCGGCCGACTTGCCGTAGATGAGCCCGTCCTTGTTCTCCTTCACCATCCCACCCCAGTCGGCCAAGGGCGGCTGGATGCCGAGCCCGAGGAACGACAGCGTCGAGATGAAGAGGACGGCGAAGATGAACCTCAGCCCGAACTCGGCGACCAGCGGCGACAGCGCATTGGGCAGTATCTCGCGGAAGATGATCCAGCCCTGCCGCTCGCCCCTCAGCCGCGCCGCCTCGACATAGTCCATCACCGTGATGTCCATCGCCACCGCGCGCGACAGCCGGAACACCCGCGTCGAATCGAGCAGCCCCATGACCAGGATCAGCACCGTCAGGTTCAGGGGCAGCACCGACAGCATCACCAGCGCCACGATCAGCGACGGCACCGCCATCACCAGATCGACCAGCCGCGACAGCGCCTGGTCGACCCACCCGCCCCGGACGGCGGCGAAGAAGCCCAGGAAAGCCCCCAGCGAAAACGCCAGCACCGAAGCCGCCAGCGCCACGAAGATCGTCACCTGCGCCCCGTAGATGAGCCGCGACAGGATATCGCGCCCGATGGTGTCGGTCCCGAGCCAGTGGGTGGCCGAAGGCGGGTCCCAGACGCCGCCCACCGCCGCGTCGATCGGCCAGGGCGCGATCCATCGTGCGAAGAGCGCGACGAACAGGAACAGACCGGTCAGGAAAAGCCCGATCCCGGCGGCCAGCGGAATTCTCATCGCGGCACCCTCATTTCGGATGCCTCAGCCGCGGATTGGCAAGAATGGCAATGATGTCGGCCGCAGCGTTCAGCCCGATATAGACCGCCGCGAAAATCAGCCCCACCGCCTGTACCACCGGCAGGTCGCGCTTGGTCACGTGGTCCACCAGATACTGGCCCAGCGCGTTGTAGCCGAAGACCACCTCGACCACGACCACACCCACCACCAGATAGGCGAGGTTCAACATCACCACCGACACCACCGGCGCGATGGCGTTGGGGAAGGCGTGCCGCCAGATCACCGTCATCGGCGACAGACCCTTCAGCTCGGCCGTCTCGATATAGGCCGATTGCATGACGTTCAGGATCGCTGCCCGCGTCATCCGCATCATGTGGGCAAGCACCACCAGCACCAGCACGATCACCGGCAGCGCGATGGCGTTCAGCTTCGCCCAGAAACTCATCCCCGGAAAGACCATCGCCACCGGCTGGAAGACCGGGATCAGCTGCGTCAGCACGTAGATGACGAAGTAGGCCGCCACGAATTCCGGCAGGCTGATCGTCGAAAGCGTGATTCCGGAGATCACCTTGTCCGGCCAGCGCCCGACATGGCGCGCCGCGACCAGCCCCAGCAGGATCGACAGCGGCACCGCGATCGCCGCCGCGCAGCCCGCGAGGAACAGCGTATTGCCCAGCCGCTGCAGGATCGCCTGCCCGATATCGGCATCGTTCGACAGCGCCTTGCCGAAATCGCCCGTCAGCACCCCGCCGAGCCAACCGAGATATCGCGTCAGCGGCGGGTCGTTCAGCCCCATCTTCTCGCGCAGATTGGCCAGCGCCTCGGGCGTCGCCTGCTGCCCGAGGATCGCCTGCGCGGTGTCGCCCGGCAGCGCTTCGACGCCGAGGAAAATCACCGCGGATACCGCCAGAAGCAGCAGGAGGCCCAGCGCCGCGCGCTGGACCACCAGTTTCAGAACCGGATGCATGCCCCCCCGCACGCCCCCGGCCTCAGGCCAGCCAGCACTTGACCTGGGAACGCCCGTTCATCAGCTCGCCGTTCGGGTCGTCCACCCAGCCGGCGATTTTGTCGCTCACGCCCGACACGAAGTCATTGAACATCGGCAGGATCAGCCCGCCCTCATCGCGCAGGATATGGGCCATCTTGCTGTACTCTTCCTTGCGCTTGGCCAGGTCGAGCTCGCCGCGCGCCGCAATCAGGATCGCGTCGAACTCGGCATTCCTGAACTTGGTGTCGTTCCAGTCGGCGGTCGAAAGATAGGCCGTCGAATACATCTGGTCCTGCACCGGCCGCCCGCCCCAGTAGGACGCGCAGAACGGCTCGACATTCCACACGTTCGTCCAGTAGCCGTCGTCGGGCTCGAGCTTCACCTCGAGCGGAATGCCCGCCGCCTTGGCCGAAGCCGCGAACAGGTTCGCCGCGTCGACCGCGCCGGGGAAGGCGCCGGGCGCGGTGCGCAGGATGATCGGGCTGCCGTCATGGCCCGACGCCTTGTAGTGCTCGGCCGCCTTCGCCGCGTCGTACTCGCGCTGCGGGATCGTGTCGTCGAACAGCGGATAGGCCGCGTTGATCGGGAAGTCGTTGCCGACCGAGCCGAGCCCGCCGAGGATCTTGTCAACCAACTCCTGGCGGTTGATCGCAAGCTTCAGCGCCATCCGAACATCGTTGTTGTCGAAGGGCGCCTTGTCGCAGTGCATGATGAAGACATAGTGCCCGCGCCCGGCGGCAGAGCGCATCTGCACGCCCGGCACGCCCTTCAGAAGCTCCACGATCTTCGGATCCACCCGGTTGATCATGTGCACCTGGCCAGACTGCAAGGCGGCGGTACGGGCGGTGTTGTCATTCATCACGTACAGCTCGACGGAATCGGCGTGGCCGATGGTGCTGTCGAAGTAGTTCGCGTGCTTCTCGAAGGTATGCCGCACCCCCGGCTCGTTCGCGACGACCTTGTAGGGACCGGCGCCGATGCCCGCCGCGGGGTTGTCCACACCGCCGCCCGGCTGGATCGCCAGGTGGTAGTCGGCCATCAGATAGGGCAGGTCGGCGTTCGGCCCGGCGAGCGTCAGGGTGACCATGTCGCCCTCGGCCTTCATCTCCTTGATGCCCTGCACGATGCCCAGCGCGCCGGACTGCGACTTCTCGTCGGTGTGCCGCTTCAGCGTGGCGACAACGTCCTCGGCGGTCAGCGTCGCGCCGTTGTGGTACTCGACCCCGGCCCTGATCTTGAACTTCCATTCGCTCGCGTCGGCCGAGGCGCTCGCCTCCTCGGCGATCCGCCAGTCGATGGCGCCTTCGGGCGTCACGTCGGTCAGCATCTCGCCCCAGGTCATGTTCACCTGGAACGGCACTTCCGAAGCCGCCAGCGCCGGGTCGAGCGAGTTGGTCGACTCGCCCCCCTGCATGCCCACCGCGATGGTCCCGCCCTTCTTCGGCTCATCGGCACGGGCCGCCGCCGCGACCAGCGCGCTGGCGAGCCCCGCCGAAATCCCCATCGCCGCCGTCCGCTGCATGAAGGACCGGCGGCTGATCCGGCCCTTCGCCGCACCGATGGCGAGCGCCCGCAGAGTTCTCAGATCGTCATTCATCATGCCCACTCCCTGTTGGCATTTTTGTTGATTACTGAATCAGTAAACCGCCCTGCGCCGATCCGGCAAACGAAAACGCTCCCGCCGGCGATCAAAACTCCACCGCGCCCCCACCTTCACCGGTGCCTTCAGACGAATTCGCGCGGCACGCTCTCGTCCCACTCCCGCTCGAAGACCAGCGCCTCGCCCTCCCAGGCCCTCAGCCGCGCGGTCATGCGCAGCGCCGTTCCGGTCGCGGTCATCTCGGTCTCGGCCTCGGTCCGGATGCGCCAGTCACCGCGCGACAGCCGCTGCTCCCACCGCACCGACCCCCGGGCCGACAAGGGGTCGTCGGCCCTGATCTCCCACCGCTCGGCCATGCTCTCGCCGGTCACCAGCCCGTGGGCCAGGTTCTCCATCTCGCCCGTGTCCTCCTCGATCACCAGCGCGCTCGTCCCCCCGATCAGGTCCGTCTCGATCCGCCGCGCCGCGCTCCCCTCGCGCACCACCCGGTGCTTCCAGGCCGGGGCAACTTCCGGCGGCGGCGGGTCCCATTCGTTCTCCGATCCCCCGTGCACCGGCAGCTCCAGCGCGCCCTCGTGCAACATCACCGTCGCGGCCTCGGGCGCGGGCCAGAGCCAGGGCCAGTAGGTCGTCGAAAGCGCCAGCCGCAGCCGGTGCCCCGGCGCCAGCCGATAGGCCATCTGGTCGAGCCGCAGGTCGATCCCGTACCGCCGCCCCGGTTCCAGCCGCGACGGGCGTTCCCGGTCGGCGCGGTGGCAGAGGTTCAGGATACCATGCGCGATCCGCACCGACGCCCCGTCGGGCGCCACGTCGCAAAGCCGCGCGATCAGCGTGACCACCGGCCGGTCCGCCGACACCTCGGCCCGCAGCACCGCCGCCCCCATCAGGTCCAGCGGCTCGCGCAGGACCGGTCCGTCAAAGCACACCGACCGCGCGTCGTCCCCCCGCTGGTCGCCCGGGAACTCGGCGTTCGACCCCATCGGAAAGAACTCGCCCGCCCGCATCCCCAGGTCCTGCGGCGTCTTCACCGGCAGGTCGAGCACCCCGCCCGCGCCACCCAGAACCCCGGGCGACAGCGGCCAGACCTCGCCCCTGACCCGGGGCGAAGGCAGCCGCTCCTCCTGAACCCAATGCCCGGCCCGGTGCTGGGCACAAGCGTCGGGCGGCTGCGAATGCAGCATCCAGGCGCGATAGGCCGGTTCGCGGTCGGCGCCGTTGTCGATCCCCTTCAGCCATCGGTCCCACCAGCGGATCGCCAGTTGCAGGAACCCGATCTGCGGCCCCGGCAGCGCGGTATGGGGGTACTGGTGCTGCCAGGGCCCGACGATCCCCTGCACGGGCACCGTCAGGTTCTCGACCAGATGCGCCACGCAGTTCATGTAGTTGTCGGCCCAGCCGCCGACCGACAGGACCGGCACCCCGATCGCGCCCCAGTCCTCGCCGACGCTGCCATGCCTCCAGTATCCGTCCCGCGCCTGATGCCCCGCCCAGCGCGGGGCGAGAAAGGGCTGGTTCCCCAGCCGCTCCAGCCAGTCCTCGCGCCAGTCCTGCCGCAGCGCCGGGTCCGCAGGCCGCGAGGAATAGGACAGCATCACCGACCCCCAGGCGAGGTTCTCATTGAGCAGCGCCCCGCCCTTGAAATGGATGTCATCGGCGAAGCGGTCCACCGTCGCATAGACGCTGATCGCCGCCCCCAGCGCCGGCGGCCGCAGCGCCGCCACCTGCAGCGAATTGAAGCCCCCCCAGCTTGTCCCCATCATCCCCACCCGGCCCGAGCACCACGGCTGGCGCGAAAGCCAGTCGATAACCTCGCAGGCGTCCGCCCATTCCTGCGCGGTGTACTCGTCCTGCATCAGCCCGCCCGAATCACCGTTCCCCCGCATGTCCACCCGGACGCAGGCATAGCCGTGCCCGGCCAGGTAGGGGTGCATCAGCTCGTCCCGCAGCAGGGTTCCGTCGCGCTTGCGGTAGGGGATGTATTCAAGGACCGCCGGTACCGGATCGGCCAGCGCGTCCGCCGGCATCCAGACCCGCGCCGACAGCACGCAGCCGTCGGAAAGCACGATCCGGAGGTCGGGATCGTCCACAACCCGCCGCGGAAACTCGGTCACGATCCCGTCCATGAGGCACCTCCCATCCTTGCGGCCCCATCCTGGCCCGAATATCCCCGCCCGGACAACCCGGGCCCGGCTCCGCCATGTCCGCCGCACCAAGGTCGCAGAATGACAAAGCCGAACATCCTGATCCTGATGGCGGACCAGTTGAACGGCACCTTCTTTCCCGACGGTCCCGCGCCCTTCCTCCACGCCCCGAACCTCGCCGCGCTCGCCGCCCGCTCGGCCCGCTTCGCCACCGCCTACACCGCCAGTCCGCTCTGCGCCCCCGGCCGCGCCAGCTTCATGTCCGGCCGCCTGCCCCGCCGCACCCGCGTCTACGACAACGCCGCCGAATTCGCCTCCGACATCCCGACCTATGCCCACCACCTGCGCCGCGCGGGCTACCGCACGACGCTCGCCGGCAAGATGCACTTCGTCGGCCCCGACCAGCTCCACGGCTTCGAGGAACGCCTGACCACCGACATCTACCCCGCCGATTTCGGCTGGACCCCCGACTACCGCAAACCCGGCGAGCGGATCGACTGGTGGTACCACAACCTCGGCAGCGTCACCGGCGCCGGCGTGGCCGAGATCACCAACCAGTACGAATACGACGACGACGTGGCCCACCACGCGGCCCAGAAGCTCTACGACCTGTCGCGCGGCGCCGATGCGCGCCCCTGGTGCCTGACCGTCAGCTTCACCCACCCCCACGACCCCTACGTCGCCCGCCGCCGCTACTGGGATCTCTACGAAGACTGCCCCGAAACCACCGCCCCCGAGGCCATCCCCTACGAAGCCCAGGACCCCCATTCCCGCCGCCTGATGGACGCCTGCGACTGGCGGAAGTTCGATCTGACACCCGAACGGACCGCCCGCGCCCGGCGCGGATACTTCAGCAACATCAGCTACATCGACGATAAGATCGGCGAAATCCTCAGGGTTCTGGCGGACACGCGGCAAGAGGCGGTGGTGGTCTTCACCTCCGACCACGGCGACATGCTGGGCGACTGCGGGCTCTGGTTCAAGATGAGCTTCCGCGAAGGCGCGGCCCGCGTCCCCCTGATGATCGCGGCACCTCCGGGGATCGCGGGCCTCGCGCCCGGCCGCATCGGCACGCCCGTCTCCACCCTCGACCTGACCCCTACCCTGGCTGACCTCGCCGGCATCGACCTCGCCCATGTCGCCCCCTGGACCGACGGCACCTCGCTCCTGCCCGTCACCGCCGGCATGCCGCGCGGCCCGGTGCCGATGGAATACGCCGCCGAAGGCACGGTCGCCCCGATGGTCGCCCTCCGCGACGGCCGCTGGAAATACATCCGCTGCGCCGCCGACCCCGAGATGCTCTTCGACCTCGATGCCGATCCCGGCGAACGGGCGAACCGCGCCGCCGATCCCGCCGCCGCCCCCGCCCTCGCCCGCCTCCGCGCCGAGGCCGACGCCCGCTGGGACCTTTCGGCCTATGACGCCGAGGTGCGCGACAGCCAGGCCCGCCGCCACGTCGTCTACGACGCCCTCAGGAACGGCGCCTACTACCCTTGGGACTTCCAGCCGCTGCGCGACGCGTCCGAACGCTACATGCGCAACCACATGGATCTGAACGTGCTGGAAGAGGCCAAGCGCTTTCCGCGCGGGGAATAGACGGCGCCGGTTGGCCGCAACGCCCTCCCCTCCCCCGCTGGGGGAGGATCAGGGTGGGGGAGGGTCAGGGTGAAGGAGGGTCAGCGTGGGGGCTTCCCGCCATCCACCCCGCCTGCGATCTCCCGCATCCCCTCCACCACCCACCCGATCCGCCCGTCCCGTTCGTTCCGCAGGTGCCTGACCGCCGACACCCGGAACGCGCGCAAAGCCAGCGGCGGCTCGGCCACGGAAAGCCCCAATGCCGGCCCGAACCGCCGCGCTATCCGCGCCGGGATGGTGGCGATGGCCCCCGTCCCGGCGGCCGTCGCCATGGCGGCCATGAACTGCGGGATCGCCGCCACGACCCGCCTTTCGCGCCCCATCGCGGCCAGCGTCGTGTCCACGATCCCGGCGCTGTCCCCGCGCGGCGAGACCAGAAGATGCGGCAGCTCCAGATACCGCTCCAGCGTCAGCGGCCCCGCCAGCACTTCCGGCCGCCCCACCACCGCATAGCTTTCCGCATAAAGCGTCTCGGCGACCGACTGCGGCAGCGGCTTCGGAAAGTACCCCACGGCGATATCCACCGCCCCCGTCGCCAGCGCCTCGGCCGCCGCCTCGCGGTCGAGCATCCGGAACACCAGCCTCAGCCCCGGCGCCCCTGCCGCGAAGCGCGCCACCAGCCCCGGCGCCAGCAATCCCTGCGCCGAATCCCAGGCCGAAATCCGCACCTCGCCCGTCGCCTCGGCGGGAACGAACACCCCCTGCCCCGCCACTGCCGCCCGCAGCGCATCGACCGCCGCCGCCACCTGCGGCCCAAGCGCCAGTGCCACCGACGTGGGCTCCATCCCCTGCGGCCGCCGCAGGAACAGCGGATCGCCGAAGACCGCCCTCAGCCGCTTCAGCGCATGGCTGATCGCCGGCTGCGTCAGCCCCAGATCCTCGGCCACCCGCACCGCCTTGCGGTGGCGGAGCAGGCCCAGGAAGACCAGCAGCAGGGTC
Organism: Paracoccaceae bacterium; assembly: GCA_046155885.1. Taxonomy (GTDB): domain Bacteria; phylum Pseudomonadota; class Alphaproteobacteria; order Rhodobacterales; family Rhodobacteraceae; genus JAOADN01. The sequence continues at coordinate 8,551 of JBJXFU010000193.1, forward strand.
AGGTCGAGCGACCTGAGTTTCATGCTGTTGAAGTCACTCATGCTGCGATTTCATTTCTCTTGAACTATCTCGCTCCGTACCAAGGGGCGCATCGGACAACAAGGACCGCACCCGTGAAGATCGCGATCATCGGCACCGGCAAGGTGGGCGAAGCCCTCGCCCGCGCCTTCACCCGCGCCGGCCACTCCGTCACCCTCGGCAGCCGCCATCCGCAGGCCCGCGCCGACGGCCTGACCGAAACCGCCCCCGCCGCAGCCGTCGCAGATGCCGAAACCGTGGTCCTCGCGCTCCCCTGGGCCGCCGCCGAAGCCGCCATCCGCGCCCTCGGCCCGCTCGCAGGCAAGATTGTCATCGACTGCATGAACCCCCTCGGCCCCGCACCCGAAGGCCTCGGCCTGACCCTCGGCCACACCACCTCCGGCGGCGAAACCCTGGCCGCCTGGCTGCCGGAGGCCCGTGTCGTCAAGACCCTCAACACCGTCGGCGCCGAGGTCATGGCCGATGCCCGCGCCTTTGCCCACCCTCCGGCGATGCTGATGGCGGGCGAGGACGACGGCGCGAAGGCAACCGTCGCCAGCCTTCTTGCCGGCATCGGCTTCGATCCCCTCGACGCCGGCGGCATCGCCCGCTCGCGCCTCCTCGAACCCTTCGCGCTTGTCTGGATCAACCAGGCGATCTTCCGCGCCAAGGGCCGGAACTGGGCCTTCGCCGCCATCCCGAAAGCACCGCCCCCATGACCGATACCCTCCGGGGCTCCTGCCACTGCGGCGCCGTCGCCTTCACCCTCCCGGCCGCCAGTGCCGGCGTCGTCGCCTGCCACTGCGGCGACTGCCGCAAGCTGCACGGCAACTACAACGCCATGCTCGCCGCCCCCCGCGAGGCGGTGCGCTTCGAGAAGGACGCGACGCTTCGCAGGTACGCCTCTTCCGGCAAGGCCCGGCGCGGCTTCTGCCCGACCTGCGGCGCGCGGCTCTTCAAGGACAATCTCGGCTCGGACCGGCTGATGGTCTCGGCCGGGGCGATCGACGGCGACACCGGCA
>JBJXFU010000194.1:0-4710 GCA_046155885.1 Paracoccaceae bacterium
GGAAATTGCAGCGCAGATTCCCGAAGTCATGATTATCCCTATGCCGGATTATCGCCGGCCCCGGGTCAGGCCCGGGGCGGGGTTTCCTTCGCTTCACCGACTCCGAATGACCGCAACATCCTTCCGAGGGCAACGCGATGGACCTGACCAGGCTCAAGCCGTACCTGCCCGGGATCACCCTGCTGATCCTCGTCGCCATTGTCGGCACGTTCGACCCGAACTTCCTGCGCCCGGCCAGCATGCTCGGTCTGGCCGGGGACATCGTTCCCCTCTTCATCATGGCGCTGGGCCTGACCTTCGCCATCTACATCGGCGGGATCGACCTTTCGGCGCAGTCGATGGCAAACATGGTCACGGTGATCGCCACGGCCTACCTCGCCACGCTGGGCGCCTGGGTCGCCGTCGTCTGTGTACTCTGCGGCTTCGGTCTCGGCCTCTTGTCGGGCTACGTCACGACGCGGCTCTTTGTGCCGTCCTTCATCTCCACGCTCGCCGTCGGCGGCGTCGCGATCTCGGTCTCGCGCTGGCTTTCGGGTGACCGGGCGCTGAACATGGACGCCGCGCAGCGGGATCACCTGTTCGGCTGGATGATCGGCCGGACCGGGATCGTTCCGAACGAGCTCTTCATCGCCGCGGCGCTGGTCGCGCTCTGCCTTTTCATCGAGCGGCGGACGACGCTTGGCCGAGCGCTCAAGGCCGTGGGGGCGGGCGAACTGGCGGCCGCCTCGTCGGGCATCAATGTCGGGCAGGTCAAGATGCTGGCCTTCGCCATCTCCGGCGCGCTCGCGGCGGTCGCGGGGCTGATGTTCGCGGTCAAGCTTTCGGGCGGCGCGCCGGCCATCGCCAACGGCTTCCTCCTGCCCGCCATCGTCGCCGTGCTGGTCGGCGGCACGCCCCTGACGGGCGGTGTGGGCGGCGTCGTGAACACCGTGATCGGCACGCTGATCGTGGCGGTCATCCGCGCCTCGATGACCTATTTCGAAATCGACGCGACGCAGCAGCAGATGGTCTTCGGCCTTGTGCTGATCGCCGCCATCGCGCTCACCATCGACCGCGCCAAGCTCAGAACGGTGAAGTAGATGGACCGGATGCGCGCCGCCATGCCGGTCGCCCGAACGGACGGGAGAAAACCACTGTTTCCCGACGCTCCCGGATCACGGGCGGTTCCGGACCGACGACTTCACGCGAACCGCATTTCCGCTTGACCGGTTTCAGGATGCCTTCGATACGCTGAGCGGCCGACCAGGTGATCCGAAGACGCAGATCGCCATCGGCACCGATCGTGGCGATTGACACCGTATGCACCGTTCAGTTACTTGCCGCATCGTTGCGAGCGGCCGAACCCGTGGAGGAGACCAAGATGGACAAGTCATCCCGCATCCATTCCCTGCCCTCTGCCCCGCGCGAATTCGGCTTCTGGGTCGATGGCGAATGGCGGCAGGCCGCCTCGCAGTATGACCGCGCCTCGCCCGGCCACGGCGTCGCCGTCACCCGCATCCCGAAATGCTCGGCCGATGACCTGAACGCCGCCGTCGTCGCCGCCCGCCGCGCCTTCGAGGATCGCCGCTGGGCCGGCCTTTCGGGCGCCGAGCGGGCCGATGTCCTGCTGCGCGCCGCCGAAATCCTCCGCCGCCGCCGCGACGAGATCGCCTATTGGGAAACGCTCGAGAACGGCAAGCCCATCGCCCAGGCCCGCGGCGAGGTTGGCCACTGCATCGCCTGCTTCGAAGTCGGCGCCGGCGCCGCCCGGCTCTTGCACGGCGAATCCTTCAACAGCCTCGGCGACAAGCTCTTCGGGATGACCCTGCGGGAACCGGTGGGCGTCGTCGGGCTGATCACGCCCTGGAATTTCCCCTTCCTGATCCTCTGCGAACGCGTGCCCTTCATCCTGGCCTCCGGCTGCACGATGGTCGTGAAGCCCTCCGAGGTCACCAGCGCCACCACGCTGATCCTGGCCGAGGTCCTTCAGGAGGCCGGGCTTCCGGCGGGCGTCTACAACGTCGTCACCGGTTCCGGCCGCAGCATCGGGCAGGCGCTGACCGAGCATCCGGACATCGACATGCTCTCGTTCACCGGCTCGACCGCCGTCGGGCGTTCGGTCGTGCATGCAAGCGCCGATTCGAACTTCAAGAAGCTGGGGCTCGAACTGGGCGGCAAGAATCCCATCGTCGTCTGCGCCGACGCCGATCTCGAGGATGCGGCCGACGGCGCGACCTTCGGCATCAGCTTCAACACCGGGCAATGCTGCGTGTCCTCCAGCCGCCTGATCGTCGACCGCCGCGTCGCCAAGGAGTTCGAGGCGATGGTCGCGGCCAAGATGGCGCGCATCCGCGTCGGCGATCCGCTCGACGAAGCCACGCAGGTGGGCGCGATCACGACCGAGGCGCAGAACGCCACGATCCTCGGCTATATCGACAAGGGCAAGGCGGAAGGCGCCAGGGTCATGGCCGGCGGCGCGGCACTCGACCTCGGGCGCGGCCAGTACATCGCGCCGACGCTCTTCTCCGGCGTCACCCCCCGCATGTCCGTCGGTCGCGAGGAAATCTTCGGGCCGGTCCTGTCCTCCTTCGCCTTCGACACGCTGGACGAAGCCATCGCGCTGGCCAACGATACCGTCTACGGGCTGGCGGCAAGCGTCTGGTCCAAGGACATCGACAAGGCCCTGACGATGACCCGGCGCATCCGGGCCGGACGGTTCTGGGTGAACACGATCATGGCCGGCGGCCCCGAAATGCCGATCGGCGGCTTCAGGCAATCGGGCTGGGGGCGCGAAGGCGGGATGATGGGCGTCGAGGAATACACGCAAGTGAAGTCCGTCCATATCGAGCTTGGCAAGCGCAGTCTCTGGATCGCGTGATGGCTGACGGGTTCGACTTCGTCATCGTCGGCGGCGGCTCGGCCGGCTGCGTCCTGGCGGCGCGGCTTTCCGAAAACCCGGCGTCCCGGGTCTGCCTGATCGAGGCGGGCGGGCGCGACAGCCACCCGATGATCCACATGCCGGTCGGCTTCGCCAAGATGACCACCGGACCCCTGACCTGGGGCCTCGTCACCGCCCCGCAGAGGCACGCCAACGGCCGCGAGATTCCCTACGCCCAGGCGCGGGTGCTGGGCGGCGGCTCGTCGATCAACGCCGAAATCTTCACCCGGGGGCATCCGTCGGACTATGACCGCTGGGTCGATGAGGGCGCCACGGGCTGGGGGTTCCAGGACATCCGCAAGTACTTCCTGAGGTCCGAAGGCAATACCATCCTGTCGGGCGACTGGCACGGCACCGATGGCCCCCTTGCCGTGTCGAACCTGCCCGACCCGAACCTGACCACCCGCGCCTTCGTGCAAAGCTGCCAGGAACTCGGCATGCCCTACAACCCTGACTTCAACGGGGCGGCGCAGGCCGGGGCCGGGTTCTACCAGACGACGACAACGAACAAGCGCCGCTGCTCGGCCGCCGTGGGCTATCTGCGACCGGCGCTGAAACGCCCGAACCTGACGCTGATCACCGGGGCGATGGTGCTTCGGCTGGTGTTCAAGGGCTCGCGCGCGATCGGGGTCGAGGTCCGTACCGGCGGCGCGACCCGCAGGATCGCCGCCGACAGCGAAGTGATCGTCACCTCGGGCGCCATCGGCAGCCCCAAACTGATGATGCTCTCCGGCCTCGGCCCGGCCGCGCATCTGAAAAGCCACGGCATCGCCATGGCGCAGGACATGCCGGCGGTCGGCCAGAACCTGACCGACCATTTCGGCATCGACATCGTGGCCGAACTCACCGGGCACCAAAGCCTCGACAAGTACAACAGGCTGCACTGGATGATCTGGGCCGGCGCGCAGTACGCGCTTTTCAACTCGGGCCCGGTGACCTCGAACGTGGTCGAGGGCGGTGCCTTCTGGCATTCCGCCGGCACCGATGGCCTGCCCGATCTGCAATTCCACTTCCTCTGCGGCGCGGGCGCCGAGGCCGGCGTGCCTTCGGTCCCCAAAGGCTCCTCCGGCATCACGCTGAACAGCTACACGCTGCGCCCGAAATCACGCGGCTCGGTCAGCCTGCGCTCGGCCGACCCGGCGGCGACGCCCGTGGTCGACCCGAACTTCCTCGCCGAACCCGACGACCTCCGCATCTCCGCCGAAGGCGTCAGGATCAGCCGCGAGATATTCAGCCAGCCGTCCCTGCGCAAGCTGGTCCGGGAAATCCGCTTTCCCGACGCCTCCGTCCGCACCCAGGCCGAATTCGAAGCCTATGCCCGCCAGTACGGGCGGACCTCCTATCACCCCGTCTCGACCTGCCGCATCGGCACCGGCGAAGGCTCGGTCGTCGGGCCCGACCTGCGGGTCCACGGCATTGACGGGCTGCGCATCGCCGACAGTTCGGTCATGCCCTCGCTGATCGGTTCGAACACCAATGCGCCCACGATCATGATCGGCGAAAAGGCCGCCGATCTGATCAGGGGCAACCTCTGAGGTTCCTCCCGCGAACTCGGGGGCGGCGCCGCTGGCTCCGCCTCCCTTTTTCTCAGTCCCAGACCGGCGCCCAGGGCACTAGAGCCGTTGTCACGATGCGGTAGCCGGTTGCGGTCAGCGCCTCGATCCTGGCCATGTCGATCGACGACAGGGTGAAATCCATGATCTCGAAGTTGGCGCGGATGTTTTCGGGCTTGGTCGACATGGTGTTCAGGCTGACCCCCTTCTGCAGGATCCAGCGCAACACGACCTGTCCGG
>JBJXFU010000195.1:0-5039 GCA_046155885.1 Paracoccaceae bacterium
GCGGAAGCTGTTGTCGGCGGCGATGCCGGTGCTCCACGACAGTGCATTGGCTGTCTGGCGGCGGTTGAACGCGCGGTCGGCGGCGCTGGCGAGGATCATCGAGCACTTGCCGGTGGTGCCGCTCGAACAGGAGACGAAAAAACCCGCCGCATCGAGCCGGGCGAGCCAGTCGTCGAGGTCCGCCGCCTCGGCCAACCCCTCGCCCGCCACGATCGCCACCGATTGCGTCTGCAGCCAGCGGCCCATCCGCTGCCAGTTGCCTTGCGCCAGCAGGTTCTCGCCATAGCTCTTGTAGGTGGTGTGCGCGAACAGCAGCGGCGCCAGGTCGGCAAGCCCGCGAACCGCCGTCAGCCCCGCCTCGCCGGCGCGGTGGGCGAGCAGGCCGATCTTGCCGATCCGGTCCTGGAAGCGCTCGTTCGCCGCCGCCAGCTGGGCGGTGCACAGATCGGCATAGGCAATGTCGTGCCGGCCCGGATCGTCGACCAGCGCGGTCAGCGCTTCCACTTGCGATGCCATCGGCCGCTCCCTTGCCTCCCGCCGCGACCGATTCGAACGCGGTGTCGCGGCCATTCTGGGCGAGCCGCCGCCGCCGGTCTAGGGTCTGGACCTAGACCGGATCCAGCGGCTCATGGCGATCGGGCACATGAACCACGGCAATCGCATCGCCCGGCCGCACCTCGCCGCCGGCGATTACGATCGCCATCACCCCCGCCTTGCGGACCAGCGCGCCGTCCTCGGCCCGGTCGAGCACTGCCGCGGTCAGCCCGGGCCGGAAGCGATCGAGCTGGGTGCAGGGGTTCCTGAGCCCGGTAATCTCGATCTCGGCCGCACCCCCGAGCCGCAACCGCGTCCCCCGCGAAAGCGCGAGCAGATCGATACCGCGGGTGGTGAGGTTCTCGCCCATCTGCCCGGGCTCGATGGCGAAGGCTTCGCGCGCCAGTTCGTCGAACAGCTCGCGGTGGATCAGATGCACCTGGCGCAAGTTGGGCGCCGAAGGGTCCCGGCGCTTGCGCGAGAGATGCTGCGCGGTGACGCCGGCATGCGCGTCGCCTTCCACGCCGAGGCCGGCGATCAGCCGGATCGTCCCGCAGACCTGTTTGCTGAAACGATGGCCCGATGCCCGCGCCACCGCGAAGACGCTCGCCGGCATGAAGCGGGGCATAGGCCGGTTGCGGCGCCTGGGCAACTTCATCCCTCCTCAACCATCCAGAGCTTGTCGGCGGACTGCTTTTTCGTCATGCGGTTGCACGAGAGGCATGCATCCGCCTCGCGCTCGAGGCACTGGCAGCCCGGGATGCATTGTTTCAGCGCGTCGGGATCGAACTGCGTCTCCCAGACGAGCTGTCTGCTCGCGGCAATACGCTGTTCGCCGGCCATGTGCATCGGGGCAGCCTCTCGGATCGCTTGTGGGCTCTGTTCAAGGGGAATTTCCCGGGGACCGCAAACGCGTAACACGCATTCGCCGCGCGCATTCGCGCCCTATCCATTTCCGCGCGCGAAGTGTAAGCTGCGCGCCTCCCCCTGATGCCGCATTTCGACGAGGAGGGGCCTTGGCGGCACGTTCGCAAGGAGACCCAGAATGCCCGAGCAAAGGCCGCGGTCGCCTACGCCGGTGAACCGATCCGCCAAGGCCCGTTCGCGCCTCGCGTTGCTGGCCCCGCTGCTGATCCTCAACGCCTGCGGTCAGCCCGACAGCGCGCAGGATCGTGCTTCGGCGGACCACTCGCCCGACAATGCCCCCCGGGCCAGCGCTGCGCAGGACCTCGCCGCCGCGATCAAGCGGCAAACCATTCTCGCCACCGAACTGGAGGGCGGCTACGAATTGACCGGATCGGAGGTCTACACCAGCGACGTCCCCGAGAAACCGGCCAAGGCCGGCGTCGTCGCGGTAGCCGGCTACTCGTTGAGCGGACCGCCCGGGGCCTACACTTTCATCTTCGTTTTTTACAACATATTCGACGATCCGACGAAGGCCGGCGATTACGTCATGGACTTTATCGCCGCGCCCGAAGGGCCGACGCAATACAGAACGGTTCCATACCGAAACGCCGGTCACCCGGAATTGCCGCAGATCGGTTCGGGCGAGGACATCCCCGTCACCTGCGCCGCCGAGCCGCAAGGAGATCTGACGGCCAAATGCGGCTTCCTCGCGTCCGGACCGCATCCGGTGGTGGTCACCATGGTCCTGGCCCCTGGTCCCACGGCCGGCATACGCGAGCCCGGTGAATCGCCGATCGCGGCCGCGTTTCGCGATGGCCAGCTTACCGACCGCCTCAACGCCGTCCTCCCCGCCGCGATCGACCAGTTGCGAAGCGCATTATAGCGGCGCGGGAAACCGGCGACGGCAACCGCCCCTTGAAGGCGTGCCGGTTGTCAAGGGGCACTCGGGGCAATAGGGCAAGCGGATAGCCGCCGCGCGCCCGCGCCAGGGAAGGGATTTGCCGCCGATGATTGTACGTTTGTTGCTTGCCGCGGCGCTGCTCGCCGGCAGCGCTGTCCCCGCTTCGGCCCGCGCGGTGACCGATTGCCCCAACGCCAACACGCCCTTCACCGCCGGCTCGCCGATGATCGACCTGATGCTGAGCCCGGCCGCGCGCGCGATTCTCGATGCCGAGGCGCCGGGCAAGTTCAGCCGCCTGCCCGCGCGCTTCGCCGGCACCACCCCGCCGACCTTCGCCGCGATCCTGACGCTCAACGAGGCCGCCGGCTTCGTCGGGGTCAAGCCCGCGGAAGTGGCGACGATCGACGCCGCGCTGCGGGGCTTGCGCGTCACCGCCGCCGACCGCCGCGCCCGCTGCGCCCGCTACGACAACGACCGGCCCAAATTCGACCTGCCCACCGGCCGCCCCCGCCTGCTGCTGTTCGAGAAGATCAACGGCTTCAAGGACACCCCCTCGGTCGATGCAGCCCACGCCGCGATTCTGGCCATGGCCGAGCGCAAGGGCTGGGCGGTCGCCGTCACCGACAAGGGCGGCGCGTTCCATCCGGGGACCCTCAAGCAGTTCGACGCGGTGATCTGGAACAACATCAGTGGCGACGTGCTCACCCTGGCGCAGCGCCGCGCGATGCAGCAGTATATCGAGCGCGGCGGCGGCTTCGTCGCGATGCACGGCTCGGCCGGCGATCCGGTCTACTTCTGGGACTGGTACGCCGATAGCCTGATCGGCGCCCGCTTCAAGGGCCACCCGATGGCCCCGCAGTTCCAGCCCGCCCGGGTCGTGGTCGATGACGCCCAGCACCCAGCCGCCAGGGGCCTGCCGCGCGAATGGACGATGACCGACGAGTGGTACTCGTTCAAGACCAACCCCCGCGCCTCGGGCGCCCGGGTGATCGCCACGCTCGACGAAGCGAGCTACTCGCCCAAGGGCATGATGGGCCAGGACCTCACCATGGGCGACCACCCGATCGCCTGGACCAAATGCGTGGGGCGCGGGCGGATGTTCTACTCGGCGATCGGGCACAAGCCGGAGACTTATGTCGAGCCGAACCATGTGACGCTGCTGGAGGGCGCGATCGGCTGGGTTGCGGGGGCGAAGGGGGATTGCGGATAAACTTCAATCTGTTACTCCATGAAGCTTATGTGCCGGGCGAGGCGGTTGTCACATCGGAACCTGACAAAGCTGACAGGGTTGCGGCGCAAACAAAATTTACAGGGTGCAGGCCTGCAATCGCCCCGGCGGAACCGGTGCATTTCCGGGTTTGTCCGGGGTTTTTCCGGGCAAATGGCGACAGGTTGCACCTGATGGCGAATGTGGCGGCGAGGATCGGGCGGTTGGCCATGACCGGGAGTCTGGCACATTGCGCGGGTGTAGGACAGCGTGTTGGATTGGGGGTTAGCGAGGGGAGGCGGAGACGTCAGTATTTAGGGGTTATTGCACGTGTTACCGTAATTAAAACCGTCGATCCGCGCGTTCCAAAAGTAAGTGCAACAGGGCATGATCCTGTTGGCTGAAATGGAGCAGTGCGATGGGAGCGTGTTACGAACATCTGAGCTATGTCGAGCGGCTGGCGATCGATGAAGGGCGGCGGGCAGGATTGAGTTCGCGGGCGATTGCCCGCAGGCTGGGCCGCGCGCCTTCGACGGTGAGCCGGGATATCAAGCGGATGGGGCCATATCGGCCGGGCTACGATGCCCCGAGCGCCTTCTTCGCCGCGCTCCACCGCCGCTCGCAGAGCCGCAGCGGCAGGCGCAAGCTGGTCGCTGGCAGCCCCTTGTTCGACCACGTCGCCGGCCAGCTGCGTGCGGGCTGGTCGCCGCTGCAAATCGCGGGCAGACTGCGCCGCATGGACCCCGATGATCGCCCCGGAACCGCCAGTCCCGGAACCGCCAGTCCCGGAACCGTCTGCCACGAGACCATCTACACCGCGCTCTATGCCCTGCCGCGCGGCGAACTGCGGCGCGAACTGCTGTCCGCGCTGCGCCAGGGGCGGCAGAACCGCAGGCCAAGATCGCGCGGCGCAGACCGGCGGCGCGGCTTCGTCACCGACGACGTCAGAATCGCCGAAAGACCCGGGGATGTCGCCGGACGGCTGATCCCCGGCCACTGGGAAGGCGACCTCATCAAGGGCGCGGCCAACCGCTCCGCCGTCGGCACCCTGGTCGAACGCACCAGCCGCCTCGTCCTGCTCGCCCGCATGGACGCGCTCGACGCCGACACCACCCGCTGCGCCTTCGAACGCGTGTTCGAGAACGTGCCCGAGCCGCTGCGCAAGAGCCTCACATACGATCGCGGCACCGAAATGGCCCGCCACGCCCAACTCACCGAAAACACCGGGATCAAGGTCTTCTTCGCCGATCCCTACAGCCCCTGGCAGCGCGCCAGCAACGAAAACGCCAACGGCCTGATCCGGCAATACCTGCCCAAGGGAACCGACCTCTCACCGTTCAGCCAGGACCAACTCAACGAAGTGGCCGAACGGCTGAACAGCAGACCGCGCAAGGTGCTCGACTTCGAAACGCCAAACGAGGTCTTCGCCAGACTGGTGGCCGAGGCGCAGGCTACTGGTCAGCAGTGTTGCGCTTCAGGTTGACACCGCCC
>JBJXFU010000196.1:0-21303 GCA_046155885.1 Paracoccaceae bacterium
AGGCGTGGTCTCGAAGATCATCGCCTGAAGCCAAGCGGATGGCCCTGGCGGCCGCCCGGCATGGCATCAAGGAAGGCGGCCCACCGGGCCGCCTTCGCGTCAGATCGGTCGACCGAGACAGAGTGGCGGCGCGGCTTTCCCCCGTAGGGTCCGGTTGCCGGAAAACACTGTCTTGGCAGCGCAAGATCGGCTATGTTCAGCAGGCAAGATTGTTTCAAGCTGCTTTTGTTTTTCTGTCGGAAGGATTGAAGGCATGGCCTATGTTGCTTCCGCTGCCGTTGCATTCTGCCAGCGCCAGATCGCCCGCTACCGTGACGGGGAATGCTGGACCCTGGTCGAAGATGCCGTTGTCGGCGCTGGGGGAAGGTCGTCTCGGGTACTGACGCCGCGCTTTTCGGCCACCTCCTCATATGTCTGGGGCTCGATCGTGCCGGTGTCCAACCTGCAGGCGGGGGATGTCCTGCAATTCAGCAGTTACAGCTGGACGCGCACCACCGTCACCGAGGTGACCAACCCCGATGGCAGCGGATCCACCAACGAGGCCTTCACGACCGAAACGCGCGGGGGACCGCAGCATTCGGCCATGGTCGTTCGCGTCGTGTCGACCGGGATCGTCGAAGTGATCGAACAGAACGTCCCCCCTGTCACCGGCAATGTGCAGACGGTCATGCTCGTTCTCACTGCGCCTGCACGGCAGGTGACAACCACGCGGGCGCCGAGAGCTGGTGGCGGAGAGACTGTTACCACCGTCACCGTCACCGATAGCGTCACGAATGCCCCGCGCTGCTATCGGCCCATGGCGGCCTAGGCTAAGGTACACCCATGGCGTCACGCCGGGTCAGGGTTCCTGGACCTGTGATGCCGCGACGAACCCGTCCGGCAGAGCCGCTGATCCTGCTGCCACGGAAGGTCTTGACCTTGCTCCGAGCCTGCCGTAACCCGTCCCCCGCGTAGGGGTATAGCTCAGCTGGTAGAGCGACGGTCTCCAAAACCGTAGGTCGCGGGTTCGAGCCCTGCTGCCCCTGCCAAACCTCCCCGGGATCGGCGGATCGTTGCAAGGCCCAAAGGCGGGTGAACCCCGCCCTAACGGGCCGTACGGTCCGTAGCTACGGATGTACTACGGATGTACTACGCGAAAGCTACGCCCGTGCTACGGCCACATGGCAGGCCCCGACCGCTTGAAGTCCCCGCCTCAAGGGCGTATCTGCCGCCCGTCGCAGACAGCGAATGTCCCAGGGAACGCCATGGCCACGAACCCCCTCCAGTTCATCCAGCAGGTCCGCTCGGAGGTGTCGAAGGTCGTCTGGCCGACCCGGCGCGAGGTGACCACGACCACCATCATGGTCTTCATCCTGGCCACCATCACCGCGATCTTCTTCTTCGTTGTCGACTTGCTGATCCGCTTCGGCCTCGAAGGGCTGCTCGGCCGTTTCGGCTGACGGGAATCGCCGGTCTTCGGCCTTGAAATCGCGGGACGCTGACGGTATGTCCCGCCGGACCTGAAGCAATCGGCGCGCGGGCGATTCGGCCTCGCGCGCTGATTTCTTTCGGAAAGGCGCGGTCAAAGCGCTGAAACAACATTGGAATTTCCCGAACCGGCAGGACGCCGGTGGGGCAGACGGGGTCGGACGGCAGATGGCGAAGCGGTGGTATTCGGTGAGCGTCCTCTCGAACTACGAGAAGAAGATCGCCGAACAGATCAGGCACACCGTGGCCGAGAAGGGCCTGGGCGAGGAGATCGACGAGGTGTTGGTCCCGACCGAAGAAGTGCTGGAGATTCGCCGCGGCAAGAAGGTCACGTCGGAACGCCGCTTCATGCCGGGCTATGTGCTGGTGCACATGGAGATGACCGACCGCGGCTATCACCTGATCACCTCGATCAACCGGGTGACGGGGTTCCTGGGCCCGCAGGGCAAGCCGATGCCGATGCGCGACGCCGAGGTGAACCAGATCCTCAACCGCGTCGAAGAAGGCGAGATCGCGCCGCGCAACCTGATCCGCTTCGAGATCGGCGAAAACGTGCGCGTGACCGACGGGCCGTTCGAGGGTTTCTCGGGCATGGTCGAGGAAGTGGACGAGCCGTCGAACCGGCTGAAGGTGACGGTGTCGATCTTCGGACGGGCGACGCCGGTGGAACTGGAATTCACGCAGGTCACCAAGGCGAACTGACGTGGTTGTGCGGGAGGTCAGGGCGAACGCCCCTGGCCGCTGGACCGCTAGGCAAGGCCCCGGAGCCCGGGGCGTGTGACAAGGAGAGGCCCGGATGGCCAAGAAGGTAATCGGCAGCCTGAAGCTGCAAGTGAAGGCGGGGCAGGCCAACCCATCCCCGCCGATCGGCCCCGCGCTCGGCCAGCGCGGGATCAATATCATGGAATTCTGCAAGCAGTTCAACGCCAAGACGCAGGAAATGGAACCCGGCGCCCCGGTGCCGACGGTGATCACCTACTACGCCGACAAATCCTTCACCTTCGAGATGAAGACGCCGCCTGCGTCCTACTACATCAAGAAGGAAGCCGGGCTGAAGCCGGTGGGCAAGCGCAACCGTCCGAAGGCTTCGGTGAAGCCCGGCCGCGACGTCGCGGGCTCGATCACCGTGGCGCAGGTCCGCAAGATCGCTGAGGCGAAGATGCGCGACCTTTCGGCCAACGATGTCGAGGCGGCGATGAAGATCATCGTCGGCTCGGCCAAGTCGATGGGCATCGAGGTCAAGGGGTAGGTCATGGCCAAGCTTGGAAAACGGACCCGCAAGGCCGAAGAGATGTTCGAAGGCAAAGTCAACCTGACCGTCGAGGACGCGGTGAAGCTGGTCAAGGGCACGGCCAGCGCGAAATTCGACGAGACGGTCGAAATCGCGATGAACCTGGGCGTCGATCCCCGCCATGCGGACCAGATGGTCCGCGGCGTGGTGCAGTTGCCGAACGGCACCGGCAAGACGGTGCGCGTGGCGGTGTTCGCGCGCGGCGGCAAAGCCGACGAGGCGAAAGCGGCCGGAGCGGATATCGTGGGGGCGGAAGACCTGATGGAATCGATCCAGCAGGGCAATCTGAACTTCGACCGCTGCATCGCTACGCCCGACATGATGCCGATCGTCGGACGCCTGGGCAAAATCCTCGGCCCGCGCAACCTGATGCCGAACCCCAAGGTGGGCACGGTGACGATGGACGTGACCACCGCCGTGAAGGCCGCCAAGGGCGGCGAGGTGCAGTTCAAGGTCGAGAAGGCGGGCGTCATCCATGCCGGGATCGGCAAGGTGTCGTTCAGCGAGGACAAGCTTGCCCAGAACGTCCGCGCCTTTGTCGAGGCAGTCAGCCGCGCCAAGCCGGCGGGGGCGAAGGGCACCTACCTGAAGAAGGTGTCGCTGTCCTCGACGATGGGGCCGGGCGTCAGCGTCGAGCTGTCATCGGCGACCAGCGCCGGGTGAGGCGCGGTGGGCGGACCCGCGCCAAGGCGCGGAACTGCCCACCCTACCGAATTTGCCGGGTTCGCCCGGCGAATGGCGGGGCGGAAACGCCCCGTCCTGTCCGAGACGGAGGGCGGCGGAGCGATCCGCAGAAGTCCTTCCTGAGATGGGAAACGAGAGACGGACGGACCGGGGCGCTGCCTCGGGCGATCCTGGCCTCGGGACCATCACGGACCCGACGGACCCGCGGGCAGCAGCCCGGGGGGAGAAGAGCCGGGGGGAAACCCCCATACTTGGAGTGTAACCGTGGATAGAGCGCAAAAGGAAAAGGTGGTCGATGAACTCGGCCAGATTTTCGCGAGCTCTGGCGTCGTGGTGGTAGCCCGCTACGAAGGCATGACGGTTGCGGAAATGCAGGATCTGAGGGCGGCGATGCGTGCCGCCGGAGGGTCCGTCCGCGTCGCCAAGAACAGGCTCGCCAAGATCGCCCTTGACGGCAAGCCCTGCGCAAGCATCGGCAAGCTTCTCACGGGCATGACCGTGCTCGCCTATTCGGAGGACCCCGTCGCAGCGGCGAAGGTCACCGACAAGTTCGCCAAGGGGAACGAGAAATTCGTGATCCTCGGCGGCTCGATGGGCGACGCGGCTCTCGACCCGGCCGGAGTCAAGGCCGTGGCCAACATGCCGTCGCGCGAAGAGCTCATCGCTCAGGTCGTGGCGTGCATCGGGGCCCCGGCGGCGAACCTGGCGGGGGCGATTGGCGCACCTGCGGCGAACATTGCGGGCATCCTCACCACGATCGAGGAGCGGCTGGCCGCTTGACGCAACTTCGTGACTTCGCAGGGGTGTGAAACCCGGCGTCGGATCACAACATAGGAACGGATGAGAAGAAATGGCTGATCTGAACAAACTCGCCGAAGAGATCGTGGGCCTCACCCTGCTTCAGGCGCAAGAGCTGAAAACGATCCTCAAGGACAAGTACGGCATCGAGCCCGCCGCCGGCGGCGCGGTGATGATGGCCGGTCCGGCCGCCGGCGCCCCCGCCGAAGCGGTCGAGGAAAAGACCGAGTTCGACGTCGTGCTGACCGAAGCCGGCCCGAACAAGATCAACGTGATCAAGGAAGTCCGCGCGATCACCGGGCTTGGCCTGAAAGAGGCCAAGGACCTGGTCGAAGCGGGCGGCAAGGTCAAGGAAGGCGCCAACAAGGCCGACGCCGAGGCTCTGAAGAAGAAGCTCGAGGAAGTCGGCGCGAAGGTCGAGCTGAAGTGATCTTCGCCCGGGCGCCGGCTGCGCCCGGTGGCCAGAAACTGGCTGGAAGCGGGCGAAATCCGCTTCCAGCCGAAGCTGTCTTGGAGAAGGCCCGCGCCGGAAACGGCAGGGGCGGACCCTCTCCAAGGCGGCCCTGACGGTTCGAGGGCCCACCGGTGGGACGGGGGGCACGCATGGAACCGGCCCCTTCATTCGCATGCGGCGCATCTGCGTGGCCCCGACGCAGACGCACCCGCGAACGTGACGAAAGGTAGCGACCAGCATGGCGCAAGCGACCATTGGCCAGAAGCGCATCCGCCGGTATTTTGGCAAAATCCGTGAAGTCCTTGAAATGCCGAACCTCATCGAGGTTCAGAAATCCTCTTACGACCTGTTCCTGAATTCGGGCGAGGGGCCGAAGCCCGCCGACGGCGAGGGTATTCAGGGCGTCTTTCAATCGGTCTTTCCGATCAAGGACTTCAACGAGAACGCGGTGCTCGAGTTCGTGAAGTACGAGCTTGAGAAGCCGAAATACGACGTCGACGAATGTCAGCAGCGCGACATGACCTATTCGGCGCCGCTGAAGGTGACTTTGCGCCTGATCGTGTTCGATGTGGACGAAACCACCGGCGCGAAGTCGGTGAAGGACATCAAGGAACAGGACGTCTACATGGGCGACATGCCCCTGATGACGCCGAACGGGACCTTCATCGTGAACGGCACCGAGCGGGTGATCGTCAGCCAGATGCACCGCTCCCCCGGCGTGTTCTTCGACCACGACAAGGGCAAGACCCATTCGTCGGGCAAGCTCTTGTTCGCCTGCCGGATCATTCCCTACCGCGGCTCCTGGCTCGATTTCGAGTTCGACGCCAAGGACATCGTCTTCGCGCGCATCGACCGCCGCCGCAAGCTGCCGGTGACGACGCTGCTTTACGCGCTCGGCATGGATCAGGAAGGCATCATGGATGCCTATTACTCGATCGTCGAATACACCCACAACAAGAAGGGCTGGGTAACGAAGTTCTTCCCCGAACGGGTGCGCGGCACCCGGCCGACCTATGACCTGGTCGACGCGGGAACCGGCGAGGTGATCTGCAAGGCGGGCGACAAGGTCACGCCGCGGATGGCCAAGAAGTGGATCGAGGACGGCAGGATCACCGAGCTTCTGGTGCCGCACGAACACATCCTGGGCCGCTACGTCGCCAAGGACATCATCAACGAGGCGACCGGCGCCATCTATGTCGAGGCGGGCGACGAGCTGACCCAGACGCTCGACCGCGAAGGGCATGTCTCGGGCGGGTCGGTGAAGTCGCTGATCGACGCGGGGTTCACCACGATCCCGGTTCTTGACATCGACAACGTCAATGTCGGCCCCTACCTGCGCAATACCATGGCGGCCGACAAGAACATGAACCGCGACGGCGCGCTGATGGACATCTACCGGGTCATGCGCCCGGGCGAGCCGCCGACTGTGGAGGCGGCCTCGGCGCTCTTCGAGACGCTTTTCTTCGACAGCGAACGCTATGACCTTTCGGCCGTCGGCCGGGTCAAGATGAACATGCGGCTCGACCTCGACGCCGCCGACACGGTGCGCATCCTGCGCAAGGACGACATCATCGCCTGCGTCAAGGCGCTGGTGGAACTGCGCGACGGCAAGGGCGAGATCGACGACATCGACCACCTCGGCAATCGCCGGGTTCGGTCGGTCGGCGAGCTGATGGAGAACCAGTACCGCATCGGGCTTCTGCGCATGGAGCGCGCGATCAAGGAACGCATGTCGAGCGTCGAGATCGATACGGTGATGCCGCAGGACCTGATCAACGCCAAGCCGGCGGCGGCGGCGGTGCGCGAGTTCTTCGGGTCGTCGCAGCTTTCGCAGTTCATGGACCAGACCAACCCGCTCAGCGAAGTTACCCACAAGCGGCGCCTCTCGGCGCTCGGGCCGGGCGGTCTGACGCGCGAACGCGCGGGCTTCGAGGTGCGCGACGTGCACCCGACGCACTATGGCCGGATGTGCCCGATCGAAACGCCGGAAGGCCCGAACATCGGCCTGATCAACAGCCTCGCCACTTTTGCGCGGGTGAACAAGTATGGCTTCATCGAAACCCCCTACCGCAAGGTCAAGGGCGGCAAGGTGACCGACGACGTGCAGTACATGTCGGCCACCGAAGAGATGCGCCACACCGTCGCGCAGGCGAACGCCGAGGTGGACAGCGAAGGCCGTTTCACCAGCGACCTGGTCTCGACCCGCCAGGGCGGCGAATTCATGCTGAACCCGCCGGACGTGATCAGCCTGATCGACGTCAGCCCCAAGCAGCTCGTCTCGGTCGCGGCGTCGCTGATTCCGTTCCTGGAAAACGACGACGCGAACCGCGCGCTGATGGGATCGAACATGCAGCGGCAGGCGGTGCCTCTGCTCCAGGCCGACGCGCCCTTCGTCGGCACCGGGATCGAGGGCGTCGTCGCCCGCGACTCGGGTGCTGCGATCATGGCGCGCCGGGGGGGCATCATCGACCAGGTGGACGCAATGCGGATCGTCGTGCGCGCCACCGAGGACCTTGAGCCGGGCGACCCGGGAGTCGACATTTATCGGCTGCGGAAGTTCCAGCGGTCGAACCAGAACACCTGCATCAACCAGAAGCCTCTGGTGAAGGTGGGCGACCGGGTGACCAAGAGCGAAGTGATCGCCGACGGTCCTTCCACCGACATGGGGGAACTGGCGCTTGGCAAGAACGTGGTCGTCGCGTTCATGCCGTGGAACGGCTATAACTACGAGGACTCGATCCTGATTTCCGAACGGATCGTGCGCGACGATGTCTTCACCTCGATCCATATCGAGGAATACGAAGTCGCCGCCCGCGACACCAAGCTCGGGCCCGAGGAGATCACCCGCGATATCCCGAACGTCGGCGAGGAAGCCCTGCGCAACCTCGACGAGGCGGGGATCGTCTATATCGGCGCCGAAGTGGGCCCGGGCGACATCCTGGTGGGCAAGATCACGCCCAAGGGCGAAAGCCCGATGACGCCGGAAGAAAAGCTGCTGCGCGCGATATTCGGCGAAAAGGCTTCGGACGTGCGCGACACCTCGCTGCGCCTGCCGCCGGGCGACTTCGGCACGGTGGTGGAAGTGCGGGTCTTCAACCGCCACGGCGTCGACAAGGACGAACGCGCGCTGCAGATCGAACGCGAGATGGTCGAACGGCTTGCCCGCGACCGTGACGACGAGCTTACGATCCTGGAACGCAACATCTACGCGCGCCTGAAGTCGCAGATACTCGGCAAGGCCGCAGTGAAGGGGCCGAAGGGCGTTCGGGCCGGTGCGGTGATTGACGACGATCTGCTCGGCACCCTGTCGCGCGGCCAGTGGTGGCAGCTTGCGCTTTCCGACGAGAAGGACGCGCAGGAGGTCGAGGCGCTGAACGCACAGTTCGAGATGCAGAAGCGCGCACTTGACCTGCGCTTCGAGGACAAGGTCGAAAAGGTCCGCCGGGGCGACGACCTGCCCCCGGGCGTGATGAAGATGGTCAAGGTCTTCGTTGCGGTGAAGCGCAAGTTGCAGCCGGGCGACAAGATGGCCGGGCGGCACGGCAACAAGGGCGTCGTGTCCAAGGTCGTGCCGATCGAGGACATGCCCTTCCTGGCCGACGGCACAGCCGTCGACATGGTGCTGAACCCGCTCGGCGTGCCGAGCCGGATGAACGTGGGGCAGATTCTGGAAACCCACATGGGCTGGGCCGCGCGCGGCCTCGGCATCCGGATCGACGACGCGCTGAACGCCTACCGCCGGTCGGGCGACCTGACCCCGGTGCGCGAGGCACTGAAGCACGGCTATGGGACCGAGGCCTATGACGAGGCCTTCGCGGGCCTCGGCGACGACGACCTGATCGAACGGGCCGACACCGTGAGGAAGGGCGTACCGATCGCCACGCCGGTCTTTGACGGGGCGAAGGAAGCCGACGTGAACGATGCGCTGAAACGCGCGGGCTTCGACCTGTCGGGGCAGTCCGACCTGTTTGACGGCCGCTCGGGCGAGAAGTTCCAGCGCAAGGTGACGGTGGGGGTTAAATACCTGCTGAAGCTGCACCATCTGGTGGACGACAAGATCCACGCGCGGTCGACCGGCCCCTACTCGCTCGTCACCCAGCAGCCGCTGGGCGGCAAGGCGCAGTTCGGCGGCCAGCGCTTCGGCGAGATGGAGGTCTGGGCGCTGGAAGCCTACGGTGCGGCCTACACCCTGCAGGAAATGCTGACGGTGAAGTCCGACGACGTGGCGGGCCGCACCAAGGTCTACGAGTCGATCGTCAAGGGCGAGGACAACTTCGAGGCCGGCGTGCCGGAATCGTTCAACGTGCTTGTCAAGGAAGTGCGGGGCCTCGGCCTCAACATGGAACTCCTGGATGCGGAGGGCGAGGAATAGCGGTGGTGTAGAACCCCACCCTACACCGATCCGTAGGGTGGGTTGCCAACCCACCACCCCATCTCCCGCGCCATTTCAAGGATTTGAAGATGAACCAGGAAATCACCAACACCACCAACCCCTTCAGCCCGCTCGCGCCGCCGAAGGCCTTCGACGAGATCAAGATCTCGCTCGCCTCGCCCGAGCGGATTCTCTCGTGGTCCTATGGCGAGATCAAGAAGCCCGAGACGATCAACTACCGCACCTTCAAGCCGGAACGCGACGGCCTCTTCTGTGCCCGCATCTTCGGGCCGATCAAGGACTACGAGTGCCTCTGCGGCAAATACAAACGCATGAAGTATCGTGGCGTCGTCTGCGAGAAGTGTGGTGTGGAAGTGACGCTGCAGAAGGTGCGCCGCGAGCGGATGGGGCATATCGAGCTTGCCGCGCCGGTTGCCCACATCTGGTTCCTGAAATCGCTTCCCTCCCGCATCGGCCTGATGCTGGACATGACGCTGCGCGACCTTGAGCGCATCCTTTACTTCGAGAACTACGTCGTCATCGAACCGGGCCTGACCGATCTGAGCTATGGCCAGCTTCTGACCGAAGAGGAATTCCTCGACGCGCAGGACCAGTATGGCGGCGATGCCTTTACCGCCAATATCGGCGCCGAGGCGATCCGCGAGATGCTGTCGGCGATCGACCTCGATACCACCGCCGAGCGGCTTCGCGAGGAGCTGAAGGAAGCGACCGGCGAGCTGAAGCCGAAGAAGATCATCAAGCGGCTGAAGATCGTCGAGTCGTTCCTCGAATCCGGCAACCGCCCGGAATGGATGGTGCTGACGGTGATCCCGGTCATCCCGCCGGAGCTGCGCCCGCTGGTTCCTCTGGACGGCGGCCGCTTCGCCACGTCCGACCTGAACGACCTTTACCGCCGCGTCATCAACCGCAACAACCGCCTGAAGCGGCTGATCGAGCTGCGCGCGCCCGACATCATCGTGCGCAACGAAAAGCGGATGCTGCAGGAATCGGTCGACGCGCTGTTCGACAACGGCCGCCGCGGCCGCGTCATCACGGGGGCCAACAAGCGCCCGCTGAAGTCGCTTGCCGACATGCTGAAGGGCAAGCAGGGCCGGTTCCGCCAGAACCTCTTGGGCAAGCGGGTAGACTTCTCGGGCCGGTCGGTCATCGTGACCGGGCCGGAACTGAAGCTGCACCAGTGCGGCCTGCCGAAGAAGATGGCGCTCGAGCTCTTCAAGCCGTTCATCTATTCGCGGCTTGAAGCGAAGGGGCTGTCATCGACAGTCAAGCAGGCCAAGAAGTTGGTCGAAAAGGAACGCCCCGAAGTCTGGGACATCCTCGACGAGGTGATCCGCGAACACCCGGTCCTGCTGAACCGCGCGCCGACGCTGCACCGCCTGGGCATCCAGGCCTTCGAACCGGTGCTGATCGAGGGCAAGGCGATCCAGCTGCATCCGCTGGTCTGCTCGGCCTTCAATGCCGACTTCGATGGTGACCAGATGGCCGTCCACGTGCCCCTTTCGCTGGAAGCCCAGCTTGAGGCGCGCGTCCTTATGATGTCGACCAACAACGTGCTGTCGCCTGCCAACGGCGCGCCGATCATCGTGCCGTCTCAGGACATGGTGCTTGGGCTTTATTATGTGTCGATGGCGCGCGAGGGGATGAAGGGCGAAGGCATGGTCTTCGCCGACGCCGACGAAGTGCAGCACGCGCTCGACGCGGGCGAGGTGCACCTGCACGCCAAGATCACCGCGCGGATCAAGCAGATCGACGCGGAAGGCAACGAAACCTTCCGTCGCTACGAAACCACCCCCGGCCGCGTCCGGCTTGGCACGCTGCTGCCGATGAACGCCAAGGCGCCGTTCGAACTGATGAACCGGCTCTTGCGCAAGAAGGACGTCCAGAACGTCATCGACACCGTCTACCGCTACTGCGGGCAGAAGGAATCGGTGATCTTCTGCGACCAGATCATGGGCCTGGGCTTCCGCGAGGCATTCAAGGCAGGGATTTCGTTCGGCAAGGACGACATGGTCATTCCGGAGACCAAGTGGAAGATCGTCGACGGCGTGCGCGACCAGGTAAAGGAGTTCGAGCAGCAGTACATGGACGGCCTGATCACCCAGGGCGAGAAGTACAACAAGGTCGTCGATGCCTGGTCAAAGTGCTCGGACGCGGTCGCGGCCGCGATGATGGGCGAGATTTCCGCCGTCCGGAAGGACGCAAACGGCGCCGAACGCGAACCGAACAGCGTCTACATGATGTCGCATTCCGGGGCGCGGGGCTCGCCGGCGCAGATGAAGCAGCTGGGAGGCATGCGCGGCCTGATGGCCAAGCCCTCGGGCGAGATCATCGAGACGCCGATCATCTCGAACTTCAAGGAAGGCCTCACCGTGCTCGAGTACTTCAACTCGACCCACGGCGCGCGCAAGGGCCTGGCCGACACCGCGCTGAAGACCGCCAACTCGGGTTACCTGACGCGGCGGCTGGTGGACGTGGCGCAGGACTGCATCATCCGGGTGCCGGACTGCGGCACTGACCGAGCGATCAAGGCCTCGGCTGCGGTGAACGACGGCGAAGTGGTTTCGCCACTCGGCGAGCGCATCCTCGGCCGCGTTGCCGCCGAGGACGTGCTGGTTCCCGGAACCGACGAGGTGGTGGTTCGGCGTAACGAGCTGATCGACGAACGCCGCGCCGATGCGGTCGAAACGGCGGGGGTGCTTTCCGTCCGCATCCGTTCGGCGCTGACCTGCGAAAGCGAGGAAGGGGTCTGCGCCATGTGCTACGGGCGCGACCTTGCCCGCGGCACACTGGTCAATATCGGTGAGGCGGTCGGCATCATCGCCGCGCAGTCGATCGGTGAACCGGGCACGCAGCTGACGATGCGGACCTTCCACATCGGCGGCATCGCGCAGGGCGGCCAGCAGTCGTTCCAGGAGGCCAGCCAGGAGGGCAAGATCGAGTTCCGCAACGCGAGCCTTCTGTCGAACGCGTCTGGCGACGCGATCGTCATGGGCCGCAACATGGTGCTCGCCATCATGGACGATACCGGGGCGGAACGGGCCAGCCACAAGGTCAGCTATGGCTCGAAGCTTCTGGTCAAGGACGGCCAGGGCGTGAAGCGGGGTGCCAAGCTTTACGAATGGGACCCCTACACGCTGCCGATCATCGCCGAGAAGTCGGGGGTGGCGAAGTTCGTCGATCTCGTCTCCGGCATCTCGGTGCGCGAGGAAACCGACGACGCCACAGGCATGACCCAGAAGATCGTGTCGGACTGGCGGACGGCGCCGAAGGGCTCCGACCTCAAGCCCGAGATCATCGTCATGGACCCCACGACGGGCGAGCCGCAGCGCAACGAGGCGGGCAACCCGGTGCGCTACCAGATGTCGGTGGACGCGATCCTGTCGGTCGAGGACGGGCAGGACATCAAGGCCGGGGACGTGGTGGCACGGATCCCGCGCGAAGGCGCCAAGACCAAGGACATCACGGGCGGCCTGCCGCGCGTGGCGGAACTGTTCGAGGCGCGCCGGCCCAAGGACCATGCGATCATCGCCGAGATTGACGGCTACGTGCGCGTCGGCAAGGACTACAAGAACAAGCGCCGCATTACCATCGAGCCCTCGGACGAGACGATCCAGCCGGTCGAATACATGGTGCCCAAAGGCAAGCACATCCCGGTGCAGGAAGGCGACTTCGTGCAGAAGGGCGACTACATCATGGACGGCAACCCCGCGCCGCACGACATCCTGCGGATCATGGGGATCGAGGCGCTGGCCGAGTACCTGATCGACGAAGTGCAGGACGTCTACCGCCTGCAGGGCGTGAAGATCAACGACAAGCATATCGAGGTGATCGTCCGGCAGATGCTGCAGAAGCTCGAAATCCTCGATTCGGGCGACTCGACGCTTCTGAAAGGTGAACATGTCGACAAGCAGGAGTTCGACGAAGAGAACGACCGCGCGATCGCCCGCGGCGGGCGCCCGGCTCTGGGCGAGCCGGTTCTGCTCGGCATCACCAAGGCGTCGCTCCAGACCCGGTCCTTCATTTCGGCCGCCTCGTTCCAGGAAACCACGCGGGTGCTGACCGAGGCGGCGGTGCAGGGCAAGCGCGACCACCTGGTCGGGCTGAAGGAAAACGTCATCGTCGGCCGGCTGATCCCGGCCGGTACTGGCGGCGCGACGGCGCGTATCCGCAAGATTGCGCACGACCGCGACCTGCAGGTGATCGAGCGGCGCAAGGCCGAGGCGGATGCGGCGGCGCAGCTTTCGGCGCCGATCGACGACGTGATCGAGATCGACGAGGAACTCGGCCTGGTTGATACGCCGGAAAGCCGCGACTGACCGGCACCAGCGACCGGAAAAGCCAAGGCGGCCCCGCGCGGACAGCGCGGGGCCGCTTTCGTTCCGCCGCGTCGTTTCCGGGCTGGAGCGCCGCGCGCCTTGCTGATACCCGCGCCGCATGTCGCCCCAATCCGAAACCGCCCGCGCGGTGATCCTGATGACGGCCGCCATGGCCGCCTTCACGGTCAATGATGCTTGCATGAAGGCGGTGACGGCGACACTGCCGCTCTACCAGACGATCTTCCTGCGGAACCTCGTCGCCGCCGCCGCCATCGCCATCATCGCCTATCGGACCGGCGGTCTGCGCCTGCGGCTACCCGGTCGCGACGCGCGCTACGTCGGCCTGAGGCTGGTCGGCGAGGTGGGCAGCACCCTGACTTTCCTGACCGCGCTGAAGCATATGCCGCTGGCCAGCCTCTCGGCGATCATGCAGTCGATGCCGCTGGCCGTTGTCATGGCGGCGGCCCTCTTCCTTGGCGAAAGGATCGGCTGGCGGCGGCTGACCGCCATCGGGATCGGGTTCGCGGGCGTTCTGCTGATCGTCCGGCCGGGCACCGAGGGATTCGACCGCTGGTCGGTCCTCGGACTTGTCTGCGTGGGCTTCGTCGTCCTGCGCGACCTGTCCACCCGCAACATATCGGCCAGGGTATCGTCGCAGACCGTCGCCTTCTTTGCCGCGACCTCGGTCACCGTCGCGGCGGGCCTGGCAGTTCCCTTTACCGGCTGGGAAAGCCCTACCGGCGCCGAGGCCCTGCTGATCATGGGCGCGGCGGCCTTCCTAATCCTTGGCTACCTGACGGTCGTCGGTGCCACGCGGGGCGGCGACATAGGCACTGTCGCCCCGTTCCGATACACCGCGCTGATCTTCGCCATCCTCCTCGGCTTCGCGGTGTTCGGCGACCTTCCCGACGCGATGACCCTTGCCGGTTCGGCCCTGATCGTCGCGAGTGGCCTTTACGCCCTTTACCGCTCGCGCCGCCTGTCTGCCCGGCCCCCTGCCGACGCCGACCAGCCGCCTCCGGCCTGACGCTTCGGCCCGTTGCTTCGGCCTGCCGCATTTACACTGCCTCCCGCCTTGCAGTAGGAAGCGCGCGGGATCGGGGCGGGGCCGGGCCGGGGCGATCACCCTGGTCCCGGGGCCTCCCCGGGCAAGCGCGGTCAGCCGGGGCCTAATGATCGAAGTCTCAGTCGTCATCCCGGCCCGGAACGAGGCCGGAAACATCGCCGCGCTGATCGACGGCGTGGCCGGCGCCTGCGTCGGGCTGGGGCCTTTCGAGATCATCGTGGTCGATGACGGCTCGACCGACGGGCAGGCGGGGATCATTCAGGCGAAGATGGCGTCCCTGCCGGACCTGCGCCTGATCCGCCATGACCGCTCGGCCGGGCAGAGCGCGGCGGTGCATTCGGGCGTGCTCGCGGCCCGGGGGGCGATCGTCTGTACGCTCGACGGCGATGGCCAGAACCCGCCCGAGGAACTGCCGAAGCTCGTCGCGCCGTTCAGGGTGGCGGGCGCGGAGACTATCGGGATTGTCGCCGGGCAGAGGGTAGGCCGAAAGGACACGCTCTCCAAAAAGCTTGCCTCGCGCTTCGCCAACGGGCTGCGTTCGTGGCTTCTGAAGGACGGAACCCGCGACACCGGCTGCGGGCTCAAGGCGTTCCGGCGCGACGCCTTCCTGGCGCTTCCCTACTTCGATCACATGCACCGCTACCTGCCTGCGCTTTTCGCCCGCGACGGCTGGCGGGTCGCGCATGTGGATGTCGGCCATCGGCCCCGGACGGCCGGGCGGTCGAATTACAGCAACCTTCAGCGCGGGCTGGTCGGTGCGGTCGACCTTCTCGGCGTGGCCTGGCTTCTGGGGCGCCGCAAGAAGGCGCGGCCGACCGAGACCCAACGGTAAGGAACGGACCCCGTGCACACCGTCATGAGCCTTTTCGGCGCCACCACCGCCACCGATGCGGCCTGGATCATCGTCGGCCTGCTTGGCCAGCTGATGTTCACCGCGCGCTTCATCGTGCAGTGGATCGCGTCCGAACGCGCCGGCCATTCGGTCGTGCCCATCGCCTTCTGGTACTTTTCGATCTTCGGCGGGCTGATCGTCCTGGCCTATGGCATCCGCAAGCTCGACCCCGTCATCATCCTCGGGCAGTTGCCGGGCGTGGTCATCTATTCCCGCAACCTTTGGCTCATCTACCGTGACCGGCGCGCCGGGCAGAGCTGACACGCGCCCCGACGCGCGCCCCGACGCGCGCCCCCGGGCGGCTGCGGCACTCGCGCTCGTCGGCGCGGTCACGCTTTGGCGCGTGGCGCTTCTGGCCGGGATGCGGCTCGATCTTTTCGTCGACGAAAGCCAGTACTGGCTGTGGAGCCGGACGCTCGACTGGGGCTACTACTCGAAGCCCCCGCTGATTGCCTGGGTGATCCGGGTCTTCACCACGGTCGGCGGCGACGGCGCTTTCTGGATCCGTCTGCCCGGTCCCCTTTGCCACGCGGTCACCGCGTTGATCCTCGGCCTGCTTGCCCGGCGGCTCGCCGGAGACCGCGCGGCGTTCTGGACGGCTGCCGCCTATGTCACCACGCCCTTCGCCGCGATGGGCAGCGTGTTTCTGTCCACCGACACGGTCATGGCGCCCTTCTTCGCGCTCGCGCTGCTCTTCTGGCTCAGGCTGACCGAAACCCGGCTTTCCCGCTTCGCGCTTCTGGCTGGCGCGGCGGCGGGCCTCGCATTCCTTGCGAAGTACGCCGCCGTCTATGCGCTTCTCGGCATGGCGCTCGCTGCGGCTGTGCCCGGTTTCCGGATCGGCTGGCGGAACGCGGGCGTCCTCATCGCTTCGTTCCTCGTCATCGCCGCGCCGAACCTGATCTGGAACGCGACACACGGCTTCGCGACCCTGAATCACACCGCCGACAATGTTGCTTGGGTGAAGGACGGGGCGACGGGCGGAGGGCTGAACCCGGGTGGCGCGGCGGAGTTCCTTGCGGCGCAGTTCCTGGTCTTCGGGCCGGTGCTTTTCGCGGCGCTTCTGGCCTCGGTCGGTACCCGGCGGGCAGACCTGCGCGTGCTGGCGCTGATGAGCCTTCCCATTGTGCTGGTCGTGGCGCTGCAGGCGTTGCTGTCGCGTGCCTATGCGAACTGGGCCGTCGCGGCCTATTTCGCGGGAACCCTTCTGGCCGTCCTGATGCTCTTGAACCGCCCCGCGCTTCTGCGCGTTTCGCTGGCACTCGGGCTTGCCGTAGCGGTCGCGCTTCCGCTTCTGCCGTTCTTCCCCGGGCTGGCGTTCGGCGACCGTCCGCTCCTGCACCGCTATCTCGGCCGGGCGGCGCTGAGCGAGGCGATCATCGCGCAGGCCAGGTTCCACGGCGCGGCGACCGTCGTGGCCGAAAACCGCGATGTACTCGCCGACCTCTTCCATACCGGGCGCGACAGCAAGCTGGCGTTTCGCGCGCTTCCACCCGAAGGCGCCCCCCGGTCCTACTACGAACAGGTCTTACCCCTCGCGCCCGGCGCTCCGGGCCTGGCGCTCGCCGTCCTTTCAACCCCCCCCGTCTGTTCGGGCCGCACGGTTTCCCCGGCGCGGCGTTTCGAAACCGCCGGGGGCGCCTATGCAAAACTGAGCCTTTACGCTTATGTCATCGACCCTGACTGTCTTCGGCCGCCGGGCTGAGTACCGGACGCTGGCCCGCTGTCTTGCCCGCGCCTTCCTGCTGGCGGCGGCGGTCTTCGTCCTGTGGCCGGGGATGGACCTCGCCGTAAGCCGCTGGTTCTACGTGCCCGGCGATGGGTTCCCCTTCGACCGCGATCCGATCTTCGCGGCGTTTCGCTGGTGGTTCTGGCGGCTGAGCGAGGCGATGGTCGTGATTGCGCTTGCCGGCCTCGCCCTGCCGTGGGTCCGCCGCCGCTGGCCGGAAGTCGGCGCACGCCACTGGGGCTTTGTTCTTTTGCTTTACGCATTTGGGCCCGGGCTGATCGTCAACGGGCTTCTCAAATCCTACTGGGGCCGAGCCCGCCCGCTTCACGTCGCCGATTTCGGCGGACAGGCCGCCTTTACCCCGCCGCTGGAAATCGCGCACGAATGCGCATCGAACTGTTCTTTCGTCTCGGGCGAAGCGGCGGGCGCGGTGGCCTTCGCGCTGTCGCTGGTCTTCCTTGCCGAACGGATTCGTCTGCGCCTGCCGACGCTGGCCGAACGGGGCCTGATCGCCCTTGCCTTGGCGGTCGGCCTAGCCGGTCCGGCGCTGCGCGTGGCCGTCGGGCGGCACTTCCTGTCCGATGTGGTTTTCGCCGCGCTGATCGTCTTCGCGGTGGCGCTGGCGCTGCATTGGCTGCTCTTCGGCCGGATGGCGGACAGTGCCCGCGCGCCTCGTTGACACCCCTGGTGATTCCCCCTATACGGCGCGCACTCCGGCGGCGGGCAACTGCTGACGGCCTCACAATTTGAAGTGGTCACGATCCGGGCGAAAGCCTCGATCCTCTGGAATTCCACCGCGTCGTCACCGCGAAGGTGACGCATGCGGTATTGGCGTTTTCGCGGACGCGCGGGGATGCCGGCACGACGAAACCAGCGCCGGGGCCCCGGCGCGAGACACGGGTAAAACGGGGTAAGACCGGAATGCCGACGATCCAGCAGCTGATCCGCAAGCCGCGGCAGCCGACCGTCTATCGCTCGAAATCGCAGCACCTGGAAGGGTGCCCACAGAAGCGCGGTGTCTGCACGCGCGTCTACACCACGACCCCGAAGAAGCCGAACTCGGCCATGCGGAAGGTCGCCAAGGTCCGCCTGACCAACGGCTTCGAGGTGATCAGCTACATCCCCGGCGAAAAGCACAACCTTCAGGAACACTCCGTGGTCCTGATCCGCGGCGGCCGGGTGAAAGACCTTCCCGGCGTCCGCTATCACATCCTGCGCGGTGTGCTCGACACGCAAGGCGTCAAGGAACGCCGCCAGCGTCGTTCGAAGTACGGCGCCAAGCGGCCCAAATGAGCGGGCGCCCGTTTGGGCCGTCCCGGACCTGCTCCGGGACCCCGACGGGCGCTGGAACCGAAGTCCCGGGTCAAACCCGGGACGCCGAAGCGAAGCGATCGAAGGAAGTTTGAGACATGTCCCGCCGTCACGCTGCCGAAAAACGGGAAGTCCTGCCGGACGCCAAGTATGGCGACCGCGTTCTGACCAAGTTCATGAACAACCTGATGGTCGACGGCAAGAAATCGACCGCCGAACGCATCGTCTACTCCGCGCTGGAGCGTGTCGAGACACGGCTGAAGCGCCCGCCGATCGATGCCTTCCATGAGGCGCTGGACAACGTGAAGCCCTCGGTCGAGGTCCGCTCGCGCCGGGTCGGCGGCGCCACCTACCAGGTGCCGGTCGAAGTGCGCACCGAACGCCGCGAGGCGCTGGCGATCCGCTGGCTCATTACCGCCTCGAAGAACCGCAACGAGAACACTATGGAAGAGCGGCTCGCTTCCGAGCTTCTCGACGCGGTCAACGGACGCGGCACCGCCGTGAAGAAGCGCGAAGACACCCACAAGATGGCCGATGCCAACAAGGCATTCAGCCACTATCGTTGGTGAGGCAGACATGGCACGCGAATATCCGCTGAACCGATACCGCAACTTCGGCATCATCGCCCACATCGACGCGGGCAAGACGACGACGACCGAACGTATTCTGTATTACACCGGCAAGACCCACAAGATCGGCGAAGTGCACGACGGTGCCGCGACGATGGACTGGATGGAGCAGGAGCAGGAGCGCGGGATCACCATCACTTCGGCCGCGACCACGACGTTCTGGGAACGCACCGTCGACCCGCAGCCGTCGTCCGTCGCCAAGGACAAGTACCGCTTCAACATCATCGACACGCCCGGCCACGTCGATTTCACGATCGAGGTCGAGCGGTCGCTGGCTGTTCTGGACGGTGCCGTGGTCCTGCTGGACGGCAACGCTGGCGTCGAGCCGCAGACCGAGACCGTCTGGCGGCTGGCTGACCGCTACAAGGTGCCGCGCCTCGTGTTCGTCAACAAGATGGACAAGACCGGCGCCGACTTCTTTAACTGCGTCAAGATGATCCGCGAGCGGACCGGTGCCAACCCGGTGCCGGTCCAGCTGCCCATCGGTGCCGAAGACAAGCTTGAAGGCATTATCGACCTGATCACCATGGAAGAATGGGTCTATCAGGGCGAGGACCTGGGCGCGTCCTGGGTTCGCCAGCCGGTCCGGGCCGGACTGAGGGCCGAGGCCGAGAAATGGCGGATGAACCTGCTGGAAATCGCGGTAGAGCAGGACGACGCCGCGATGGAAGCCTATCTTGAAGGCAACGAGCCTGACGCCGCGACATTGCGCAAGCTGATCCGCAAAGGCACGCTGGCCATCGACTTCGTGCCGGTGCTCGCTGGATCGGCGTTCAAGAACAAGGGCGTGCAGCCGATGCTGAACGCTGTGATTGACTATCTGCCCGATCCGCTGGACGTGCCCGCGTACCTTGGCTTCGCGCCGGGTGACGAGACGGAAACCCGGAACATCGAGCGGTCGGCCGATGACGCGCTGCCCTTCTCGGGCCTGGCGTTCAAGATCATGAACGACCCATTCATGGGGACCCTTACTTTCACCCGCATCTATTCGGGGCAAGTGAAGAAGGGCGACCAGATACTGAACTCGACCAAGGGCAAGCGGGAACGCATCGGCCGCATGGTGATGATGCACGCCAACAAGCAGGAGGAAATCTCCGAGGCGTTCGCGGGCGACATCATGGCGCTGGCAGGACTTAAGGAAACCACGACGGGCGACACGCTCTGCGACGCATCCAAGCCTGTTGTTCTGGAAACCATGACCTTCCCGCAGCCGGTGATCGAGATCGCCGTCGAGCCGAAATCCAAGGCCGATCAGGAAAAGATGGGCATCGCGCTGGCCCGTCTGGCGGCCGAGGACCCGTCCTTCCGCGTCGAGACCGACATCGAATCAGGCCAGACGATCATGAAGGGCATGGGCGAACTCCACCTCGACATCCTCGTCGATCGCATGCGGCGCGAGTTCAAGGTCGAGGCAAACATCGGTGCCCCGCAAGTGGCCTACCGCGAGACGATCAGCCGCGAGGCCGAGATCGACTACACCCACAAGAAGCAGACCGGCGGCACGGGCCAGTTCGCCCGCGTCAAGCTGGTCATCACGCCCACCGAACCGGGCGTGGGTTACAGCTTCGAATCGAAGATCGTCGGTGGGGCGGTGCCGAAGGAATACGTCCCCGGCGTCGAGAAGGGCATCAAGTCGGTCATGGACAGCGGCCCGCTGGCTGGCTTTCCGGTGATCGACTTCAAGGTTTCGCTGATTGACGGCGCGTTCCACGATGTCGACTCGTCAGTCCTCGCCTTCGAGATCGCCTCGCGCGCGGCGATGCGCGAGGGATTGAAGAAGGCCGGCGCCAAGCTCCTGGAGCCGATCATGAAGGTCGAGGTGGTGACGCCCGAGGAGTACACCGGCGGTGTGATCGGTGACCTGACCTCGCGGCGCGGGATGGTGCAGGGGCAGGACAGCCGCGGCAACGCCAACGTCATCAGCTGCATGGTGCCGCTCGCTAACATGTTCGGCTACATCAACACGCTGCGCTCGATGACCTCGGGCCGGGCCGTGTTCACCATGCAGTTCGACCACTACGACTCGGTGCCGCAGAACATCTCGGACGAGATCCAGAAAAAATACGCCTGACCGAAAGGCCAGGCGCCCCGGACCAGATCCGGGGCCTCGAAACTCACAGGAGGCCATCATGGCGAAGGCGAAATGCGAACGGACGAAACCGCACGTGAACATCGGGACGATTGGTCACGTCGATCATGGCAAGACGACGCTGACGGCGGCGATCACGAAGTATTTCGGCGAGTTCAAGGCCTACGACCAGATCGACGCGGCG
>JBJXFU010000197.1:0-47811 GCA_046155885.1 Paracoccaceae bacterium
GGCCGAGGGCGGCGCGGGCCCGGCCAGCGGCGCGGGCCCCGGGCCGGCGAGCGCGACGCGGGCCGAGGCCAGGCGTCTCAGGCAGCAGATGCGCCTGATGCGGCGGCTCGGGCGCTGAGACAGGGGCCGGCGCACCAGGGCGGTTGCGCGGTCCCTCAGTACTCTCCGGCCGCCAGGTCGCCCTCCGGCGCGGCCGGCGCCGCGGTGGCCACCCAGCGATGCCCCAGCGCACAGCCCGCCAGGATCGAGACCATCGCCACCGGTGCCGTCCAGGCCAGCACCGCCATCCCGGTCATCCCCTGGCCGACCAGATCGCCGCCCGCCAGCGCGCCGCCGAACCCCATCAGCGCCGCGCCGCTGACGATGCGGCCAAGCGACAGCGGTTCGTCCAGCTCCGATGCCCGGAAGAAGCCGCGGAACAGCGCACCGAGAAAGGCCCCCAGCAGCACCCCCCCCGTCAGCCCGGCCGCGAAGCTCAGCGAACCCTCGGGCGGGGTCATCAGCGCCAGAAGTCCCTGTCCCAGCGCGGTGGCGAAGGAAGGCCCGTCCACCGGCATCCGGCCGATCGTCGAGGCGTTCAGCCAGGTCGTCGCGGCGAAGCATCCGGCGATGGTCAACCCGACAGCGACCCCCCAGAGCAGGCGCGCCGGCGACCGGCGCAGCGGCAGATAGGACAGGCCGCTGGCGATCAGGCAGGCCGCCAGGATCACCGCGAAGAAGAAGGGCGACAGGCCGATCTGGCCCGACAGCCACTGCGCGATCCCGGTCGGCGCGACCAGGGGCGTGGCGGCGACGGCCATCGCCTTCAGCCCGGCCAGCGGCCCGCTGGTGACCGCAAGCGCCGCAATCCCCAGTACCGCCACGATCACCAGCGCGCGCAGATCCCCCGCCCCGGCGCGCACCAGCGCCTCGAACCCGCAGCTTCCCGCCAGCGCCATGCCATAGCCGAAGGTAAGCCCACCCAGCACCACCGCCACCGGATACCAGCCCTGCGCATGGTAGGGCGTCGCCGCGATCCGCGCATAGCCCAGCGTGTCGAGCGCGAAACTGGCGACGATCGCCACCCCGATGACAATGCCCCACAGCCGGACACGGCGCTGGTCGCCCAGCTCGGCCGCGGCGCGCAGCGCGCTCAGCGTGCCGAAGCCGCCGAAGCGCGCGGCAAGGCCCAGCACCAGGCCGGCGATCACCCCGATGACCGCCGCGATCGCGCCGACCGGCATCGCTTCCAGCACCTCCACGCTTCGCTTCCCTCTCCTAACGGACGCCGCAGAACAGATCGCGGATCAGCCCCAGAAGCCGCACGGCCCTGGGATCCCGGATCGAATAGCGGATCGCCTTGCCGTCGCGGCGGCTTTCCACCAGCCCTTCGAGCCGCAAACGGGCGAGATGCTGGCTCACCGCCGCCTGCTTCAGCCCCAGTAGCTCCTCAAGCTCGGATACCGACTTCGCGCCGGACACGAGGTGGCAGAGCGTCACCAGCCGGCCCTCATGCGCGATCGCCCGGAGCAGGCCCGCCGCCTCGCCGAGGCGCGCGCGCATGTCCTCGGGGGTCGGCATCAAGGGCGGCTCCGCGGCGCGTTGCCTTTCCGGGTCGGGCTGTACGTAGCTCATTGTACCTCTGCGTCTGGCTATGGCCCTGGCGCGGACGGCGCGGCACTGGTACGGAGCGGGTGCCTGCGCATATACGCCGCGCCCCCCGGTCCGACCAGTGCGGAGGGCCACAAATCTTGAACCGCCCGCCGCCCCGGCCCCTCGGCCCATGTCCGGAACGGGGCAGGCGCCGCCCGCTGCGTGGCGCATTCGCATTTCCAAGGCCTTTTCAGGCGTCCTCGTGCCCGGTGTCGATCAGCCAGCCGCCCGGGCCGGCAACCGTATCGGGCAGGGCGAGGATCATCGCTTCACGCAGGATCAGGCAGGCAAGAAAGCTGCCGACGATCTCGTCGAAGGAAATCTGGGACAGGAACCACATGTACGGCACTCCGTTCTGGATTGCCGTCAGTGTCGCGCGCGATCCCGGCATGAATGTGGTCCCGAATGGGTAATCGCGCGGAATTCGTGGGCAGAAAGCGGGGCGGGCCTTGACCCTCCGCGCCGCCTCGATTGGGATGGGTCCGGTTCGTTCCGGCTACGCAGAGGGAAGCGCGCGGGATGCTGTTCGCCTATGCCCTCGACCGCGACCGGCTCCTGCGCCTGCCGCCCGAGGCGCCGCTCGACGCCGCGGTCTGGGTCGATCTTTTCGCCCCGCAGCCCGAACAGGTGGCGCGGGTCGAGGCGCTGGGCGTCCCCGTTCCGACGCTCGCCGACATGGAAGAGATCGAGATTTCCAACCGCCTCTACCGCGAAGGCAGGCTCGACTACATGACCGTCGTGCTGCCCGGCCAGTCGGTCCACAAGGTGCAGACGACCGGGCCGGTGACCTTCATCCTCGGCCCCGGGCGGCTGGTCACCGTCCGCCACCATGCGCCCCGCCCGTTCGAGACCTTCCCCGACCGCGCCGACAAAAGCGTCGCGGGCTGCGCGACGCCGGCGCGGGTGTTCCTGGGGCTGGTCGAGGAAATCGTCGGGCGGCTCGCAGACCTGCTGGAAGGCGCGGGCCGGACGCTCGACCAGGTGGCGCGGACGGTCTTCGGCGGCGGCGCCGAGGAAAAGCCCGACGTGCTGCAGGGCGCGCTCGAGGCGACCGGCCGCGAAGGCGAGGTGCTGGGGCGGGTGCGGCTGGGGCTGCTGACGCTCGAACGCGCCATCACCTTCTTCGGCCAGGCGGCCGGGCGCGGCGATGACGGCCGCTCGCTGAAGGAACCGATCCGCGCCCTGCAGCGCGATTTGCAGGCGCTTGAAGTCCATGCTGATTTTCTCTCGGCGCGCATGGCGCACATCACCGACGCGACACTCGGCATGGTCAACCTCGTGCAGAATACCACGGTGCGCATCCTGTCGGTGGTGGCCGCGCTTTTCCTGCCGCCGACGCTGATCGGCACCGTCTACGGCATGAACTTCCGCGACATGCCGGAACTCGGGTGGGGCTGGGGTTACCCCTTCGCGCTGGCGCTGATGGTCGCCTCGGCGCTGGTGACGTACATCTTCCTGCGCTGGAAGAAGTGGCTCTGACCGCTGGCGCGCCCTGCCCGCGCCGGGCTTGCGAATCCCCGGGACGCGTGGCGAGGTGGGGCGCGCAATTACCCCACGGAGCCCCGCCATGCCCGCCGCCCGGACCGATGTCTTCACCGCCCCCGGCCGCTTCTGGCGCGGCAACCTGCACACCCATTCGACCCGCTCCGACGGCGTCCTCGACCCCGCCGAGGTCTGCCGGCGCTACCGCGACGAAGGCTACGATTTCCTCGCGCTGACCGACCACCTGATCGGCCTGTACGGCTACCCCATCGTCGATACCGGGAAGTTCCGCACCAACCGCTTCACCACCATCCCCGGCGCCGAACTGCATTCGGGGCCAATGGCCAACGGCGAACTCTGGCACATCCTGGCCGTCGGCCTGCCCAAGGATTTCGCGCCGCCGAATGCCCCCGACTTCCACGTTCACGACGGCATGGAGACCGGCGCCGAAATCGCCGCGCGGGCACGGGCGGCCGGCGCCTATGTGGCCATCGCGCATCCGCAGTGGTCGGGCCTCACCCTCGCCGACGCGCGCGGCATCGCGGCGGCGCATGCGGTCGAGATCTACAACCACGGCTGCTGGGCGGGCTGCGACCGGGCCGACGGCTTCGCGATCAATGATCTGCTTCTTTCGGAGGGCCGGAAGCTCACCCTCTGCGCCACCGACGACGCCCACTTCCACGAGCCCGACCATTTCGGTGGCTGGGTGATGGTGAAGGCCGAAGAGAACGATCCCGACGCGCTTCTCGAAGCCCTGAAGGCGGGGATGAGCTATTCCTCGCAAGGGCCTGAAATCCGGCGGATCGAGATCAACGACAGGACGGTCGAGGTGGAATGCTCGGCGGCGGCCTCGGTGATCGTGCAGGGCAGGGGGACGGGCGCCAAGGGCGTCCACGGCCATTCGATGACCCGCGCCTCGGTGCCGCTCGACCGGCTCCACGGCTCGCCCTGGCTGCGGGTGACGGTGGTGGACGCCGCCGGCAAGCGCGCCTGGTCGAACCCCTACTGGGTCTGAACGGATAGGTTCGCGCCAGTCCCTCGGGCATCCCTGCGGGTCGCTTCTGCCGTAACGGTTAACGCCCTGATTGGCCCCCCCGCGTATGCACGAGAAGCATACGCTTGGCATACGCCTGGCATACGCCTGGCATACGGGTGCGACGGATGGGTCAGGGATGGTTACCGCCGCGTACGCAAGGGGTTGCGGGCCGTCAGGACCGCTCAAGCCCCCATCGACCTCCCGCCCCGTCGCAATCCACCCCCGGCCCGCCGTTTACCGGCTTGACCCGGCGGCCTTTTGGCGCGATGCCTTGGGGTGCCACGGTTCCGGCGGCGCAAACCGCCGGATGAAAAGGGAACCCGGTGCGCGCCCTCCCAGGGCGCCATTCCGGGGCTGCCCCCGCAACTGTAGGCGGCGAGCGACGGGCGACATGCCACTGGGGCCAGACCCCCGGGAAGGCCGGCCGGAGCGATGACCCGCAAGCCAGGAGACCTGCCGAGGCGATCACCTTTCCCGGGCGCGGGGCGCGCCGCGGGAGGCGGGAATCCGCAGTGGTGACATGAGCACCGTCTGTGGAAAGCCGTGCCTTTCCAAAGACCTGACGTAACGGGGCCCGGCGCGTGGCGCGGGTCCGTCAAAGGATTTGGAAGGCATGAAACGCTCCGCTCTGCTTCTTCTCGGATGCCTCCTCGCGCCCCTTGGCGCGGCGGCCCAGGACTTCGACCTCGGCACCATCGTCATCACCCCCAACCGCAGCGGCACTGCCGCCGGCCGCACCGGCACCTCGGTCAGCGTCGTGACGCAGAGCGACTTGAAACGCACCGGCGAGCCCTCGGTCGCCGCCGCGATGGCGAAACTGCCGGGGGTCAGCGTCGCGACGGAAGGGCCCTTCGGCAACCTCTCCACCCTCCGCATCCGCGGCGCCGACGGGCGCTATCTGGCTGTCTACATTGACGGAATCCGCGTCGGCGACCCCGCCTCGACAGAAACCCGCTTCGACTTCGGATCGCTCCTCTCCGCCGATGTCGGCCGCATCGAGGTCCTGCGCGGCTCGCAATCCGCCCTCTACGGCGGCTCGGCCGTGGGCGGCGTCATCAGCATCTCTACCCCCGCCGCGACCGAAGAGGGAACCCGCCAGACCGCCGCGGCCGAGGCCGGCAGCTACGGCACCGCC
Organism: Paracoccaceae bacterium; assembly: GCA_046155885.1. Taxonomy (GTDB): domain Bacteria; phylum Pseudomonadota; class Alphaproteobacteria; order Rhodobacterales; family Rhodobacteraceae; genus JAOADN01. The sequence continues at coordinate 5,286 of JBJXFU010000197.1, forward strand.
GCCCTCAGCTACGGGCTGACGCAGAAGACCGGACCCCTGGAACTGACGCTCGGCCTCGCGCACCGGCGGACCGACGGCTTATCGGCGGCGGCCGGCGGGACCGAGGCCGACGGCTCAGAAGCCACCCGCCTGAGCTTCGGCGCGCGGTACGCGGTCAGCGACACGCTGACGCTGGGCGGGAACCTCTTCGCCCAAAGGACCCGCTTCGACTATGACGGCTATGACGCCTTCTTCACCTTCGGCGACGCCGCCAACAGCCAGGTCCGGCGCGAAGAAGGCGCGCGCGTCTTCGCCGAATGGCAGGCGGGCGCGACCGCGCATGTCTTCGACGTGACCGCCTATGACCTGTCGCGGGATCTCAATGAATCCGGGGCCTTGAGTTCCTTCAGCGGCCGGCGCCTGACCTTCGGCTGGCAGGCGACGACCGAGCTTTCCGACGCCCTGACGCTGGTCTACGGCGCCGACACGATGCAGGAAACCGCGACCTACGCGAACCTCCCCTCGGGCCGCGCCCGCACGCGCATCTCCGGGGCCTTCGCGCAGGCGCTGTGGTCGCCGACGGCCAGCCTCGACCTCTCTGGGGCAGTGCGGGTGGACCGCAACTCGTCGTTCGGAACCTTCCCGACCGGCCGCCTCACGGCCGCCTGGCGCCCGGCCGAAGGCCTGACCGTCCGCGCCTCCGCCGCGACCGGCTTCCGCGCCCCCTCGCTCGACGAACGCTTCGGCGACTACTCGGTCTGCTGCTTCTTCGTCGGCAACCCGAACCTGACGCCCGAGGAAAGCGAAAGCTACGAACTCGGGGTGGACAAGTCCTTCCGAGGCGGGGGCTCGGTCTCGGCGACGCTCTTCCGGCTGAACATCGACAACCTGATCGCCGCGAACGCCACCTTCACCTCGCTGGTGAATGTCCCGGGCAAGTCGGTGCGCGAAGGGCTGGAACTGGCCGCCACCCTGCCGCTCGGCGACCGGGCGACGCTGACCGGCGCCTATACCTACACCGACGCCCGCCGCCCCGACGGCACCGATCTGGTCCGGGTGCCGAAGCACGAACTGGCGCTGACGCTCGGAGGAAAGCTGGGCGACCGCCTCGAAGCGGCCGTCACGCTGAAGCACGCTGCGGGGCGGATCGACAATGATGTCAACACCTTCGCGCGGGTGGTCATGCCCGATTACACGGTGATGCACGCCCAGGCGACCTACGACATCGGCAACGGCGCCGAGGTGGTGATCCGGGCCGAGAACCTGTTCGACGAGGATTACCAACTGGTGAACGGCTACGCCACGGCAGGGAGGTCGCTCTATGTCGGGCTTCGGGCGGACTTCTAGTCCCATGCCGCGCGGGTCGGGGGCGATGGCCCTCGCGGTAGCGATTCTGCCCTTCGCCGGGCTTCTGGCCGGGGCCGCCCCGGCGCGCGTCGTCTCGATGAACGTCTGCACCGACCAGCTCGCCATGCTGATCGCGGCACCCGGGCAGCTTCTGTCGGTCTCCTGGCTCGCCGCCGATCCGCGCCTGTCCTCGATGGCAGCGGCGGCGGGGGCCATCCGGCTGAACCGGGGAGATGCCGAGGACATCTTCCTGATGCATCCGGACGTTGTGCTGGCCGACGAATGGTCCGACGCGGCGACCGTGGACATGTTGCGTCGGCTGGGCCTTAGGGTCGAGGAATTCGACCCCGGCACCTCGATGACGACGATCCGCGGCAACATCACACGGATGGGCGCTATACTTGGGCGCGAGGCGGCGGCGGCCGAGGTGCTGGCGGGGTTCGGTGCACGGATGGCGGCGCTGCCGCCCGTGCCCGCGATGCCCCCCCGCGCAGCGGTCTACGGGCCGAACGGCTGGACAGAAGGCCCCGCCTCGCTCGCCGGGCAGATACTCGACGCGGCGGGCTACCAGAATGTCGCGGCCGGGCTCGGCTACGGCATCGGCGGGACGCTGCCCTTGGAGGTCCTGGTGATGACTTCGCCGGACCTGGTGATCACCGGCGAACGCGCGGCCGGCGCGGCGCGGGCCGACGAGGTGCTGTCGCACCCCGCTCTGGCCGGCTTCACCGACGCCGCACTGGCCAGCGACGCGGCCTGGGTCTGCCCGGGGCCCTTTGTCGCCGATGCGGTCGAACGGCTCGCGGCGGCGCGGCTGGCGGGGGAGGGGCCGTGAGGCAGGGGATGCTGCTGACTTCGCTCGCCCTTCTGGTCGCGACGCTTTTCGCGGCCTCGCTGCTGGTCGGCCCGGCGGGCATCGGCATCCGGTCCAGCCTCGCCGCCCTGTTCCGGGGCGATGGCGGGGCGACGGTTCTGGTGATGCGCGAAATCCGTCTGCCGCGCGCCATCCTCGGCCTATTTGTCGGGGCGGGGCTGGGCCTTGCCGGGGCGGCGATGCAGGGGGTGCTCCGCAACCCCTTGGCCGAACCGGGGCTGATCGGGGTGTCGGGAGGGGCCGCCCTGGGCGCGGTGCTGGCAATCCACACCGGGCTCTACGCGACCCTGGCGCTCGGCCTGCCGCTGGCGGCGCTCGCCGGGGCGGCAGTGTCGGTCGCGGCGATCCTGGCGCTGGCCGGGCCGGGCGCGCGCACACTGACGCTGATCCTCGCCGGGATCGCCGTCAGCGCGCTGGCCGGGGCGCTGACCTCGCTGGTGCTGAACCTGTCGCCCAACCCCTATGCGGCGGCGGAAATCGTGTTCTGGATGATGGGCTCGCTCGCCGACCGGTCGATGGCCCATGTCTGGCTCGCCATGCCCGCGATCCTCGCTGGAATGGCGCTGCTGCTTACGCTCGGCCGGGGGCTCGACGCGCTGACGCTGGGCGAGGACGCGGCCGCCTCCATGGGCTTCGCGATCCCGCGTCTCAGGCTGGCGCTGATCGGGGGCACGGCCGCCGTGGTGGGCGGCGCGACGGCGGTGGCGGGAACCGTCGGTTTCGTGGGCCTCGTGGTGCCGCACCTCCTGCGCCGCGCCACCGGCGGGCTGCCGTCGCGGCTCCTGCCCGCCTCGGCGCTCGGCGGCGCGGCGATGCTGCTGGCCGCCGACCTCGCGACCCGCCTCATCGCGCCCGAGCGCGACCTGAAGCTCGGCGTTCTGACCGCGCTCGTCGGCGCGCCGTTCTTCCTGCTCCTCGTCCGCCGCACGGCGCGGGAGGCGATGTGATGGAAATCGACCTCGACGCCCTCAGGGTCCTTCGGTCTGGCCGGTCGGTCGTCGACGGCGTGTCGCTGACCGTGGGTGAAGGCGAATGCGTGGGTCTGATCGGCCCGAACGGGGCGGGAAAGACCTCGCTCCTGCGGGCGGCGATCGGGCTTCTGCACGCGGCCTCGGGGACCAGCTCACTCGCCGCCCTGCCGCCCGGCGCAAGGGCGCGCGCCGTGGCCTGGCTGCCGCAGGCGCGCGAGGTCGTCTGGCCGGTTACGGTCGGAACGCTGGTCGGGCTCGGCCGATTGCCCTTCGGGCCGGTGCGGCCGGGCGATCCGGCGGTGGAACGGGCGATGCGCCGCATGGGGCTCGGACCCTTGCGCGACCGGCGCGCCACAGAGCTTTCCGGCGGCGAGCAGGCGCGGGCGCTGATCGCGCGGGCCCTGGCGCAGGAAGCGCCGGTCACGCTCGCCGACGAACCGGTGGCCGGCCTCGACCCGGCCGCGCAGATCGCCGCAATGCGGGTCTTCCGGGCGCTTGCGGACGAGGGCCGCACGGTGGTGGTTGCGATGCACGACCTCGGGCTCGCGGCGCGCCACTGCACGCGGCTGGTGGCGATAAGCCGGGGGCGGATCGAGGCTGACGGCACGCCCGCCGAGGTGCTCGCCCCCGGGGTCGTGGCCCGTGTCTTCGGCATCCGCTCGGCCTTTGCGGAAGGCCCCGAGGGGCCGGTTTTCCAGGCCCTCGACGTCATCGGGGCGTCAGAATGACGGCGCCCTTCCGCATACCGACCTGGCCCTCGGCCGCCCACGCAGACGCCTTCCCGGCTGCCCCGCGACCCGGCCTGCGGGAACCGGGCGACACGGCAAGGCCGAGGGCGTGGCGCCGCCGGGCGCCGTGGCTCCTCGCGATCTGCCTGTCGGGCGCGGCGCATGTCGGGGCGGTGATCTGGGCGATGGGGGCAGGGGGGCCCGCGCCGGAGGCGGGCGAGCCGGGCGAGGTTCTGGCCGAGGTGCGGATCATGCCGCAGGCCGAGTTCGACGCGATGATCTCCTCCCCGCCCCGCGCCGGTGCGGAGGGGCCGGCCGCGCCTCCCGGTCCCCAAGCGGGCCCGCATGAAACGCAAGCCCCCGACAGTCCGCATCCCGACACGCTTATGGCAGCCGTTCCGCCTGCCTTGCAAACGCCGGCGCCGGAGCCCCAGGCGCCACCCTCCCGGGTTCCCTCGCCGCCGCCGCCGGTCTTTCCCTCCGCGCCGGCGCCGCTGGCGGACCTGCCGTCACCAGCGCTAGCGGCCGGCATCGCGAAGCCCACAGCGCCGTCCGGCGACCCCGCCCGCGCACCCCTCCCCAAGCCCGCCGCCGCGCCGAAGCCGGACGCCCCGCCCCCCGCCGCGGCGCCGGCGGCCCGGCCGGCAAAGGACACAGCCGCCGGGGAAGCAGGCGCGAAGGCTGCGGCGGCCGCGAAGCGCGCGAAGTCCCCGCCCCCCGCCGCGGCCGCCGCAACTTCCGCAGAAACCGCCGCGGCGCCCAAGGCGGGTCTGTCAGAAGGCGAACGGCAGGCCCTGCAGGCCAAGTGGGGCGGCCGGATCCGGTCGCGGATCGGACGGGCGCAGGACTATCCGGCCGAAGTCCTGGCCGCCGGGACGGAACGGCGCATCGTCCTGTCGCTGACCATCGCGCCGACGGGCAGGCTGCTTTCGGTCGGGCTGGCCGAGAGTTCGGGCATGGCGGCGTTCGACCGGGCGGTGGTCACGGCGGTCCGGCGCGCCGGACGGCTGCCGCGCGCCCCGGAGGGACTGGACGAGCCGTCCTACAGGTTCTCGATCGGACTGCGCTTCACGCCGTAGCGGGCCGCCATCCCGGCGGGCGTCAACGCTATCCCGAACCGGGAAGACCGGCAAAGCCCATCACCGTCCCCAGGGCGCCCCTTCACGCGCGCCGCAGGTGCGCGATCCGGTCGATGGCGAAAAGGTATCCCTGCGCCCCGGCGCCCACGATCACCGCGTCGGCGCGCAGCGAGACATAAGATCGGTGCCGGAAGCTTTCCCGCTTGTGCACGTTCGACAGATGCACCTCGATCACCGGCCCCTCGAAGGCAGTCAGCGCGTCGAGGATGGCGACCGAGGTATGGGTGAAGGCCCCGGGGTTGATGACGATGCCGGCCGCCAGCCCCCGCGACTCGTGTATCCAGTCGATCAGCGCGTCCTCGCGGTTCGACTGGTGAAACCGGATGCCATAGCCCGCCGCCGCCGCCGCCACCCCGCAAGCGCGTTCGATATCGGCCAGCGTCTCGCGCCCGTAGATCTCCGGCTGGCGGGTGCCGAGCAGGTTCAGGTTCGGGCCGTTCAGCACGAAGATCGGCGACATGGTCAGGTCCTTCCGCCCGCTTCGGGGGCCGGGCGAAGCCTGTGGCGCGACGGCCCGGGGCGCAAGTCCGGACCGTCGGCGCCCCCGTCCCGAAGGACGGGCTATGGCGGCGGCGACACAGGCGGGGATGCGGCGCCCGCCCCTTCGTCCCGCTCTGCATTGGCCCGCGCGCGGGCCTCGGCGGTGGCGCGGATGGTCCTCGCAAGCTCGCTTTCGCGCCCGAAAAGATGCTGGAAGTCGGCGACGTGCAGCGTCAGCACGGTTACCGCCGAAGCTGCCGTCACCGTCGCGCTGCGCGGCTCGCCGGTGACAAGGGCCATCTCGCCGAAGTATTGGCCGGGCCCGAGGTCGACCGGCACCGGCGCCTCGATCCGGACCCGGCCGTCGGTGATGAAGTACATTTCCGTGCCCACCTGGCCCTTCTTGCAGATCACGGCGCCGGCGGCGTACTTGCGCGGGCGCAGGGCCTCGACGATGCCGGCAAGGTCGGCGCGGTCGACGCTGGCGAAGACGGACGCGCGCGCCACGAGCTGCCAGACCTGCGAGAAATCTCGGCGGCGGATTTCCTGCGCGAAGCCGGTGGCGAGGATGCCGGCCCAGAGCGCAAAGACCGCGATTCCGGAAATCATCACCATGCCGGCAAGCAGTCGGCCGGGGAAGGTGGTCGGAATCTTGTCGCCATAGCCGGTGGTGGTGAGGGTGACGACGGCCCACCACATGGCGCGCGGGATGCTGCCGAACTGTTCGGGCTGGGCGGCGCGCTCGAATAGATAGGCGGCGAGCGCGGCGCCGAAGAGGATGACGAGGAAAAGCGAGAGCACGCCGAGAAGGTTCCGGGCCTCGCCGCGGATGACGCGTGCGACAAGAATGACGCCGGGAATCTCGGCCAAGGGCTTAAGCAGCCAGACGCCGAAGCAAAGTCCGGCGTCCGGGCCGCGCAAGCCAAGCGCCAGGCCGGCGAGCGGGACGAGGACCGCGAAAGCGTCAGCCGCGAGGGCCGGGTAGCGCGCCGTGGGAATGGTGCGGACTTGGGCCAGGCTGCGCCCGAGGGACAGCGTGAAGACCGCCCAGATCGCCGCCAGGCCCGCCCAAGTGGCGGTGCGTGCGGCCGGGGCCAGATCGGGCTGGGTCAGCAGCGCGACGCCGATCAGACCCGCGAAGGCAAGGTATTTCCCGGCGACATCAAGCCGGTCGGTCAGGGCGCGCGCGAACATGGAGGGTGATCGGCCTTTTGTCGTTCGCCGGCCAGACTAGTCGATGATCGGCCGGTTTGGAATCCTGCCCGGCCCGGGCTGCGCGGGTTGGCCCGGGCCCAAATGTTGCGCGCCGCAGGAAAGGTCGCGCCGACTGCCGCCCCCGGGGGGGCCTTTGGCACTCTTCCTACCTGTCGGGCCGCTTCCGTTGCCCCCGCCGCATCGCCGCCTGGGCCGCGACAAGAAGGATCAGCGAACCCGCCATCACCATCGTGCCGATCGCGTTGATCTCGGGCGTCACGCCGCGGCGGATCGACGAGAATACATAGATCGGCAGCGTCGTCTGCGAACCGGAAACGAAGAAGGCGACGATGAAGTCGTCGAAGCTGAAGGTGAAGCCAAGCAGGAACCCGGCCAGCACCCCGGGCAGGATCAGCGGCAGTGTGACCTGTCGGAAGGTTCCCCAGGGCGTGGCGCCAAGATCGGCGGCGGCTTCGGTCAGGCTCCGGTCCATTCCGGCGATGCGGGCGCGGACGATCAGGATGACGATCGCCATCGAGAAAAGCCCGTGCGCGGCGATCAGCGAAAGCCGCCCGAGCTCGGCCCGGGGCGGCGCGCTGTCGAAGGGCCAGAGCGCCGCCAGCGCGGGATTGAGCCAGCCGAAGACGGTGACGAGCGCGATCAGGGTGGCGATGCCGATGACGATGCCGGGGACCATCACCGCGACGTAGATCAGCGCATCGAAGGCCGCGCGGGTCCGCCCGCCGACCGATTGCAGCGCCAGCGCGGCGGCGGTGCCGAACAGCGTGGCAAGCGTGGCCGACACGAGGGCGACCGTCAGACTGGTCTGCAGCGCATCCACCACGAAGGGGTTCGCAAGCGCCTTGCCGTACCACTCGACCGAAAAGCCGGTCATCTGCGTGGCGCTTTTGCCCGAGTTGAAGCTGAAGACCGCGATGATCGCGATCGGGATGTAGAGGAACAGATAGACGCCGGCGGCGTAGGCCCTCATGGCGGTCACATCAGCGAAACGTCGTCGCGCATGCCCGACCAGCGGCGGGCAAGGCGCATGTAGACGGTCACGGTGACGAGCATGATCAGCACCAGGCTCGCCGCGACGGCCGATCCGAAGGCCCAGTTGCGCGACTGCAGGAACAGATCCACCAGCGCGTTGCCGACGAAGAATATCTTGCCCCCGCCAAGGATCGCCGGAATCAGGTACTCCCCCATCAGCAGGATGAAGACCAGCATGCAGCCGGTCGCCACGCCGGGCATCGAAAGCGGCAGGGTAACGGTCATGAATGTCCGGAACGGGGGCGAGCCAAGGTCGTCGGCCGCCTCCAGCAGGCGCTTGTCCAGCCGTTCCAGGCTCACATAGATCGGGAAGACCATCAGCGGCAGGTAGCCGTAGACGATGCCGACGAGGACGGCGAAAGGCGTATAGATCAGCCGCACCGGCCCGAACCCCGCCCAGTCGATCAGCGCCGGGATGCCCTTGCCGCCCAGGATGAACATCCACGCATAGCTGCGGATCAGGATCGAGGTCCAGAACGGCACGATGACCAGGATCAGCAGCAGCGTCCGCCAGCGGTCCGTGGCGCGCATCGCCAGGAACCAGGCCAGCGGATAGGCGATCAGCACGCAGGCCAGCGTGCCGAGCGGCGCCAGCGTCAGGGTGTTCTGGAACGCCGCCCAGCGGCTGCCGAGGTTGAGGAAGTTCTCGGCGGTGAAGCCCGGGGCGTAGCCGCCCGCGGGCGCCCGCTCGCCCACCGAGAAGACAAGGACGACGGCCAGCGGCAGAACCAGCATGACGGCGAACCACGCCCCGGCAGGGGCGAGCAGAAGCGCCGTCGTCAGGTTCCGCCGCCGCACGTCGCCCCCGCCTCAGGCCGACTTGAACCGCGCCATCAGCTCGGCGCGGTTGGGGTCGGTCAGCGTCGCGGCCGCGCCGAACTCGAGCGCATTCAGCAGGTCCGCCGCCGGATAGAGGATCGGGTCGTTCAGGACCTCCGCCGGCAAGAGTGTGTTCACCCGCGAATCCGCCACCGGATAGCCGTGGAACAGCGCCTCCTTGGCGTTCACCTCGGGGGTAAGCAGGAAGTCGATCAGCGCATAGGCGGCATCGCGGTGCGGGGCCGACTTCGGCACCGCGTAGAAGTCCGACCAGATCTCGCCGCCCTCTTTCCCGATCACGTAGGAAATCTCGGGGATGTCGCGGTTGAGCTGCTTGCCGTCGCCGGTCCAGCAGATCGTCATCCAGGCATCGCCCGAGCGCATCGACGGCTGGTAGTCCGACGAAATCGCGAAGAGATGCGGCTTGGCGGCGAGCAAAAGCTTCTCGGCCTCGGCCAGTTCGGCCGGGTCGATCGAGTTGAACGAAAAGCCGTGATACTTGAGCGCGTTGCCGATGGTGGTGAGCTGGTAGTCATGCACCATCGTCCGTCCCGAGAAATCGCCCATCGCGGCGTCCCAGAAGTCCTTCCAGGTGGCAAGCGTCTTGCCTTTGGTCTGCGACGTGTTGACCGCGAAGCCGGTGGTTCCCCAGTTCTTCGAAACCGCATAGAGCTTGCCGTCCACCGTACCCGGCCCGGCGAAGCGCGCGTCGAAGGTAGACGGGTCGAAGTTCGGAATCTTGGCAAGGTCGAGCGGCTCGATGATGTCTTCCGAGACATAGGTGGTGATCGTGTAGTTGGTGGGCACGAACACATCCCAGCCGCTGCCGCCGGCCTGAAGCTTCGCCAGCATCTCTTCGTTCGACCCGAAGACGTTCACGTCGACGGCGGCGCCGGTCGCGGCGGTGAAGGCTTCGAAGTTGGCCGGGTCGTGGTAGTTGGGCCAGGTCGCCAGAACCACCCGGTCGCCGATCTCGCCGGCGAAGGCTGGGCGCGGGCGGAGCGCCGGGATGGCCGCTCCGAGAACGGCCGCGGCCGTGCCAAGGCCGGTCACGCCCAGGAAGTGCCGGCGCGTCACCGATCCCCGGCGATAGCGCCAGAGCTGGTCCATGAACTCCTTGCGGGACATGAATTCGTATTTGCTCATCATTTTTCTCCCTTGCTGGTCGTCTTCATCGTCAGTCGTCCGTCAGGATCAGCGCCGATCCCGGCCGCCAGGCGGCGTAGGCGGTCTCGCCGGGGTCGAAGCTGCGCTCGGCGCCCTCGGCCTGGCGCGGCACCAGCACGAAGAAGCTGCCGAGTTCGCCGCTGTCGACAACATATTCGCTGTGCTCCCCCAGAAAAATGCGGGTCGCGATCCGCACCGGGATCGCGCCGTCGGCCGGCGCGCGCGACAGCACCACCTGTTCGGGGCGGATGGAAGCGACGGCCTCGGCTCCGTTTCCCACCGGGCGCGGGGTCGACCCCGGGATCGCCCGCCCCGAGGCGGTGACAAGCCTGGCCGCACCCGTCCGGCTTTCGGCGACGCGGCCAAAAAAGAAGTTCGACCGCCCGACGAAATCCGCCACATAGCGGTTGAGCGGTCGGTCATAAAGGTCGCGCGGGCTGCCGGTCTGCACGATCCGCCCTGCCCGCATGATGCAGACGCGGTCCGACATCGACAGCGCTTCCTCCTGATCGTGGGTGACGAGCACGAAGGTGATCCCGAGGCTGCGCTGCAGGGTCTGAAGCTCCACCTGCATGTCGCGGCGCAGTTTGCGGTCAAGTGCCGCGAGCGGCTCGTCCAGCAGCAGGAGCTTCGGCTCGTTCACGATGGCGCGGGCAAGCGCCACCCGCTGCTGCTGTCCGCCCGACATTTCCCAGACGCGGCGGCGGGCGAACCCGGGCAGGCGGACCATGTCGAGCGCACGGGCGACCAGGCGGGCGATTTCTGCCTCGGGCACGCGGGGGCGGCGCTGGCGGAGGCCGAAGGCGATGTTCGCTTCGATATCGAGATGCGGGAAAAGCGCGTAATGCTGGAAGACCATGTTCACCGGGCGGCGGTGCGCGGGCAGGTCGTTCACCACTGCGCCGTCGATCAGGACCTCGCCTTCGCTGGGCGTCTCGAAACCCGCCAGCATGCGCAGCGCGGTCGTCTTGCCGCAGCCCGAGGGGCCGAGGAAGGACAGGAACTCGCCCGGCGCCACCGAGAGCGACAGCGCGTCGGCCGCGACGACCTCGCCGAAACGCTTGGTGGCCGAGCGGAACCCGGCCACGGCCGTGCCCGGTCTTGCCGTGCCGTCCAACTTCTCCGCCCCTCTTCCCGCCTGCCCGCGCGAGATTATGCAGCCGGCGGGCGGCTGTACACATCTGAAAAGGGGGCGCACGCCCAGGTTGAGACGCAGGGCGGTCAGGCCGGGAACAGGCTCTGGCTTCACGGCGCGCAGCAGGCGGGGTTCCGTGCGGTCCTGGCTTTGTGAACGCCGGATGCTTGCCTGCGGCGGCGGCGCGCGCGATGGCTGGCACCCAGCAGGCGGAAGCGGCGACGGGCCGCACCCGTGTCGAGACGATGAGGTAAAGGTCATGATGTCGCGCATTCTCGTTTTCCCGCTGCTCCTGGTGCCGCTCGCGGCCTGCGAGGATACCGGCGGCTACGGCGCCTCGCCGGTCTATCCGGCGGCCGGATACGGCCAGGCCCAGACGGCCCTGCCGGGCACGGTCGTGGATGTGCGCACCGTTCAGGTGGGAAGCTCGGTCGATCCGACCGCCGGCGCGGTGATCGGCGGGCTTGCCGGGGCGCTGGTCGGGAACCAGTTCGGCAAGGGCAGCGGCAACGCGCTGGCGACCGGCGCGGGCGCGCTGGGTGGCGCCATCGCCGGCAGCGAGATCGCCAAGCGCCAGGGCGGCGGGGCGCAGTATTCGTCGGAATGGACCGTCCGGCTGGACAACGGCCAGCTGGTGCGGTTCGTGCAGGCCGTCCAGGGCGTCGGCAAGGGCTCTCGCGTCACCGTCGTCGATACCGGGAACGGCTGGCGCATGGTCTTATAGGGCAGGACGCGGCTTCGCCGCGTCGCCCGGTGCTTCCCTGCCGGGCGCCTTCATGGCGCGTCCCGGTCGGTCGGCACTTGGTTAACGGCCGATTCACCCAGAGCCATGCATGGTATGGCAGGTTGCTGGCATATTGCTGGCTGGTTGCTGGCACCCTGCGAGCGTTGCCAATGCCGATGATCGCAGCCTTTAGCATTCGATCTGACCCTCGCTTCACCCCCCCGCAACAGAGTGCGCCGCCGGAGGATATAGGCGGCGGGCACCTGGTGGCCGAGGGCGGGGAGGGAGCGGGATGCGGTTTCGAAACCGCATCCCTATGCCGCGTCGAGGCGGGCCATAAGGACGGGCCTTCGAAGGCCCGTCTTCCCAGCCCGCGTGCGCGTGAAAGGCTCGATGGCGGCTGCGCGCCTACCCCGGCCAGGTCGCGGCGGCGGCGTTCACGAAGACCGCGAAGACCGAGCTTGTGGCGGTGATGAAAAGCCGGTTGCCCCGCGCACCGCCGAAGGTGACGTTCGCCACCGTTTCGGGCACGCGTATCTTGCCCAGCAGCGTGCCGTCCGGGGCGAAGACATGCACGCCGTCGTCGGCCGAGGTCCACACGCGGCCTTCACGATCCACCCGAAATCCGTCCGGCAAGCCTTTGTCGATCATTGCAAAATCGCGACCCGGCCCAAGCCGGTCGCCGGCCACCGGATAGGCGCGGATGACCGGGGGGACGGAGGGATCGTGGCTCGACCCGCTCTCGGCGATGTAAAGTGTGCCCTCGTCGGGCGAAAAGGCCAGGCCGTTCGGCTGCACGAAATCCTCGCAGACGGAGGCAATGGTTCCGCTGGCGGGGTCGATCCGGTAGACCCGGTTCTTCGCCTGTTCGGGCGCGGCCTGATAGCCTTCGTAGTCCGAAAGGATGCCATAGGTGGGGTCGGTGAACCAGACTGACGCGTCGGACTTCACCACCAGATCATTTGGCGAATTCAATCTCTTGCCGCCAAAACTTGCAGCAAGGACGGTCCTGGTTCCGTCATGTTCCGTCCGCACCACCGAACGGCTGCCGTGGTGACAGGTCAGCAGCCTCCCCTCCCGGTCGCGGGTGTTGCCGTTGGCATAGTCCGACGCCGCGCGGAAGGTGCCGCACCGGCCATCCTCGGTCCAGCGCAGCATCCGGTTGTTGGGGATGTCCGAGAACAGAAGGCAGCCCAGAGCCGGGAACCAGACCGGCCCTTCGGCCCAGCGAAAGCCGGTGGCGATACGTTCGACTGCCGCGCTCGCCTGGATCAGATGGGCGAACCTCGGATCGCGGATCTCGTAGCTCGTGTCGGTCATGACGCCCCCTTCCTGCCACTCGCGGCGGCAACGATTGCGATGATGATGACCCCGGTCATGATCAGCCGAACCCCGGCGCCGAGGCCGTAGGAGTTGAGCATCGACACAACCAGGAACAGGAAGAGCGACGCGCCGAGGATCCCCGGTACGTTCGAGTTGCCCCCGGCGATCGACGACCCGCCGATGACGACGACGGCGATCGAGATCAGCAGGTACTCGGTGCCCATGTTCAGCGCCGCCCCGCCCGAGAAGCACGAAAGCAGGAACCCGCAGAGCGCCGCCATCACCGCCGAAAGGACGTAGGCCGAGGCGCGGGCCAGATCGACGGGCACCCCGGAAAGCCGCGCGGCGCGGGGCGACTGGCCGATGGCCGAGACCCAGCGGCCATAGACCGACAGGTCGAGGACGACCCAGAACAGGACGGCGAATGCGGTCGCGATCAGGGCGATGTTCGGCAGGCCGAGCGGCGCGCCGGTGGCGAAGTCCGCCAGCCAGTCGGGCGGCTTGATCCTGAGGCCGCGGTTCGACCAGATGGCGAACGAGAGGTAGAGGAACGAGGCGGCCAGCGTTGCGACGATGGGCGGAATGCGCAGAAGCAGGATCAGCAGATAGTTCCCCGCCCCGCAGCCCAGGCCCACCGCCAGCGCCACCAGTAGGCCCGCCCAGCCGGTTCCGGCGGCGCCGTCCATGAGTTTCAGCGACAGCGTTCCGGCAAGCGTCATCGTCGCGGGGATCGACAGATCGGCGTTTCCGGGGCCGAGCGTGATGACCATCATCTGCCCCAGCCCGACGAAGATCGAGAACGAGGCGAAAGTCAGCGCGGCGGCCGCGAGGTCCCAGGCGCCGCCGGTCCCTTGCGACAGCATGGCCGTCGGCACGAAGGTCAGCGCGGCCGCCACCCAGGCCCAGAACCACGGTTTGCGGGCGATTGCGGTCATGCGCGCCTCCCCCGGCCGAGGGCCAGCCGGGCGGCGAGGACGATGATCAGGATCGCACCCTGCGCGCCGATCTGCCAGTCGGGCGAGAGCTTCAGGAAGGTCAGGAAGCTGCCCGCCAGCGTCAGGGTCAGCGCGCCGATCACCGCGCCGACGGGCGAAATGCGCCCCCCGGTGAACTCGCCCCCGCCGAGGATCACCCCGGCGATGGTGAGAAGCGTGTAGCGGAGCGCAATGTTGGCGTCGGCGGATGTGGTCAGCCCCACCAGCGTCATCCCGGCCAGCACGGCGAAGATCCCGGCCAGCCCGTAGGCCGCCGCCTTCAGCCAGACGACGTTCCAACCCGCCCGCGCCACCGCCCGTGGGTTGCCCCCGACTGCTCGCAGCAGCGTACCGGTGGCGGTGCGCATCACCAGGAAGTGGGTCACGCCGGCGATCAGGACGCTCGCCACGATGGCCATCGGGACAAGCGGCGGCTTCGATGTCATCAGGTTTCGCACCCATTCCGGCGGGGCGCCGCCGGGCGCGGGCAGGATCAGCACCGCCAGGCCGCCCCAGACGAAGGACATCCCCAGCGTCACCACAATCGCCGGAAGCTGGCGGGCCTGGATCAGCGCGCCGAGAGCGGCATAAGCGAGGACCGAGGCGGCAAGGATCGCGTAGCCGAGGACCGGGGTTTCCGAAACGAAGGTGGCGGTCACGCAGGCGGCGAAGCTGACGAAGGTGCCGATGGACAGGTCGATATCCTCGACCATGATGATCAGCATCTGCGCGATGGTGGCCAGCGCGATCGGCACCGCAAGGTTGAACAGCAGGTTCAGCCCGAAGAAGCTCATTGTGCGCGGCTGAATCCAGAACACCGCCGCGAGGAGGACCGCGAGAGACAGGACCGGCAGCAGGATGCGCGGGTCGGGCCGGGTCATGTGCCGACCCCGCGCATTTCGAACGAGGCCTCAAGGATGCGCTCCTCGCTGATCTCCGCCCCCGTCAGTTCTGCCGAGATGCGCCCGTTGCGAAACACGAAGACCCGGTCACAGAGGCAGATTTCCTCGGTTTCGGTCGAGTACCAGAGGAAAGTGCGGCCCTTCTCCGCCTCGTCCCGGATCATCCCGTAGACCTCGGACTTGGTGCCGACATCGACGCCGCGCATCGGGTCGTCCATGACCACCAGCGGCGCTTCGGTGGCCAGAGCCCGCGCGAAAAGGACCTTCTGCTGGTTGCCGCCCGAAAGCGACAGGATCGGGTTCGCCACGTTGTCGGTCCGGATGCCGACGCGGGTCTTCCAGTCCAGCGCAAGCCCATCCTCGGCGGTCCGCTCGATGAGCCCGGCGCGGGAAAGGGCGCGCAGGCTCGCAAGGCTGAGGTTGCGGCGGATCGACCAGAGCGGCATCAGCCCGTCGCGCACCCGGTCGCCCGCGACGAACACGGCGGCGGGCGCGGCGCCGGCGCTCCAGCCCGAGACGCGGTCCATGAAGAGCGCCGCGAGCGCCTCGGCCTGGCCATGGCCGGCAAGGCCCGCCAGACCGACGATCTCGCCCGCCCGGGCGCGCACGCCGTCCGGGGTGGCGACAATTTCCGGGCCGAATGTCCGTACCGGGGCGTTCCAGTCCGCGTCCGCCGAGACGGCGGCGACATGCCCCATCGCATCCACCAGTCCCTGCCGGGTGAAGCCGCCGGCGGGCCGTTCGTCGGTGATGCGGCCGTCCTTCATCACCACGATGCGGCTGGCGACCGACAGGACCTCGCCCAGCAGGTGCGAGATGAAGATCACCGCGCCACCGCCCGCGCAGAAGCGCCGGACATAGGCGATCAGCTGTCCGGCGATCGCGGCATCAAGCGACGAGGTCGGTTCATCGAGGATGACCAGACGGGGCGGCGGGGTGCCGTCGGCGAAGGCGATGGCGATTTCGGCCATCTGGCGTTCGGCGAGGTTGAGGTCGCCAACGGTCGCGCGCGGGTCGATCCGGTGGCCGGGGAAGACGCGGCCGAGGCTTTCGGACACGCGCCTGCGCGCCAGGCTTCGCCAGCCGAAGCCCGAAAGGTCGTGCTGCGGGACGCGGAGGTTTTCGGCCACCGTGAGGTTGGCGCAGAGCGAGAGTTCCTGGAAGACCGTCCTGACCCCGGCGCGCCGCGCCGCGCCCGGCCGGTCGTCGCTGCCGAAGCGGACTGTCCCCTCGGTCGGCCCTATACCGCCGTTCAGCAGATTGACCAGCGTGGACTTGCCCGCGCCGTTGTGCCCGACCAGCCCCACGCATTCGCCGGCATGAATGGCGAAGGTCACGCCATCAAGCGCGCGGACGGCGCCATAGGCCTTCCGCACGTCCTGAAGTTTCGCGATGGGTTCGGGGGAACCGGGGCCGGACACGCCCGCTTCTGCGCTCACATCCGCCCCCGGTTCTTCCTGCGTCCGCGATTCGGGCTACATCGCGCCCGCGATCACTGCCTTGGCATCGTCAAGCGAGTACTCGACGTTCGCAACCCCGCCTTCGGGCGTGGTTTCCAGCGACTTGTCCAGGTCGGCCTGGTTGATCTGCAGGAAGGGCACCGTCAGGTCCTGCGGGACCTTCTGGCCGTCGAGCACCTGCTGGGCGACCCAGAAGGCCAGCGTCGAGACGCCGGGCGCGATCGAGACCGAGACGGTTTCGTAGCCGTTCGCGTCGCGGGCTTCCTTCCACCATTTCAGCTCGTCCTGACGGTTGCCCATGATGATGATCGGCTCCGGCCGACCGGCCGCCGCGATCGCCTGCGCCGCGCCGTAGCCGTCACCGCCCTGCGTCACCACGCCGACGATGTCGGGCAGCGAGGGCAGGATCCCGGCCACCGCCTTCTGCGCCACGTCCTGCGCCCAGTCGCCGTGGACCGAGCCCACGATCTTGAACTGCGGGAACTGTTCGGCGCCCGCGTGGATGCCGGCGCTGATCTCGTCATCGACGAAGACGCCGGCGAGGCCCCGGATTTCCAGCAGGTTGCCGCCCTCGGGCATCCGGCCGGCGAGGTATTCGACCTGCATCCGGCCCATTTCCTTGAAGTCCACCGCGATACGGTAGGCGCAGGGCTCGGTCACGATGCCGTCGAAGGACACCACGACGATGCCCGCGTCGCAGGCTTCCTTCACCGCGCCGTTCAGCGCGGTGGGCGAGGCGGCGTTGAGCACGATGGCGTCATAGCCTTCGAGGATCATGTTCTGGATCTGCGCGGCCTGTTCGGTCGCCTGGTTCTCGGCCGTGGTGAAGGGGTCTGCGGCGGCGACGACGCCGTCGGCGACGGCCTGCTTGGTCACCTTATCCCAGCTTTGCAGCATCGCCTGGCGCCAGGAATTGCCGGCGTAGTTGTTGGACAACGCGATGCGCTTGCCCGACGTGTCGGCGAGGGCTGCGACAGGCAGTCCGATCGCGACAAGCGCGACGGTTGCCAGAAACTTGTTCCGTGTCTTCATCGTTCCTCCCTGAGCGTTCGCCGCTCTCGTATGGCATCCCCTGTGGAAAGACGCGGGATGATGGAGGGACGTTACAGGCGGAGTTGCTCCGCGTCGAGGGCGACGAAGAGGTCTCCGAGGATGGCGCGCCGGCGACATTGTGGCGGCTCCACTATCCGGGTCCGGGGGGGCACGGGTGACCCGCGCTTTCCGTTCACCGGACAAGGCAGGACGAGCCTGACGACCTCGCTGACTCTCCTCCACCCAGTCACGCCGAAGAAAGGCTTCCAGCCAGCCCTGTCAGGGACCGGGCCGGACACTTCGCATTGGCCGCCACCGGCCCCGCAGCTCCGTTGGGTCGGGGATCGCGGCACGAAGGGCTGCCACGGCCTCCGCCACCGGGACGGGTGCGAAGCGGAGGGCCTCGCCGGGGCGGGTCTGGGCAAGGCGCGGCAGGTCGGCACGGATGACGGTGCCGAGCTTCGGATAGCCGCCGGTGGGCTGCCGGTCGGCCATCAGGATCAGCGGCAGCCCGTCCCCGGGCACCTGGATTGCCCCCATCGCGATGCCGTCCGAGACGATGTCATGACCCTTCGCATGAGCAAGTGACGGACCGGCGAGGCGGAAGGCCATGCGGTCGCTCCTTGCCGCGACCCGGTAGGTCTGGCTTGCGAAAAGGGCGAGGGCGTCGGCCGTGAAATAGTCGTCTTGTGGTCCCGGGATGAAGCGGATCGGACCCTCGGCCGGCGGGTCGGGATCGAACAGCCCCGCCTCACCCGCTCCCGCGCGGGCGGGCGTTGCCACCGGCAGGACCATTCCGCTGGCGATCCACCCGCCGCCGAATGGTCCGATCCCCGAGTGCTGATGGGTGGCGAAGCTGCCCATGACCGGGGCAACCGCGAAGCCGCCCGCCGGGCTGAGATAGGCCCACAGGCGCGACCGTCCCGGCGCGATTTCCAGCCGGGAACCCGGTGCGAGCGTCACCGCGGCGCGCGTCGGCAGGGCGCTGCCGTCGCGGCTGACCCGGAAGCCGCCGGCGGAAATGCCCAGGCTCAGCGGGCCGCCCTCGGCGGTCACGATCAGGCCGCCGGGTCCGATTTCGATCGCCGCGCCACCAGAGGGGTTTCCCGCAAGGATGTTGGCGGTGCGGTGGGCGATCCAGTCCATAGGGCCGGCCGGCGTGACCCCATAGCGCAGAAATCCCTGCCGGCCCGCGTCCTGAACGGATGTGGCCGGCCCGGCGCGAAGGATCGCGAGCGCGTTCATCCTTCCCCCGGCCGGGCCAGAACCTCGCCCGCCGCTGCCCGGGTTTCAAGCGCGGCGAGCGTGTGCAGGTCAACCGGGTCGAACGCCATGCGGTCGCCGGGCTCGACCAGGAAGACGGGGGATCGGGCGGGGTCGAAGAGCCGGACAGGGGTGCGGCCGATTATGTGCCAGCCCGAGGGCATCGGCAAAGCCGCGACGATCGCCTGACCGCCGGCAACGATCAGGCTGCCCGCCGGAATGCGGTCGCGCGGGGTCGCCCGGCGGGGAAGGGTCAGCGCGGCGGGCAGGCCGGAAAGATAGGACCAGCCGGGCGCGAAGCCGTACATCACGACGCGGTAGATCGCCGCAGCATGCAGGCGGACCGCCTTCTCCGGCGTCAGCCCGGTGGCGGCCGCGACCCAACCCAGGTCGTTGGCGACCGAAGGATCGTAGCAGGCCGGCAGCCGCCAGAGGCGGCCATGCGCGCCTTGCCGGGCGTCCCGCCCTTTCGTGACGTTGTCGAGCGCTCGCGCCACATGCCGCCCCAGCGCGTCACGGGAAAGCACGAGCGGGTCGTAGTGAAGCATCAGCGAGCGGTAGGTCGGGACGGTCTCGAGCAGTCCCGCAGGAGGTTGGGCCGTGAGTGCGGCATCCAGGGCCAGGACCCGGGCGTTGAGGGCATCGTCGATGCGGTCGCCGAATTCGACCGAAAGCGCGCATTCGCCGCAGTCGAGAAGGCGGGGCAGGGGGGGCGTGGCGGGGGTCACGGTCGGAACGCTCGCCCCGCGGCGCGAAGGGCGTCCTTCGGCAGTCGGGTGCGCATGTCCCTAGCCACCGGCGAAGCGCGCGATGCGCCACCCTGCGGCCTCAAGCGCGGCGCGCAGCCCCCGGGCGAGCCCAACGGCGCCAGGGGTGTCGCCGTGCACGCAAAGGCTGTCCATCGCCAGCCGCACGGTCGTCTCGTCAGCGGCGACAACCGCCCCGCTATCCAGCATTGCGAGCACGCGGTCAGTCACGGCGGCCGGATCGTGGATCACGGCGCCGGGCTCGCCGCGCGGGACAAGCGTGCCGTCGGCGCGGTAGGCGCGGTCGGCGAAGACCTCGGAAAAGACGGTCAGGCCGGCATCCGCCGAGACGCGGACGGCGGGCGAGCCCGAAAGGCAAAGCAGCGAAAGGCGCGGATCGACGGCGCGAACGGCGCGGGCGATGGCGCGGGCAACGCCCACGTCGGTGGCCGCGAGGTTGTAGAGCGCCCCATGTGCCTTGACATAGGACAGCCTATGCCCGGCAAGCGCCGCTACCCCCGCCGCAGCGCCAACCTGGGCCGCGACCATCCGCTCGATCCCGGCCTCGCTCATCGGCACCACGACCCGCCCGAAGTTCGCCCGGTCGGGATAGCCGGGATGCGCGCCGGCGGCCACGCCGTTGGCGCAGGCGGCCGAGAAGGCCGCATACATCGCCTCGGGCCCGCCCGCATGGCCGCCGCAGGCGACATTGGCCGACGAGACGAGAGCCAGCATGGACGGGTCGTCGCCCGTCTCCTCGCCCAGGTCGGCGTTCAGGTCTATGCAGCGGGCCGGGGTCATCGCCGGGTTCCCGAAACGGATGGGCAAGCCTTCGCTGCCTTCATGGATCGAGCCTCGGTCGCGATCGGATAAACCGCCCCGGTCGGGCGTCCGGCGCGACGGAAAGAGTGACATGCCAAAGGGTCCGCGCGCCAGCCCCCTCAGGCCGTCCGGGCCGCTCCCCAAGAGGGTACCGGGTTCGCTCCCGGCAGTCGGGTTGGCGCGGGTCGACCCTGACTGGGCCTTTGTCGACACCGCCGATTGGCGCGCCCAATTCAACGGGCCGTAGAATCCGGGCGCTCGGCGCATGCCGGAAGGCTGGGGCAGGATGCCCCTTTTTCGGAATCGTCCGCGTTCGGCCCTGTCACCTGGTGTCCGGCGAGGTGCTTCGGTGATTCGAAGTTAACGGTTAATTCACCCAAAGCCATACGATCGTATGGCAGGTTGCTGGCATATTGCTGGCATGTTGCTGGCACCCTGCGAACGTTGCGGAAGGCGCTGGTTAATCGAGCGCCCGCAAGGACTTGCGGCCGGTTTGCGGGGCTTGCCGAAGGCCGGAACGGGCGGGCCCGGTTCCGTATGGAGTCATCTTGCTCCAATGCCATCGCCGCCCTGTCCCGCCGCGGCATGGAGCGCCGCCGTGGTCGCAGCCACAGGCGCTGGACGAAGGCGGCGCGTCCCGCCTAGTCTGCGGCACGCCGATCCACCCGGAGAGTCCCGCCTTGGCTGTCACCCTGCGCGAGGTCGCGCTGCGCGCCGGTGTATCGCGGTCCGCCGTTTCGCGCGCCTTCACGCCGGGCGCCCCGGTTTCCGAGAGGACCCGGGCCAGAGTTGCGGCGGCCGCAGCCGAGCTGGGCTACAATCCGAGCGCGCTGGCTTCCGCCCTGACCACCGGGCGCACGAAGCTGATCGGGCTGATTTCCGACAACTTCCGGAACCCCGCCCTGCTCGAGGTTTTTGACCGATTTACCAAGGGCTTGCAGGACCGCGAGTTCCGCCCGCTGCTCGTCAATCTCTCGGGCAGCATGGACCGCGACGCGGCGATCCGGCTGCTCCGGCGCTATTCGGTGGACGGGGTGATCGTGGCGAGTTCCACCCTGCCGCCGGACTTCGCCCGGGGGTTCTGGGACGCGGGCCTGCCGGTGGTGCACTGCTTCGGGCGGAGTGAGAGCGAGGAGGGCGCGCCGCACCTCGTCGGGGTGGACAACCGCGCCGCCGGCCGGCTCGCCGCGCGAACGCTGATCGTGCGGGGCTACCGGCGCATCGGCTTTCTCGGGGGGCCCGGGTCCGCAACCTCGACCCAGGACCGGCTCGCGGGTTTCCGTCACGAAGCTCGGCGGCACGCCGGGGTCGGCGCGGCCGAAAGCTTCGCGGCGTCCTATACCTTCGCCGCCGGCCGGTCCGAAATGCGCCGGCTCCTCGCGTCCGGTGCGCCTGCCGAGGCCTATTTCTGCGGCGACGATATCCTGTCCATCGGCGCGATGAGCGCGCTCCGCGAATGCGGATTCACTGTTCCCGGGCATGTGGGCGTCCTCGGGATGAACGACATGGAGATGGCGGGCTGGGCTGGGATCGAGTTGACCACCATCCGTCAGCCGGTCGCCGCAATAATCGATACCAGCATCGAAATGATTGTCGCCGCGATCAGGAACCCCGGACTGCTGCCGCAGGTGCGCCGCTTCGACTGCGCGCTTGTCGAGCGTGGAACGCTGCGTCCACTTCCCGCCTGACCGTTCGCCGCCCGCTACCGGAACATCGGCGGCCGGGCGTCGACCCATCCCCCTGCGGACTTGCCCGATGCGACGACGGCATAGACGGCGGCGATCGAACGCAGCCCGTCCTCGGCGCGGGGGCAGAGGTCCAGGGTTAGGTCCGGTGTTCCGCCGGCGGCGAGGGTCCGGATCGACGCCGCAAGGTCGCGGTAAAGGTTGGCGAAGGCAAGCGGCATGCCTTCGGCATGACCGACGGTGACCCGGCTGGCGCGGTCGGCTTCGGGCGAGAGTCCGCCCTCTCCACGCTCGATCACTTGCAAGCGCTGGCCGAGCAGCATCCAGAAAAGCTGGTTCGGCTGCTCCTGCGCCCAGCGCAGCCCCCCCTTTTCGCCGAAGACCTGCAATGTCAGTCCGTGCTGGCGCCCGATCGCCACCGAGGATGTCCAGAGCCGGCCGACGGTTCCACCCGTCATGCGGAAGTTCACCATCGCGTCGTCTTCGAGCGTACGCGACGGAATGCAGGAAACGATGTCGGCCGACAGCCGTTCCACTTCCTGGCCGGTGACGAAGCTCGCCATGTGCAGGGCGTGGATGCCGCAATCGGCAAACTGGGCCGAAACGCCGGCCTGCGCCGGGTCGTAGCGCCAGCGGACGCGCGGGTTGTCGGCCTGGGCAGCGTCGGCATGGTGGCCGTGGGCGAATTCCGCCACCACCAGACGCACCTTACCAAGATCGCCCCTCGCCACCATCGCCCGCATGTGCCGCACCAGCGGATAGCCGGTATAGCCGTAGTTCACCGCGCAGATGCGCCCCCTTGAGCGCGCAAGCCGTACCAGGTCCTCGCCTTCCTCCACCGTAACCGTCATCGGCTTTTCGCACAGCACGTGGAAGCCGGCGTCGAGGAAGGCGCGGGCGATTTCGTAATGCGTCGCATTCGGCGTGGCGACAGTGACAAGGTCCACCCGGTCGGGCCGGCCGCGTTCGCCCTCCAGCATCTCGCGCCAGTCGCCGTAGCTGCGCCCGGCCGCGAGGCCGAGCTTCTCGCCAAAGGCGCGGCCCGCGTCGGGCCGGTGGTCCAGCGCCCCGGCGACAAAGGCGAACTCGCCATCGACAGCCGCGCCGAGCCGATGTGCCGGGCCGATCTGGCTGCCCTCGCCGCCACCGATCAGTCCCCAGTTCAGTCGCGCCATCCCGCTTACTCCTCACCGAAACCAATGGTCCGCAGATAGGCGCGGTTGGCCCGGGCATCGTCGGCCGGGCGCACGTCGAGGGTCGGGTCGCAATCCTGCTCGACCGTGCACCAGCCCTGGAAGCCCGCTTCCCGAAGCACCCGCCGCACCGACGGGAAATCCACGTCGCCCTTGCCGAGGTTGCAGAAGATGCGCTGCCCGCAGGCTTCGTAGAAGTCCGTGCGTTCAGCCACGACGCGGGCCTTCACGGCCGGGTCGATATCCTTGAAATGCATGTAGCTGACACGCGAGACATGGCGGCGCAGGAAGGCCACGGGATCGAAACCGGCATAGGAATGGTGCCCGGTGTCGAAGCAGATTTTCAGGATATCTTCGCCGACCTCTTCCAGCAGGCGTTCCAGTTCGGGCTCGAAGTCGATGAACCCCGCCGCATGGGCGTGGATCGATGGGGTCAGTCCGTATTCTTCGGCTCCGACCCTGGCGACGGTTGCAATGCGGTCGCGGAAGGCTGCCCATTCGGCGGGCGCCATCTGTTCCGCCTCGGCCGCGCGGCCGGCGGTGGGCGCGCGGCGGGGCGAGATCGAGTCGATCAGCACGAGGTGCCGCGCGCCATGCGCAACGAGCGCGTTGCAAGTGCGGCGCGAGGCGTCGAGCACCTCACCCCACTTCGCCGGGTCGTGGAAAGGGCGGAAGACCACTCCGCCAATCAGCTCGAGCCCCTCGGCCGCCAGCGCGTCGCCCAGCAAGGCGGGGTCCTCGGGCATGAAGCCGATGGGGCCAAGCTCGATTCCGCGGAAGCCGGCGGCCGCGCACTCCAAAAGTACGGTCCGCCAGTCCGGGTTGCGCGGGTCGCCCGCGAACTCGACCCCCCAGGAACAGGGGGCGTTGCCGATGCGTATCGTCATGTCAGGTTGCCCCTTCGTCGCTGCCGACCGCGACCCAGCCGCCCCCCGCCGAGGAGGCGATCGCGGCATCGACCACCTGCCAGACGGCAAGCCCGTCGCGGAACGTGGGCCAGATCGGGCGGCCGTCGTGGATGGCGGCCAGAAAATCGCGCATCTCGATGATGATCTGGTCCTGATAGCCGGTCCCGTGCCCCGGCCCCTGGCAGAAGGCGCGGAAGTCCGGATGTGCCGGGCCAGTCAGGATCTTGCAGAATCCGCGCTCGGCTAACGGTCCTTCCGCGCGGTAGAGCCAGAGCGCGTTCTGGTCTTCCTGGTCGAAACGGATCGCGCCTTTCGTGCCGAAGATCTCGTAGGCGTATCCCATCTTGCGCCCGGTGGCGACGCGGCTGAAGTAGAGGTGCCCCATCGCTCCTCCCGCGAAGCGGCACATGATCTGGGCATGGTCATCGTTCGTCACCGCCTCAGGTCCGGCGGAGCCGGGGCGCTCGGGATGGGCAGTTTCGACCACCGCCGAGACGCGCGAGATGGGGCCCATCAGCGCGAGGGCGCAGTTGATCATGTGGGGCGCGAGATCGCCGATCGCCCCGTTTGCCATCCCGCGCGTACGCCAGCTTCCCGGTTCCGTCGGGTCAGCCAGGAAATCCTCGGTATGCTCGCCGCGAAACCACGTCACCTGACCGATCGCGCCTTCAGCAAGGAGTTGCCGTGCGAACTGGGTCGCAGGTGTGCGGACATAGTTGAAGCCGGTCATGTTGACCGCGCCCGCCGCTTCGGCCGCAGCCACCATCGCGCGCGCCTCGGCGAGCGAGGCCCCGAGCGGTTTTTCGCAGAAGACCGGCTTGCCAAGCGCAAAGGCCGCTTCGGCGATGGCGCGGTGGGTGTCCTGCGGGCTGGCAATGACCACGGCACTGACGCCCGGGTCAGCGACGAGCGCGCGCCAGTCCGGCGCGGCGCGGGCGAACCCCAGAGCCCTGCGGTGTCGCTCGGCCGAGGCGGGCGAACTGGCCGCGACCATCTCCAGACGGGGCCGAAGTGGGGTGTCGAAGACCGCCCCGACTGCGGCAAGGGCGACCGCATGGGCCTTTCCCATATAGCCGCCGCCCACTACCCCGACCCCGATTTCCGGCACGTCCCCGTTCCCCGAGCGTCACGTCCGATAGCAATTGCAACCGGTTGCAGGAAAGCTATTCTGCTTTCGGCGGAGGCGCAAACGCTTTCCGGACCTGGGCTGCGACGGAGGGCCCATGATGACGCTTGCCGGCCGGCTCGCACCACTCACGCGGAACCGCTTCCTCGTGCTCGGGCGCGCCGGGATGGACCTCTACGCCGATCCGCCCGGCACGGAACTGGAGCAGGCGGAGCGTTTCGTCGCGCATCTGGGCGGCTCGGCCGCGAATATCGCCGCCGGCCTTTCCCGGCTCGGCGCCCAGGCGGGGCTGATAGGCACGGTCTCCGACGATGCGGTCGGCCGGTTTTGCCTGTCACAGCTCGACCGATATGGGATCGACCGCCGGCACGTCGGGCAGACTGCGGGCGAGGCGCGGACGTCGCTCGCGGTGGTCGAGACTCGGTCGGAGAACTGCCAATCGGTGATTTACCGCAACATCGCTGCCGACCTTGCGCTTTCGCCCGGGGACATCGCCACGATCGACTTCTCCGATGCGGGAGCGCTGGTTGTGACCGGGACGGCGATGGCCTCGGAAAGCGGTCGGTTGTCGGTGCTGGCTGCACTCGGCCGCGCGCGGGCGGCTGGTTGCGTCACCATCCTTGACGTCGACTTCCGCCCCTATTCCTGGCCGTCGCGCGCGGCAGCGCAGGATGCCGGGCTGGCGGCGGCAGAAGCGTCCGACATCGTGGTCGGCAACGACGTGGAATTCGGGCTTCTGGCGGGCGAGGCGCGCGAAGGTCTGGATTGCGCGCGGGCGCTGGTCCGGGGGGGCCTCGGACTGGCGGTTCACAAGATGGGCGAGGCGGGGGCCATCACCGTCTCGGCCGACGGCGAGTTCCGCACCGGAATCTTCCCGACGGCAGCATTGAAACCGACCGGGGCGGGCGATGCGTTCCTGTCCGGTCTGCTCGCCGCGCTTGCCCTCGGGCGGCCCCTCCGCCAAGCGGTGCTTGAGGGCTCGGCCTCGGCCGCAATCGTCGTTTCGCGGGTGGGTTGCGCGCCGGCGATGCCGACCCGCGGCGAACTCGACGACTTCCTCGCCAGCCACCCGGACCCCGCTTAGGAAAGATCGGACCCGTGCACATCCCGCCGCATGACAACGCGAACCGCCCGATCATCGACGCCGGCCACCCGCTCGTCCCTCTGACCTATTTCAACATCGTGCGGCTGAGGCTTGGCGAAAGCTTCCCCTACGCGGTTCCGGGCTATGAGACCTGCGTCGTGCCCGCGACCGGAACTGTGCGGGTCGAGGTCGGCGGCGAAAGCCACAACGGAATCGGCAACCGCGGCCGCGATGTCTGGGATGGCGAGCCCGAGGGGGTCTATGTGCCGACCGGAATGCCGGCACGGATGACCTGCCTGTCGCAAGCGGCCGAGGTCTTCGTGGCGGGGGCGCGCTTCGACGGGGTGCTGGCGCCTTTCGTGGTGCGCGCCGACGACATTGAAGTGGTTCAGTACGGGTCGGACGAGACGAAGACGCACCGGAAGATCAAGCACATCCTCGGCGCCAAGTATCACGGGCGGGTCGGGCGCCTCTTAGTTTCGGAACTCTTCACGGTCGGCGCCGGCGGCTGGTCGGGCTTTCCCAGCCACAAGCACGACACCGACCGACTTCCCGAAGAGACCCGGCACGACGAGACCTACAACTTCCGCTTCCGCCCCGAGCGCGGGTCCGGGCTGCAGATGGTGCAGCGCTCTGAAAGCGGTCCGGGAGAGGCCTACCACGTGGTCAACGGCTCCACCGTGCTGATCGACAAAGGCTACCACCCCTGCTGTGTCCTGCCGGGTTACGAGATGTACTACTTCACTATCCTCGGCGGGCTGAGCCAGCGCGGTCTGAAGCAGTACTTCCAGCCCGACCATGCGGACCAGCTTCACACCATCCCAGGGATCATGGACATGGTGGCGAAATTCCGATGACCCGCGCTACGCTCTCGGAGGTGCTGCTTCCGGCCTTGCGCGGGGGCTACGCGGTGCCCGGGTTCGTCTGCCTCGGCTGGGAGGACGCGCGCGCCTATGCATTGGCGGCCAATGACCTGGGCGCGCCGGTGATCCTGCAGGCCGGGCCGGGCGCGCGGGCGCATATGCCGATCCGGGTCTGGGGCGCGATTCTTGGGTGTTTGGCCGACAGCGTCACGGTGCCGTTGGTGATCCATCTCGATCACGGCCGGTCGGAAGACGAATGCCGCGAGGCCATCGAGGCGGGCTTCACCTCGGTGATGTTCGACGGCTCGGCGCTGCCGCTAAAGGACAACATCCGGCAAACGTCGACGGTTTCCGCGATGGCGCGCGCTGCGGGGGTTTCCTGCGAAGGCGAGATCGGGATCGTGGGATATGCCGGCAGCAGGGCTTCGCGGACGACCGACCCCGACGAGGCGGCAGCGTTCGCCTGGGAAACCGGTGTCGATGCGATGGCCGTGGCGGTGGGGAACGTGCATTTGCGGACACGCCCGGTAGGTGACTTGGACGAGGCCGCCATCGCGGCGATCGCCCAGGCAACAGGCAATTCGGTGCCGCTGGTCATCCACGGCGGATCGGGAGTGCCGGAGGAACAACGCGTACGGCTCGCAAGTGAGACGTCGGTCTGCAAGTTCAACATCGGCACGGAGCTCCGCCAGGCCTTCGGCGCGGCGCTCAGGGCGGCGCTCGCCGACCGGCCGGAGGAATTCGACCGCTTGGCGCTGCTCGGTGCGACCGAAGCACCGCTTCGCGATCGCGCCGTTAAAATCTTCCGGCAGCTGGGGACCGCGGAGTAGCGGTCACTCGGCGTTGTCCAGGACCGATCGCCCGCAGATGGGGCTTTGTTGTCCTCGGTGCGGCCATCGAAACTGCATCGACGACGGCCAGCCGGCCCCGACCAGCCCGCGTCCGCCTCTTGGAGAACACCGCTCCGCCGGCTTCCGGCATCGTCAGCGCATCGGTCGGCGCCGCTTCCGGACGGTCGCCCGACCCCGCCAGGAACCGAGCTGGCGGCCAGGTCTCCGGCGGGCGCCCTGTCTCATGCCTGGGACTGCCGTCAAATCTCCTCGCCGTCCCGCGCCGTCTCGGAAATGAAGAGATGGCGCATCTGGTTTTCCGGCAGCAGCGGCGAATTCAGGTTCCGCATACCCTCAACCCGGCCAGAGACGGACAATGCCGCCTTGGCACAGCCTTACCGCGTGAACGACTGCGCGTTGCCCGCGTCCACGTTCAGGATGTTCCCCGTCGATTTCGCCGCAAGATCCGACAAGAGGAACGCCGCCGCTTCGGCCACGTCCTCGGGGTAAACGCCGAGCTTCAGCAACGACCGCTGGCGGTAGACTTCTTCCAGTTCGTCCTCGGCAACTCTGTTGGACGCCGCCCGGCTGGCCCGCCACTCGCCCTGCCATATCTTCGACCCCCGCAGCACCGCATCGGGGTTCACCGTGTTCACCCGGATGCTGAAAGCCGCGCCTTCCAGTGCAAGGCAACGCGCCAGATGGATTTCCGCAGCCTTTGCAGCGCAGTAGGCTGAAGCCCCGGCCGAGGCGGCCAGACCGTTCTTCGAGGCTATGAACACCATTGCCCCGCCGGTCCCCTGCGCTTTCAGGTGCCGGAACCCCTCTCGCGCTATCAGGAAGTAGCCCTTGGCAAGGATGTCGTGGTTGCGGTCCCACAGCTCGACGCTGGTATCCTCGACTGGCGCGGCCGAGGCGATCCCGGCGTTCGACACCACGTAGTCGATCCCTCCGAACTCCCGCGCCGCCTCGCGGAAGGCGAAGGCCACCGAGTCTTCGTCGGTCACGTCCAGCCGCACCCCCCGCACGTTGTCCGCCCCGAACGCCCTGCCAAGCACCCCCACCGTTCCTGCGGCGCTGCCCTCGTCTATATCGGCGATCACCACACAGGCCCCCTCGCCCAGAAGCCGCCGCGCGATCGCCTGCCCGATCCCGCCCGCGCCCCCAGTGATCAGCGCTACCCGACCCACCATCGCCTTGGGTTTCGGCATGCGCTGCAGCTTGGCTTCCTCCAGGAGCCAGTATTCGATATCGAAGGCCTCCTGCTCGGGCAGCCCGGTATAGGCATCCACCCCTTCGGCGCCCCGCATCACATTGATCGCATTGGTATAATACTCCCCCGCGATCCGCGCCGTGGCCCTGTCGCGGGCAAAGGTCAGCATGCCCACGCCGGGGACCAGATAGACAACGGCGTTGGGGTCGCGCATGGCGGGCGAGGTGGGGCGTTTGCAGCGCCCATGGTAGCCCGCGTAGTCGTCGCGGTAGCCCGCGATCAACCGGTCGAGCGTTGCTCCGTCTGCGTCTTGTGGCACGATCAGGGGCCGAATCTTGGTGCGCAGGAAGTGGTCGGGGCAGCTCGTGCCCAGCGCCGCGAGGCGCTCAAGATCGGAGGAGCCAACGAACTCAAGCACCTCCGGCGCGTCGCTGAAGTGCCCGAGCTTGCGTTCGGCCTTCGAGATGCGCCCCCGGATCGCGGGCATCAGCCGTTCCGCCGCCGCCTTGCGGTCGGCGGGCGACAGCGCCTTCACCCGCGCCCCGCCGAAAACGGCTCCCTGGCGGTTCGCCTCCAGCCACTCCGCCGCGCGGTTGATGATCCGCAGGGTTGTGCGGTAGCTCTCCTTCGCCGTCGGCCCCCAGGTGAAGAGCCCGTGCCCGCCGAGGATTACCCCTGCAAGATCAGGGTTTTCCGTCGCCATCTTCCCAAGCTTCAGGCCTAGATCGAAGCCCGGCCGCTGCCAGGGAAGCCAGCTGATCTCGCTCCCGAAGGCATCGGCCGTCAGCCGCTCGCTGTCCTTCGCGGCCGCGATGGCGATCGCGGCATCGGGGTGCATGTGGTCGACGTGGACATGCGGCACGAAGGCATGCAGCGGCGTGTCGATGGACGCCGCGCGGGGGTTCAGGTTGAAGGTGCAGTGGGGCAGCATTCCCACCATCTCGTCCTCATGCGCAAGGCCGCGGAAGAGCCCCTTCAACCGCTCGAGCTTGTCGAGATAGAGCGTTGAAAACCCGTCGAGTTTCATCGAACCCAGATCGCCGCCGGAGCCCTTGACCCAGAGGACCGTCACCGCTTCGCCCGTCAGCGGGTCCGGCGCGCGGACTTTTGCCGAGGTATTGCCGCCGCCGAAGTTCGTCACCCGCAAGTCCGAACCGAGCAGGTTCGAGCGATAGAGCAGCAGCCCCGGCTCGTCGAACGACGCGGCAAGCTTGTCATCCCAGAGATCGGGGATTCGCGGGGCGCGCATATAGGAAACTCCTCGCGGCTCGAAGCGGCAAGAACCTGCGGGGCCGGAGCCCCGCAGGAATTTCAGACCGGCCGTCAGAAGTCGAACTGGCCGATATTGTCTTTGGTGAAGGTGTAAGGCGCGCCGAGCAGGATTTCCGATCCGTTGATGATCTGAAGATCGCCAAGCTTGCCCGCCTTGACCGTGGTCGCCCCCGGTTGCAGAGTGCCATCCGCCACCGCCCGCAGGACCTGCATCGCGGCATAGCCCAGATCGACGGGGTTCCAGAGCACCACCGACTTCACGCAGCCTGCCTCGACATAGGGCTTCATCGCGTTCGGGGTCGCCAGACCGACCACTGCGATCGACCCGCACTTGTCGGCCTGCGTCACCGCGTCGGCAGAGGCCGGCGTGGCGACCGAGGTCATCCCGAAAATGCCTTTCAGATCATCGCCGTACTTGTTGATCAGCGTGGTGGCCTGGTTGAAGGACAGGACGTTGTCTTCCTGCGCCTCGACGGTTTCGAGGAACTTCAGGTTCGGGTGGCAGGCCGCCGCATAGGCCGACATCTCGGCGATCCAGCGCGCCTGGTTGGGTGTAGTGAAGGTTGAGGTGACGATGGCGATACCCGCATCCTCGCCCGCCTCCGCCGCCATGTTGTCGACCAGCGCCTTGGCGATGCCGTTGAACTGGGCCTGGTTCACGAACCACTGCCGCGCATCGGGCTGGCTGTTGGCGTCGTAGCCCACCACGTTGATCCCGGCGTCCAGCGCCTTCTTCAGTACCGGGGCGATGGCGACCGGGTCGTTGGCGGCAAAGAGGATGCCGTCCACTCCGCTCGTGATGTAGTTGTCGATGAAGGTGATCTGCTCGTCGATGTTCGCCTCGGTCGGCCCGTCAGTCTTAGCGGTGACGTTGCCAAGCTCGGCGGCGGCGTCGGTGATGCCTTTCGAGGTGGCGTTGAAATAGCCGATGCCGATCAGCTTCGGGATATCGACGACAGTGATCGGCTTGCCCGCACGGTCAGGCGCGTTGGTTGGCGCGCCGCCGTCATAGGGCATCGCCGCAGCCGCAGCGGCGGTCCCGTCACAGGCAAGAGGGTTCGTCGCCTGGTCGTCGCCGCCAGTCCAGACCTGGGCCTGGGCAATGCCGGTCAACGCGCCGAAGGCGACGGCGGTCAGAAGTGTCTTTTTCAGCATCTTTTTCTCCTCCATGTTGTCCGGCCCCGGATGCGACGGCGAGCCGGGATCGTCCATTCAGCCGTCCGTATCCCGTTTGAAAAGGTTCGACAGGATGATGGTCCCGATCAGGATCAGCCCGATCACCACGATGGTCGCATCGCCCTTGAAGCCCGCGAGCAGCAGCCCGTTCTTCAGCGCCTGCACCACGACCAGCCCAAGAAGCGTGCCGACAATCGTGCCGCGCCCGCCGAAGATGCTGGTCCCGCCCAGCACCACCGCAGTGATCACGTCAAGCTCGAGCCCGGTTCCCATGTCCGAACGCGTGGTTGAGACGCGGCTGACGAAGATCACCGCCGCGATGGCCGAGAAAAGGCCGGACATGATGTAGATCAAGAGCACCGTGCGCCGCACCGGCAGGCCCGAGAACTCGGACGCTACCGCGTTCGAACCGATGGCATAGGTGGCGCGGCCGAAGGGCGTGAAGCCGAGGATGAAGGCGGTGACCAGGCCAAGAATCACGAAGACCCAAAGTTGCACGGGCACTTCGAGGATCTCGCCCTGCCCGAGGAAGTAGAACCATTCGGGATAGCCCCTGACCGACCGCGCTTGGCTGATCCCCTCGGCCAGTCCCCGGTACAGCGCCAGCGTGGCGAGTGTGGCGATCAGCGGTGGAACGCCGAAGCGGGTGATGACGAAGCCGTTGGCCCAGCCGGCCGCCGCCCCGATCACAACCGCCAGCGCCATGGCCGCCGGCAGTGGCAGTCCGACGTTCTGCCACAGAACCCCCAGAAGGATCGCCACCAGCCCCAGGATCGAGCCCACCGACAGGTCGATTCCGCCGGTGACGATGACAAAGGTCATGGCCAGTGCCACGATCCCCACCTCGGCCATCAGGCGGCCCTGGTTCAGAAAGTTCGCAGGGGTGAAAAACTTGTCGCTCTGCGATGCAAGAATCGCCAGCGTCACCACCAGGAGGATCGCCAGGATGCCTTCGTGGCGAAGGAACAGCCTCGGCATCAGCCGATCCTCCGGTTGCGGTGGCGGCGGATCATGTCGGCCAGCACGGTCAGCAGGATCAGCAGGCCGAGCACGGCGCGCAGCCAGTAGGCCGAGACGTTTAGGAACACCAGCGACGAGCCGATGCAGGCGAAAAGAATGGCAGCAAGGCTCGATCCGATGACTGTCCCGGTGCCGCCCAAAATCGAGATGCCGCCGATCACGCAGGCTGTGATCACCGTCAGTTCCAGGTTCGGCGGCACCGTGGACTGGATGACCTTGAGCTGAGTGGCGAAAAGGATCGCCGCGATCCCGGCGAAAAGCCCGTGCAGCATGAAGGCGTAGAGCACGGCCCGTTTCGGGTCGATGCCGCTCGCGCGCGCCGCTTCGGAGTTGCCGCCCACCGCGTAGAAGGAGCGTCCGAGCGGCGACTGTCGCATCCACACGGCCATTACGACGGTCAGGACAAGCATGAACCAGACCGGTGAGGGGATATCGAAGAGACGCTTCTGCGCCAGGAAGAACTCCGGCGGCAACCCGTCGATCCACTTGCCTCCGGTGACGCTGATTAGCCCGCCCTTCAGGATCGAGAGCATCCCGAGTGTCGCCACGATCGAAGGTATGCCGACATAGGCGACGATGAACCCCAGCACCGCGTTGACCACGATGCCGATCACCAGCGGCGCGGTCCAAGCGACCCAGATCGGATAGCCGCTTACCGCAAGGTTTCCCGCGATGACCGCCAGCACCCCGATCAGCGAGCCGACCGACACGTCGATGTTGCCGGTGATGATGACCAGAGCCATGCCGATGGCAGCGACCGCGATATAGGCGTTGCCGGCGAAGATGCTCGTCAGATTCGTGTCGGAAAGGAAGCGCGGGTTGTAGAGGCCGACGATGACCATCAGCGCGGCGATGCTGCCGAGAACGACGAACTCCTGCCCGTAGGCGGCGACCAGGCGGGAGAGCCCGCTTGCGCGGCGGTGCAGGGCGGCCTCCCTGGTCATGCGGCCCCCCGTTCCGCCCGGGTTTCCGCCCGGGATTCGGACAACGTCATCGCCGCGCCGACGGCGTCCGGCGTCGCCCCGGCGCGGTCGAACTCCGCCACAAATCGGCCCTCGCGCATCACCAGCACGCGGTCCGACATGCCCAGCACCTCGGGTAGTTCCGAGGATATCATCAGGACCGCCAGCCCCTCGCCCGCCAGCCGTGACATCAGTGCGTGAATCTCGGCCTTCGCGCCCACGTCGATGCCGCGGGTGGGCTCGTCCATGATCAGGATGCGAGGCTTGGCGGCCAGCCACTTCGCCAGCACCACCTTCTGCTGGTTGCCGCCCGAAAGCTGCCGAACAATCTGCTCCGGCCCCCTCGCGCGAATTCCGAACTGGGTGATCGAGGCGCGAGCCAGCGCGTCCTCGTCCCCCCGGTTCACCACGAACATCCGTGTCAGCCGCTGCAGCACGGTCAGCGCAATGTTCTGCGCGACGCTCTGCTGCCGGACCAGTCCCTGCGCCCCACGGTCTTCCGGCACATAGGCGATGCCCAGATCGCGCGCCGCGCGGGGCGAGCCGATGCGGACGGGCCTGCCGTCGATCCGAATTTCACCGGACTTGGCCGGGGTGACGCCAAAGATCGTCAGCGCCAGTTCCGTCCGTCCAGATCCCACCAGCCCCGCGATCCCCAGGATTTCCCCCGACCGCAGCGTCAGCGAGGCGTTCTGCACCTGCGGGCCCGAGGTCAGACCCCTAACCTCCAGCACAGGCGCGCCGATTTTCGCTTGCGTCTTGGGGAATAGCTGGTCAATCGACCGGCCGACCATCATCGACACGAGCGTTCGTTCATCGACCTCGCCGATGGGCGCAGTGCCGACCAGAGCGCCGTCGCGCAACACCGTGACCCGGTCGGCCAGCGCCATCACCTCGGTCAGCTTGTGGCTTATATAGACGATGCCGACCCCCCTGTCCCTCATACGCCGCACGATGCTCAGAAGCTGTGCCGCGTCGGCTTCAGTCAGGGACGCGGTCGGTTCGTCCATGACGACCACGCGCGCATTCTGGCTCAGCGCCTTAGCGATCTCAACCCGCTGGCGGTTGGCGACCGACAGCGTGCCGACCGCCTGATCCACGTCAATATGCGGGCTGTCGAGGTCATCGAGCAGCCGCCGCGTTTCCGCCCGCATCCTCGGCCAATCAAGCCGGTTCAATGACCGGCGCGGCGCGTGGCCGATGAAGACGTTCTCGGCCACGCTCAGGTCGGGGAAAAACAAGAGCTCCTGATAGACGATCGCGATCCCCGCGGCGGCTGCGGCTCCCGGCGTCGGGAATGCGACGGGGCGGCCTGCGACGCGGATGGTGCCGCCATCGGGCTTGTGCACGCCCCCCATGATCTTGATCAGCGTCGACTTGCCCGCGCCATTCTCGCCGAGAAGCGCATGCACTTCGCCCGGACGAACATCAAAGGACACGTCCGACAGCACCCGCACACTGGCGAAGGACTTCGAGATGCCCGCAAGCTCGATCAGCGCGCTCACCTGAGGAGCCCGACAGCGGCCCCATGTCCGGACGGGCAGGCGCCTTCGTCACAGCAACGGCCGATGGGGCGCCCCGCGCCCGGTCGAAATGCCATCGCATCCTCCCTCCGGGGACAGCCCTTCGGCCGGCCCCGCGCGCCCGGCTTCGCCCGCGTTCCGCAGGTCCCGCCACGCGCCGGATCGTTTCTGACTGCCAATAGACAAGGCTGAGGGAAATTCGTCAAGTCTTGCGTTGACGATCCCGGTTGACCCGAGTTGATGATCATCTACACTCACGACCAGCAGAAAGGAGGGGCAGAATGATCGCGAATGAGCGTCACGCCCTTATTCTCCGTGCCTTGCGCGCGCGCCCCTTCGCCACCGTCCGCGACCTTCAGACCTTGCTCGACGCCTCGCCCGCCACCATCCGGCGGGACATCGCCAAACTTCATGGGGCGGGACAGGTGCGGAAGGTCTTCGGCGGCATCGCGGCCCAGGACCGGGGCTCGCCCGAGCGGCTTTCGGCGCGGCCCTTCGGCGAAAACCAGGGCCTTGCCGTCGCCGCTAAACGCGCCATCGCGGCCGCGGCCGCGGCGCTGGTCAGTGACGGCGACGCGATCATCATCCACGGAGGCTCGACCTGCCTGATCTTCGCCGAACGTCTGGCGCAGCGGTCCGTGCGCATATTCACAAACTCGATGCCGCTCGCTGCCACCCTGTCGCGCCACGGCACCTGCCACCTGACGCTGTCGGGGGGCGATCTCTACCGTGAACCCGGCATCCTGTTTTCCGCCTCGGGAGCCATGCCGGAATTCTACGCATCGAAGTTCTTCATAGGGGCGCAGGCGATCGGCCCGCGAGGCACGATGGAATCTAACCCCCTTATCGTGCGCGAAGCCGAGAAGCTCCTCGCCCGCGCCGACGAAGTCGTGGTCCTGGCCGACAGCCGCAAGTTCGGCCTGCGCGCCCGCTACGAACTTTTGGGCATGTCGCGCGTCGGAACGCTTGTGACGGACGATGGCATCACGGCCGAAGACCTGGGCATGCTTAAGGACGCTGGCGTCCGCGTCATCGTCGCCGAAACTCTGCCGGAGGGGGACCCCGCATGACCCCGGCGCTGGCGGTTTTTGACCTTGGCAAAACCAACGCCAAGCTGGCGCTCTTCTCGCCGGTTGGGGAGACAATTGCCGAACGCCGGATGCAGCCCCGCCCGATGATCGCCGACGGCCTCATGGTCCTCGACACAGGCGCGGTCGAGGCCTGGCTCAGGCAGTCGCTGGACGATCTCGCCGGCGCTTTCGACCTGACCGGCCTGATGATTTCGACGCATG
The DNA here is from genome assembly GCA_046155885.1 of Paracoccaceae bacterium. Classification (GTDB taxonomy): domain Bacteria; phylum Pseudomonadota; class Alphaproteobacteria; order Rhodobacterales; family Rhodobacteraceae; genus JAOADN01. The sequence continues at coordinate 41,562 of JBJXFU010000197.1, forward strand.
GCTGCGCCTTCGCGATCATCGGGAACGGCAGGCTGGCGGCCCCCATCCTCGACTACGAACAACCGATGCCGCCCGCCGCAGACGCGGCCTTTGCCAAGGTCGCGCCGCCCTTCGCCGAAACCTTCTCGCCCGAGTTGCCAGCGGGCCTGAACCCGGCGCGACACCTGTTCCTGCGGGAATGGCTGACGCCCGGCATCGTCAGCCGGGCAGACCATATCTTGAGCTACCCGCAATACTGGGTCTGGCGCCTGACCGGCACGCTGGCCAGCGAAGTCAGCTTTCTGGGCTGCCATTCGCATCTCTGGGCGCCGCTCCGGGGCGACTTCAGTTCGCTGGTGGACCGCCTCGGTTGGCGCGCGAAGTTCCCGCCCCTCCGTCCGGCGGGCGACGTGATGGGCAGCATGAAGGCAGGCGGGCGTGACTTGCCCGTGCATAACGGCGTCCACGACAGCAATGCCGCCTTCCACTTCTATCGAAGCCTCGGGTTTTCGCGCTTCACGCTCGTCTCAACCGGCACCTGGGTCATCGTTTTCAACCCCGACTGCCCCCTCTCGGTACTCGACCCGGCGCGCGACATGCTGGCGAACGTAACGGTAAAGGGCGAACCGGTGGCCACAGCCCGCTTCATGGGCGGGCGGGAATACGAGCTGATCTCGGGCGGTGCGCGCGGTGGGGTCGCCGCTGACGCGCTGGCGGATGCGGTCCGCTCAGGCGCAATGGCGTTGCCCTCTTTCGCCCCCGGCGGGCCATTCCGGGGAACCGAGGGGCGACTCGCGGGCCCGCCGCCGGCCACCACCTCCGAACGCGCGGCCATCGCAACGCTCTACATCGCGCTTATGACTGACCTGACGCTCGATCGCCTCGGTTCGTCCGGCGACATCATCCTCGATGGCGGACTTGCCCAGAATGCCCGCCTTCTGGGCCTGATCGCCGCGCTGAGGCCCGGCCAGGCGCTCCGTGCGACGACAAACCCGGAAGGCACTGCGATGGGCGCCGCCGCGCTTGCCTTCGCGGCAGCCGGGCAGGGCGGCGGCTTTCCGGTGCGGCTGGACCGGGTGCCGGCTGCCGCCCCTCCGGGGCTTGGCGCCTACCGCGCGATCTGGCGCGAAAGGGCGGGTGCGTTCCGGAAGCCATAGCCGTGACCGGCGGCTCGCATCCGCAGTACGCCTCTTCGGCTTGCAGTCAGGGCGTGTGGGACGGTATTCCACGCTGCGGCCCGACCGGCGTTCCGGGGCAGATGCGCGGCGGACGGAGGGACGCATGGCCGAAACCCATGAGAACTGGATCGGGCGGACAACAGCGCGCGGCGATACGCTGACTCCGCGCCTTGTGGCCGAATTCCGCGCCACGCTCGCCGGGTTGGTCGAAGACCGACCCGTCCCGCTCGGCGTCTTCTGGGCGCTCAACCCCGAAATCGTCGCACCCGAACTTCTCGGCCGCGACGGGCACCCGAGGATGGGCCTCTACATCCCCTCTCTGCCGCTGCCGCGCCGGATGTGGGCGGGAGGAGAACTGCATTTTGCGGCGGACATCTCCGCCGGCGCGATGGTGACACGGGAAACCACCGTTGAGAACGTCGCGACGAAAGAGGGCGCGTCGGGGAAGCTCGGCTTCGTCACGCTCCGGAACCGGCACATCGCCGATGGCGCGGTCGTGGTCGAGGAGCGACAGAACATCGTCTACCGCACCGACCATGTGCCCGGCTCCGCCGCCTCAGTACCGCCATCCGCGCCCGACCTCGGCGCCCCGCTCGCGGAAACCGCCTTCACCTCGACACCGACGCTGCTTTTCCGTTACTCCGCGCTCACCTTCAACGGCCACCGCATCCACTACGACGCCGCCTATGCGACCGGAGTAGAAGGGTATGCCGGCCTTGTCGTGCACGGGCCGATGCAGGCGATCGTCCTTATGAACCTCGCTGCGCGGGTCTTCGGCCGGACCCCTTCGCGCTTTACCTATCGCGGTGTCGCTCCCCATATCTGCGGTCAACCGGCGCGGGCCGAGGCCTTCCCTGGCGAAGGCGGCGGCCTTTCGCTGCGGATGCGGATCGACGGCGGGCCGGTGACGATGACTGCGACGGCCGAAGGAGTGCCTCAGCCCGGTACGTCCAGCCAGCGGCCCTGACGCGACGAGGCGGCGATGGATTCGACCAGCGTCTGGATACGGAGCCCGCCACGGAAGCCGAACGCCTCTTGAGCGCGCCCGGCGATCGCCTGGACGAATGCGGCTGCTTCGATGGCCTTCAGGTCGTTGAAACCGATCTGATGGCCTGCCGCCACGCAGAAAAGCCCGTAGGGCGCATGATCGGGCCCGGCCTCGATGCGGCGGAAGCCCTGCCGGCCATTCGCGTCCGAGGTCGAGAAGAAGTGGATTTCGTTGAAGCGCTCCTGGCTGAAGGCAAGGGCGCCCCTCGATCCGTAGATCTCGAAGTCGTGCTGCATCTTGCGGCCTGTCGAAATCCAGTTCCCCTCGATGCTGCCGCTTGCGCCGTTCGCGAAACGCAGGAAGGCGCGGCCCACGTCGTCCACCTCGACCCTGCGCCGGCCGCCTTTGCCGTCCGGGCGCTCGGCGATCACTGTCACGCAGTCGCCCATCACCCGGGCGATCGGGCCGCAAAGGAACTCCGCCGTCGCCAGGATGTGGCTGCCGAGATCCGCCAGCGCGCCGCCGCCCGCCGGGTCATGCCGGAAGGTGAAGGGGCCGGCCGCGTCGGCCATGTAGTCCTCCGCATGGACGCCGCGAAACCCCCTGATTTCGCCCAGCTCTCCGGCATCGATCATCTTGCGGGCGAGCGCCATCATGGGGTTGCCGAGGTAGTTGAAGCCGACCTGCGTCCGCACCCCCTTCGCCTCGGCCGCCTCCGCCATTTCGCGAGCGTCCGTAGCCAGCGGCGCCAGCGGCTTTTCGCACCAGACATGTTTCCCGGCGGCAATCGCCGCCAGCGCCATTTCCCGGTGCAACGCGTTTGGGGCAGTGACCGATACGGCATGGATCGCCGGATCGGCCACCATCGCCCGCCAGTCGGCCGTGGCATGGGCAAAGCCGTAGCTCCGCGCCGCGCGCTCCGCCGCCTCCTGCGTGACATCGGCCACGCTGTGCAGCACCGGCTCGTATGCCAGATCGAAGACGCGCGGGGCGGAGGCGAGCGCAAGGGCATGCGCCTTGCCCATGAAGCCTGTGCCGATCAGGCCGAAGTTCAGAACGGGTCTGGTCATGTACTTTTCCAGTTCGCAGTCGGACGTGTGGATGGATGGTCCGTAGTTTCGTTCGGAAGACAAACGGTTACGCTGGCACGTTCCGTCGGAGCACGGAGATTTGTCCCGCCAGCGGCCGCACAGTGGGGCCGCTTCCGCATCAGTAGCCGGATTTCGCCTCGGCCGGTTTCGCCGCCCCGCCTTGGAGCTCGCGGAATCGCGACAAATTCGCCCCCGCCGCCGCTGCAAGAAGCCTCGCGTCGCTGCCGCCGATAGTCGCCATCCGGTATCCCCAGCCGATAGCCCGCACCGCATACTCTGCCGTGCCGCAATGCAGCCCCGCGACGATTCCCGCCCGTCCGCAGGCGGACGCTATGCGCTGCAGCGCGGCGATCATCTCGGGTTCCTCACGGTCGAACCCGGACGGAAGGGTGTTCCGGGTCAGGCTCATCGTCAGGTCGGCCGGTCCGACATAGATTCCGTCCAGCCCGGGGGTGGCGACAATGGTGTCCAGGTTCGCCAAGGCTTCGGCCGTCTCGATCATTGCGATGGCGAGCATTTGCCGGTTCGCCTCGGCGGCGTAGTTTCCGCCGGCCGAATAGGTGGCCCGCGTCGGGCCGAAACTGCGCTGCCCTTCCGGGGTGTAGCGTGTGTAGCTTACAAACCGTGCGGCGTCTTCGGGGGTGTTCACCATCGGGCAGATCACGCCATAGGCGCCGGCATCGAGCGACTTCATGATGATCCCCGGCTCCAGCCAGGGCACCCGCGCCAGCGGCACCACACCCGAAGCCCGCATCGCCTGCAGCATCGGCAGGAAAGCCGCGTAGTCCAGCGCGCCGTGCTGCATGTCAACGGTCAGCGAATCATAGCCCTGCGCGGCCATGATCTCGGCCGAGAAGGCATTGCCGATCGACAGCCAGCCATTCGCCGTGGTCCGGCCCTCGGCCCAGATCTGTCTCAGTCGGTTCGGGATCATCGCGCCGCCTTTCCTGCCGCCAGGGCCCGCGCATCGCGCATTCCGCGAAACCCGGACCTGACCCGCGCCCGTTTTCGCGGGCGGCATCGGGGAAAGTCAATCGGATCGTCGCGACGCAGGCCATCGCCAAGTCTGCCGACCTTTCGTCAGGCGGTGGATGCGCCGGGTCGCAGACCGTGCCGCCGCCTTGCCGATTGTCACCGACCCCTGTAGCTCGGTGCGTGGCGCAGCCGTCCGGAAGGTCGCCAGACCCGGGGGGCCCCACGCGGTACGCGGAAGGCCCGCGCCGCGCAGGACGCGATCCGCAGGAAACAAAGTATCGGAGTTAGACGCGACATGCTGGAGGCCAAGCTGGGGATTTCCCCGATCTGCTGGTGGAACGATGATCTGGTCGAACTTTCCGACGACGTGAGCCTCGACGAATGCCTTCGCCAGGTTGCGCTCGCGGGCTACACCGGCTGCGAGACTGGGCGGCGGTTCCCGATGAGCTATGCCGAGCTTGGACCGATCCTGCGAAAGCACGGCGTCGGCGTCTGCGGCGGCTGGTTTTCGGGCACGATCCTTGATGGCGACATCGCGGCCAACAAGGAGCGAATCCGCGCGCAGATGGACCTCTTCATCGCCGCCGGGGCGCCCTGCATCGTCTATGGCGAGGTGGCCGGTTCGATCCAGGGCCAACAGCGCATGCCCCTTGACCGCAAGCCTCGCCTGAGTGTGGGCGAGATGCGGACCTATGCGCGGAATATGACCGCCTTCGGCGAATGGTGCGCGGATCAGGGCATGCCGCTTTCCTACCACCATCACATGGGCGCGGTTATCCAGGACGAAGACGAAATCGACGCCTTTATGGCCAACTCGGGCGAAGGCATCCCACTTCTCTTCGACGCTGGGCACCTGGCATTCGCGGGCGGCGACGTGGTGCGGGTGATCGACCGGCACCACGCGCGAATCACGCACGTCCATACCAAGGACGTCCGGATGGATGTGATCCGCGCGCTCGACTGGTCGCGCGACAGCTTCCTCGACGCGGTGATCAGGGGGGCATTCACGGTTCCGGGGGACGGCAGCCTGGACTTCGGCGCCATTGTGAAACGGCTTGCGGATCACGGCTACGAAGGCTGGTTCGTCGTCGAGGCCGAGCAGGACCCGAAAAGGGCGCCGCCGCTCGAATGGTCGACGAACGGCAACCGGGAGCTGAAGCGGATCATGGCCGGGGCGGGGTATTCCGTCGTCGGCTGAACCGGCCGGGATGGGATCGGGTAAATTGGCCGTTATCCCGTTCGGCAAGGCTGGCCTATGCCATCGAACCGCGCAACATGGCCCTGAGGTCAAGAGGGCGGATGAAGCGGTGGTACCGAAAGGACAAGGAGCGGCGTCGGCGCATCGTCCGGGACCGGCAGCGGGGCGGGCGTGACACGACCGGCGCTCTTTCTGTTCCTGGGGCTGGCAGTCGCTCTTCTTGGCGTCTTGCTCGCCATATGGGGGCCGGATGCGACAGCAGCCCGCTCGGCCATCGCTGCGCTCGACGGCTGGCGGACCGATCATCCGCTTCTGCTCGGCCTTCTCTACTTCCTCGCCTATGTGGCGGTGACGACGCTGTCGCTGCCCTTCGCGGTCTGGATGACGCTTGGCGCGGGCGCGTTGTTCGGGTTCTGGGGCGGCGTCGTCATCGTTTCGCTCGCCGCCACGGCGGGAGCGACGGGCGCCTTCCTCGCCGCGAGGTACTTCCTGCGCGACGCGGCCCGCCGGCGGGCTGGCGATCGCCTTTCCGCCATCGATGCCGGCATCCGCCGCGACGGGGCGCTTTACCTCTTTTCGCTCCGGTTGATCCCGGCGGTTCCGTTCTTCCTCGTCAACCTTCTGATGGGCCTTACCGCGATCCCGGCCGGCACTTTCGCAGCCGTGAGCTTCATCGGAATGCTGCCCGCGACCGCCCTTTACGTGAACGCCGGAACGCAGCTAGCTGCGATCGGAAAGCCGGGCGATATCCTGTCCCCCGGGATCGTGATATCGCTTCTGCTCCTCGGGGTTTTTCCGTGGATAGCGCGGTCGCTTCTCGGCCGCGCGCGCCGGCGCGGCC
>JBJXFU010000001.1:0-46626 GCA_046155885.1 Paracoccaceae bacterium
TTGACGATATGCGCGAAGAAGTTGATAAGCTCGATGCGGTCGCCACCTTGGCCGACATTGCGGAAGGTATTGCGGCCATGCATCGAGTGGGAAGTGCCCATGCATGCCTTGCTCCTAAAACTGTCTACTGGTCATCGAATGGACACGGTGCCATTAGTAATCCGTCGTCGCCAAGGCTCGATTCGCTGGAGTGGATTATTCGCTCCTCAATATTTTCGAACGAAGAAGTCGAAGGAACGAACGATGCTAATTTTCAGGATGCCGCGATAATCGCCGGCGATGTCGCCCCCAGCCGAGCGTGAAGACGCTGCCGTCCGATGCCCGGTTGAGATAGCTCGCAACCGTCCGGCCTTCCGCGTCGAAGATCAGAATTCGGCCTGAGTTGTGGTCCTCGACCAGCAATCCGCCGCCGGGAAGGTAGGTGTAGAGGCCTTCGTAGAGGGCGCGCACGCGCTCGCGCTCGAATGCATGTTTCCAGGGATGACTCACCGTCTCGGTCGCGAAATCGTACTCCACGACTTCCGACACCCCGTCCACCCGCCCGAAGTCGCCCGGATTGTAGGCGCCGTTGTCGAAGACTGCGATCCTGTGGTCATCGAGGATGTCGATGTCATGCTGGCCTTGCCAGGGTCCTGACTTGTGCCAGACAATACGGCCGGTCGACGGGCGATAGAGCATCAATGTCGAGACGTGCCGGAAGCTCAGGAACAGGTCGCCCTTCTTCCAGTAGGGCCCGTCCGACAAGACAGGTTGGATATCGTTCAGGTGCATCTGGTCGGGGTTAAAAGGGCCGGGCGGCTGGAGCAGAAACCGAAATCCGTTCGCGATCAGTACTTTCGCGACCGACGTTTCCTCGAGGATACGGCCGTCGAGATCGATCCGGGCAAGCGCCTCGTCGAGAAAGACTTCCGGCACGTGGTCGAGCGAGGGCGGCTCGATCACCGTCGGAATCCAGTAACCGCCTTCACCGTCGGGCTCCATCGAATGGTGGAAGACCGCGCTGTCGTTGATCCAGAGCCGTGCGCCGCAGGCATCGACCCGCAGCAGCGGTGCCTCGGTGTCTTTCAGGATCAGGCTGCCGTCGGGCAGAAGATCGGGGTGATAGGGCCGGTAGCGCGCCGTCTTCCAGTTCGACACTTTGCCGGCGCGCGTATGGCGGTTCGCATCGGCGAGCAGGCGGTCGATATCGGGGGACCAGCTGTACCGGACGGAACCGTCGGCCAGCGAGACAAGTTCCACGACCGGCACCTTCCGGTCGCCATCGAAGCGGCTCAGAAGGTGGTAGCCCTGCACCTTCGCCGCGCCCGGCGCAAAAGTCCAACCCGCCTCGCCCCCGATCCGCCCGTCCTGGTAGGCGCGCATCGCCGAGACGTCGCTTTGAAGAAGCTTGCGCAGGCTGAGCGGCACTTCGGCGACCGCGATCACGGCGCGTTCGGTGCGGCTCAGGGCATAACGGCTCTCGAACGCCGACACCAGTGCCGAGCCGAAAAGCAGCGCGGCAACAAGGCCGAACAGAACGATCAGCGCAACGAGCCAGACCTCGACCTTCGAAAAAAGCAATCTCTGCATTCATTGGGCCCGATGGTCGCGCAGCGCGAACTGAATGGGAAAGCGTCAAGTTCGTCAAGGACTTCGACAACCATAGTCCCCATCCGACCGAGACACAACCTTGAGTTGCTTAATCGGAATCGGCCATCCCAAGGGAATTGCGATAGCGCCGGGCAACGAGGGCTCTGGTTGCTGCAGGCATGACGGTCTGGCAATGTCGGGCGCAAGGGAACGAAGGGCGGGTCGGGCAATGTCTACTCTTCGAAGGTCGGTCTGGGTGGCGCTTTGCCTGGTCCTTGCGCTGACCGCCTACGGCGTCCTCAACCACCGCAACATCAAGATCGACTTCGCGAACTTTTACGATGCCGGGCAAAAGGCGCGGGTCGGCGAGTTCGCGGACCTCTACGACCCGCACGCGCTGATCGCCGGAAAGGAGCCCTTCGGCAACATGTCCTTCGTCAGCGCGCCGGTGACGAGCTTTGCCTACATCCCCCTGACGGCGATGGAGCCCTGGACAGGCACGGTGGTCTTCAAGCTCGCCGGGGCGCTGGCCGAGGCATTGGCACTGGCCCTGCTCTTGTGGAAGCTGCGCCCCCTGGCGGCCGAGGCGCCGGATGGCGGCGTGGCGACGTGGGCACTTTTCGCCTGGGGCGCCCTGTTCTTCCAGCCGCTTTTCTCCTGGATGTTCGTCGGCGGCCAGAGCACGCCCTTCGTGTTCCTTCTGCTCGTTGTCGCTTGGGCGTCCTACCTCGGCGACCGGCACTGGGTCGCCGCTTTCGCCGTTGCCCTTGCCGTGCTGGTAAAGCCCGCCTTCGCGCCGGCGGCGCTGGTCCTTTTCCTCTTTGGCCCGGCGCGCTTCCGGGTCGCGGCGGTCGCTGCGGGGGCGGCGTTCGCCCTGGTTTCGGTGGCGCTTCTCGGGGTCGACCTTCACATCGCCTTTGTGCGCAAGGCGCTGGAGGAGTCGGCCCTGGTGAATTCGCCCTGGCAGAACAGCAATCCCCTGGCCTGGATCGAAGTCCTGATCGTTCCCGCGGCCGACTATGCAAGCGGCGCCGTCCGCCCGACCGACGCGAAGCTCATCGTCGGCGCGGCACAGCTGGCCGCGGCGGCGGCGGTCGCCGCGACGGCCCTGTGGCATATTCGATCAGGGTTGTCGCGACAGGCGGCGCGGCATACCGCGTTCTCGGCTTCGCTCCTCGTCGCGCTGGTGGCTTCGCCGATCATCTGGTCGCACTACCTGATCCTGCTCCTGATCCCCCTTCTGCCGCTTGTCGCGCTTCGCAGCCACTTGCCGCGTGCCGCTCATGCCGTTGTCGCGCTCGGGGTTCTTCTCGCGGTGTTCCAGAACACGCTCGTGGTGAACAAGCTCCACGACATGATCGGGTTCGACACGCAGGCGATGCTCTTCGCGATCGCGCTTCTGAAGGGCGCGACGGCGCTTCTGATGCTGGCGGCGCTGCTGGTCTGGCGGCGGGCGGTTCTGGTGGCGCTGCGGCGCCCGGCCTGGGTTACCCTGGCGCCATAGGCGCAGGTCCCCGGCCGCCTCAGACGGACATACGCGAGCCCAGTTCCACGACCCGGTCGCGCGGCAGATGGTAGTAGTCGGACGGGTCCGCCGCGAACCGCCCGAGAGCGATAAAGAGCCGGTCCATGATCAAGGGCAGTCCCATCCGGTCGCCCGGAACCACCTTCCTCCGCCCCAGGAAGAACGATGTGGTCATGACGTCGAACTTCAGCCCCTCGCGCCGGGCACGGCCCAGCGCCCTGGAGATGTTCGGCGTCTCCATATAGCCGAACCTCAGGATCAGCCGGGCGAAGCGTTCGTTGATCGGCAGGTAATCGGCGCGTTCCTCTTCGGACACTTCCGGAACCCGGACAGTCTCGACGGTCAGGACAACATTGCGTTCGTGCAGAACACGGTTGTGCTTGAGGTTGTGCAGAAGCGCCGGGGGCACGGCCTGCGGGTCGGACGTCAGGAAGAACGCGGTGCCGGGCACGGAATGCGCCGAAGACCGCAGCATCGACTGCGCGAAACTGTCGAGGTTGACCATCTGCTTGTGGCCGCGCGCAAAGGCGAGCTGTGTGCCGCGCCACCAGGCGTACATCAGCAGCGAGAAGCCGAAGGCGAGGCTCAGCGGCACGTAGCCGCCGTCGGGCAACTTGATCATGTTGGAGGCGAGGAACGTCATCTCAAGGGCGAAGAGCGGCGCGAAGCAGGGCAGGACGAACCAGAGCGGCCACTTCCAGCCGCGGTTCGAGTAGATGATCGCCAGCGTCGTATCGACGATCATCGCCCCGGTCACCGCGATCCCGTAGGCATGGGCAAGGGCCGCGGAGCTCTGGAATGTCGCCACGAACGAAAGGACGGCGAAGAGCAGCAGCCAGTTGATCGCCGGGATATAGATCTGGCCGCTTTGCGAATCCGACGTATGGATGATCGAAAGCCGCGGCAAAAGCCCGAGCTGGATCGCCGCCCGCGCCATCGAGAAGGCACCGGTGATCACCGCCTGAGAGGCGATAACCGTCGCCACCGTCGCGAGCGCCACAAGCCCCGGAAGAAGGATCGGCGGAACCATCAGAAAGAACGGGTTCTCGAGCGCCTCCGGGTTGTTGATCACCAGTGAGCCCTGGCCGAGGTAGTTCAAAACCAGCGCCGGGAAGACCAGGCCGAACCAGGCAAGTCGGATCGGGCTTCGGCCGAAATGACCCAGATCGGCATAGAGCGCCTCGGCCCCGGTCACGCACAGAAAAACCGCGCCAAGCACGACGAAGGCGACACGCCCGTGCGCCAGCATGAAATCAACCGCCATCAGCGGGTTGAAGGCGGAAAGCACGGATGGATCGAGGATTATGTGCCACAGCCCGGTCAGGCCCATCACTAGGAACCAGACCGCGGTGATCGGCCCGAAGGCGGCCGAGATCGCGTGCGTGCCGTGGCGCTGAACGATAAACAGCCCGAAGAGGATGGCCAGAGTCACCGGCAGCACGAACTTCTCGAACGATGGCGCGACAAGCTCGATACCCTCCACCGCCGAAAGGACCGAAATCGCCGGGGTGATGATCGCGTCGCCGAAGAACAGCGCCGCCCCGGCGATGCCGAGGATGAGGACCGGGATCGAACGCCGGCCGACGGCCAGCCGGGTAAGGGTGTATAGCGCGAGCACCCCGCCCTCGCCGCGGTTGTCGGCGCGCAGGAGGAAAAGCACGTACTTCACGGTCACGATCAGCGTCAGCGACCAGATGATCAGCGAGACGACCCCGATCACCTCTAGCCGGTCGAGCCCGTCGCGCGCCGCCGGCCTGAGCGCCTCGCGCAGGGCATAAAGCGGGCTGGTTCCGATATCGCCGTAGACCACACCGATCGCCCCGAGCGCCAGCGGAAATGTGCCGCGCTTGCCCGCCTGAGGTGCGCCATGCGCCGGGCCATCCGGTTCGCCGGGTGGGGTCGCTTGTGATTCCATCTCGGAATCGGCGCCGAACATCGACATGTGCCGTTCAGCTCCGGTTCGCCCGGGCCGGCATCGCGGCGCTGTGTCGGGGTAGACGCTTTGGGCGCAGGCGCACCAATGTGCTCCGTCCTCGTACGGCCTAGGCGGGGCCGCGCCGCGCCCCGGTCCGCCTTGGCGACTCGCCGGGTCGGGGCGACTATGCCGCCGGGCGCGGATTGATCAAGCGGTTTCTGCATCTGCGAACAAGGGATAGGCGTCCCGTGGCCGGGGCTGGCCATGCCCGGCGCCGGGAGCAGGGCGCGCGTCAGCTTCCGGAAACGGCTCCACCGCCGGCGGCACCGGCATGTGTCGGCGGTCCGGGCGATGCGGGGGCCAGGGACGCGGGCGCGTTCCTGATCCAGACATCCCGTTGGGGGAAGGGAATGGCGATCCCGGCCGCCGCGAACCGTTCCACGATCTGGTGCAGCATCTCGGTCTGAACATCCGTCTTGACGTTCACATCCGAAACGATGCCGCGCAGCGCGAAGTTCAGCCCGTCGGCGCCGAGGCCGACAAAGTCCACGGCCGGTTCTGGGTCGATCAGGATCGCCGGCTGCGCATCGGCGATCTCGCGCAGGATCCGGCAGACCTCGCGCGTGTCCGACCCGTAGGCCACCGACACAGCAACGATCAGCCGCGATGTCTGGTTGTTGCGTGTCCAGTTGGTCACCACCCCCGAGATCAGATCGGCGTTCGGCACGATCACCTCGGTGCAATCGAAGGTCTCGATCCGGGTAGAGCGGACCGAGATCGCCTTGACGATCCCCATCTTGCCGCCGACCTCGATCATGTCGCCCTCCGAAACCGGGCGTTCGACCAGCAGGATGATGCCCGAGACGAAGTTCTGGACGATGTTCTGAAGCCCGAAGCCGAGCCCGACGGACAACGCACCCGCGACGATGGCGAGCGAGGACAGATCAATTCCGGCGGCGTTGATCGCGAGAAGCGCGGAAAGGAAGATGCCGAGATAGCCGATCCCCGCCCCGACCGCGTTCTGAGAGCCCTTGTCGAGCCGCGTGCGCGGCAGGAAGGAGGTCTTGAGCGCCCCCTGAAGCAGACGTGTCAGGGTGTAGAAGGCCGCGAAGACAAGCGCGAAAGTGATGAACGCCGTGGGCGAGATGCGGGTTCCGCCGATGCTGACGCCGGCAAGGAACCGTGCCCAGACCTCGGCCAGGTCGGACGGCCGCGCGCCCCAGACCAACGCGAAGACGGGAAGCGCAGCGACCGACAGGGCGAAGCCGATCAGGACCGGGATGAGATCGTCGCGCGCGGTTTCGTTACGTCCGGTCAGGGCGATGTAGGTGTCGGTCCCGAACCGCTGCAGCAGGATCACCGCGCCGATCAGCCCAAGCGACAGGATCGCCGGCCAGATCAGAGCGTTGGCCGCGGCGATGTAGCCCACCAGCGCGAGCAGCGGCGCCAGTACCGAAATCGCGACCGTCGCCGTGCCGACAATCCCGATCAGCCGGTTGCGGAACAGAATTTCGCTGTCATCGGTGGTGCGGACCCTGCCCCGTTCGCGCAAGAGAAGCCCGAGGCGGAACACGAAGATCGCCGCGATGCAGACCATCGGCGCGCCCCAGATCGACTGGGCGGCGAGCGAAAGCGGCGGGCGAACCTCGGTTGTGTAGGCCCGGCGCAGAAGTTCAAAGGCGAGTACGAGCCCGATCGACCGGGTGAGGAAACGGCCCTCCGCCGGGCGGCTGGTAAGCGCGGCGCTGCTTTCCTCGCCCTCGGAAGCCGGAGGAAAAAGCCAGTAGCCCAGCCAGAGGGTGGCAAAAAGCGCCAGCGCCGCGAAGGGCAGCGCGATCAAGAGCGAGGTGGCGCGCTGGCCAGTCATGCCGGTCGCGATCACCGCCTGGGTCAGCAGCACCATGCCCGCCACCGGAAGGGCCACCTGCCCGAGCGAAACGACGGCGGCCGCGACATGGCGCGCCCTGAGGCCCATCCTTTGCAGCCGCGCCGTCAGCCGCTCCATGAAGCCCGGGCCGCGAAGCAGCAGCACCGTTGCGACAGCCGCCAGAAGCACGATCACCGGAAGGTTGTCGCGGAACTGGGTACGGCCTTCGGGGCGCGACCAGGCGGCGCGGACTTCCGTCCAGAGCGTCTGCGTTCCTTGTGACAGGACGGCATAGCCGGCGGGCCAGTTGACCGGGTTGAGCGGCGTCGGAAGCAGCCGCAGAAGCGCCTTCGCCTGGCGGTCGCGCAAGACCCGGTCGATCTCGCGCACAATGCCCTCGGCGCGGCCCAGCGCCTCGGCGGCCGTGATACCGGGGGCTTCGAGGTTGACGAGCTGCTCGTTCAGCTCGGCCCTCCGGCTGGCGATCTGCGGGCTTTCGGCCACCCCTTCGGCTGGCGGAGGCCCGAGCGCGGCGATCTGGCTCTTCAGGGTTTCGATGCGGGCGCCGCTGGCGCTTTGCGCGTCGCTCAGCTGGCTTCGCCAGTCAACGATCTGCGTGCGAAGCTCGTTAAGCTGCTTCTCGGTGGCGCGCCGCTGGGAAAGGATCGCTTCGGCCCGCGCCGCCTCGCGTTCCCAGGCGGCATAGTCTACCGGGGCCTGTTCCTGCGCCTCGGCCCGCCCAGCAGCCCCGATCCAAACGCCGGCCGGTATCACCGCCGCGACGAGCGCAACGAAAAGCGCTGCCGCAAGTGAACGGGGCAAACCCGTCCTCATCCCTCGAAGACACTCGGCAGGTCAACCGAGGGCCGCCCGAGCCAGTCGGGCACCGGCAACCCCTTGGCGCGCAGAAAGTCGGGGTTGAAGAGTTTCGACTGATAACGCGTGCCGTAGTCGCACAGGATGGTCACAATCCGGTGGCCGGGGCCCATCTCGCGCGCCAGCCTGATGGCGCCCGCGACATTGATGCCGGACGAACCTCCAAGGCAGAGACCTTCGTCGGCGAGAAGGTCGAAGACGATCGGCAGCGCCTCGCCATCGGGGATGCGATACGAGAAGTCCGGGATGAAGCCTTCGAGGTTCCTGGTGATCCTCCCCTGCCCGATCCCCTCGGTGATCGACGACCCCTCGGCCTTCAGCACCCCGGTCGTGTACTGGCTGTAAAGTGCAGAGCCATCGGGATCGGCCAGCGCGATCTTCACCCCCTTGGGCTGCAGGGCAAGCGCCATCCCGGCCAGGGTGCCGCCGGTGCCGACGGCGCAGACGAAGCCGTCCACCTTGCCCCCGGTCTGCTCCCAGACCTCGGGGCCGGTCATTTCGACATGCGCCTGCCGGTTTGCCACATTGTCGAACTGGTTGGCCCAGATCGCCCCGTTCGGCTCGCTCTGCGCCAGTCGCTCGGCCAGGCGGCCGGAGTACCGGATGTAGTTGTTGGGATTGGAATAGGGCGCCGCCGGAACCTGCACCAGCTCGGCGCCCGCCAGCCGCAGCATGTCCTTCTTTTCCTGGCTCTGCGTTTCCGGGATCACGATCACCGTACGGAATCCCATCGAGGCGCCGACCAGCGCCAGCCCGATCCCCGTATTCCCGGCCGTGCCCTCCACGATCGTGCCGCCCGGACGCAACGCGCCCCGGGCGACCGCATCGCGGATGATGAAAAGCGCCGCGCGGTCCTTCACCGACTGGCCTGGGTTCAGGAACTCGGCCTTGCCGAGGATTTCGCAGCCTGTGATTTCGCTGGCCTTGCGCAGCCGGATCAGCGGGGTCCGACCCACCGTTTCCGCAAGATCGCCACAGGTCCGCATCGCCACCTCCGCTGTCAGAGGCCAACCCTAGGGCGCGCGGAATACGACCTCAAGCCCCGGGCTCAGTGGTGCGCCGGAGAGCCGGGCGCATCCGCGCAAGGCGAAGCGCCAGGATGATCAGCGGCGCGTTGTCGATCTCGCCGGTCTCGACAAGCTGCATCAGGCCCTCGTACGGCAGCAGGTGCGAGCGGATATCCTCGCCTTCGCCCGGCATGCCGGCTACTCCGGCAGACCCGTCCGGCAGGTCGGCAAGACCGATGTAAGTATAAAGATACTCTGCCTTCGCGGCGGGCGAGGGATAGTAGCGGGCCGCCGGAACGAGACGCGATATGGCGATCCCGGCCTCTTCCCGGGCCTCGCGCAGCGCCGCGTCCTCGGGCGATTCACCGCCGTCCACCCGCCCGGCAATGGCCTCGATCAGCCAAGGCTGGCCGTCGCCACGCGCATGCGGGCCGGCGCGGAACTGCTCGATCACCATGACCCGGTCTCGCACGGGGTCGTAGGGCAGCACCACCGCGGCATCGCCCGAAATGAAGACGGCGCGGCTGAGCGGTTCGCTCATCCGGCCGTCGAAACGGCGGAACCGCAGGTCGCGCTCTTCGACGGAAAAATACTCCTGATAGGGAACGCGCAGGGCGGCGACTTCGACATCGGCCTCGGCGGCACGGTAACGCAATGCGGTCGGGCGCGTTTCGGCCGCGGCGCGCACGCGCGCACCGCCACGGATCAGATGCTGGGTGTACCGGCGTGCCGCTTCGGCTGGCGGGCGGCGCCCGAACTCGCGCAACATGTCGGCTGCGGCCGAGGCTGCCGTGTCGCCCCAGCGGGTCGCCCACCGCCCAAGCGTCCAGGGACCGTCCGGTTCGATCCCGGGCGGCGCGAAGAAGGCCAGCGCCGGAGCGTTGTCGGCCCTCGATGTGGTCACCTCTATCTGCCGGGCCCGGAAACCGAACGCCTCTTCATAGTACCGCAGCCGCGCGAACTCCTCCGCCCCGAGCCTGGCGACGAGTATCCCGGCCGCGCCCTCGGCACCGGGCACCAGAAGCGGCCAGACCTCGCCCCGGGCCTTTCGTACCGCGTGGCCGGGCAGGGTCGCGCGGATGCGTTCGGGCACGCGGCCGATCACCGCGCGCAACAGCGCCGGATGGCCTAGCGTGCCATAGACGAAAAGATCGCTCACCGTCTCAGGGCCAGCGCCGCGATGCCCACTCGGCCACCAGCCCCGCCCCCGCCCCGCCAAGGATCAGGACAGCGGCGACGTCCGGCTTCAGCAGCATCTGGGCATAGTCGAGCGCGACCTTGAGTATGCCGATCACCGCCTCGGTCGGCCCGTCATAGGCACGGCGGAACGCCTGCACGAGCATGTTCTCGGACGAAAACAAAAAAAGCGCCATCAGGACGGACAGGGCCGAGGTACGGATCCCGGCGCTTCCCGCAGCATAGTAGCCCCTGCCCACCGTGGGCCCCATGACACGCCATCCGAAAAGCAGGCCGATCAGAGCCGAGACTTCCGAGAACCATCCAAACACCGTTCCTTCCGGCAGGTGCGGCTTGGTGATCTCGGCCGCGAAGAAGCAGACCAGCAGGAAGGACAATGCGGCGAAAAGTTTGGCGGCGGTCGGCATAGGGCGCTCTTGTGGTTTCGCTCGCCGGAAGGCCCGGCTGACGGCATAACACCCGCTCCGACCCGTCTGCGCAAGCCGGGGCGGGACGGGGCTGCGATTTCCGCCGACAGGTGTAGCACTGCGTCGTCAGGTGCTGCGACGGACCGTGATGTGCACAACGTCGCAGTTGCCACCCCGGAAGAGCGCGGCGCACGAGGCGAGGTAGAAGTTCCACATCCTCCGGAACCGTTCATCGAAGCCCAGCGCCGCGACCGAATCCCAGGCGGAATTGAATGCCTCGTGCCAGCGGCGCAGGGTCTGGCTGTAACTTTCACCGAACGGCACGTTGTTCACCACCGAAAGGCCCGAACGCCCGATCTGTTCATGCAGGATACGAGGACAGGGCAGCATCCCTCCGGGAAATATGTACTTCTGGATGAAGTCAACGCCGCGCCGATAGACGTCCCAGCGGTGATCGGCCACGGTGATCACCTGCAACGTCGCCTGCCGGCCGGGCTTGAGTCGTCCATGCAGCACCTCGAAGTAACGCGGCCAATAGGCCTCGCCCACCGCCTCGAACATCTCGATCGAGGCGATGCCATCATATCGCCCGGCCAGATCGCGGTAGTCGGCAAGTTCGACACGGACCCGATCGGCCAGACCCGCGCGGGCCATTCTTTCGGCCGCGAAGTTCCTCTGGGCGGCGCTGATCGTGACCGCCGTCACCTTCAGCCCCCGTTCTGCGGCCGCGTATTCGGCGAACCCGCCCCAACCACAGCCGATTTCCAGCACGTGTTCGCCCGGTCGCACCCCCATGTGGTCCACCACGGCCGCGTATTTCGCGCGCTGCGCCGCTTCGAGGCTTTCCTGCCCCGATAGGAAAAGGCCCGAGGAATAGGTCATGGTTTCGTCGAGCCAGAGCGCGTAGAAGTCGTTCCCCAGGTCATAGTGATGCGCGATGTTCTTCTTCGCCTGCCGCCGCGAATTCGACCGCCACCAGTGGCGCAGCGATTCCCAGGCCCAGGCCAACCGCATCGCGGGATAGCCGTCGAGGACGGAGTTGTTGCCTTCGTGCAGGAGGTCCATGAAGGCCAGAAGGTCCGGTGACGACCAGCCGCCGTCGACATAGGCGTCGCAGAAGCCCAGATCGCCTTCGCGGATAAGGCGCGCGAAAAGCTCATCGTCATGGATGCTGAGCTCGGCTGCGGGGCCCGGGCGGGCGCCTTCGACACGGAACCGCCGGCCGTCCGGAATGACGAAATCCAGGCGCCCGCGTTCGAGTTGCCGCGCCACCGAGAAGACCTGCGGAAAATACCTGGGCAGACCTTCTTGCCCGTCCAGGCTCGTGTTCTCCATCATCCCCCGTTCCCCCCGGGCCTTCTAGCGCGGCTTGTCATCGTGGTTCAACCTCTAGCCTGGAAAACGCCGCGAGCGCCCGTTCCCTGCCCTTGTCGAGTGCGATCAGCGGCGCGGGATAGGGCTGATCAGGCGAAAGCACCCAGGATTTCGGCACCGCCGCGAAGAAGGACAGGGCGTCGGCCTGCGGCGCGCGCCGCCCCTCGGCGATCCAGCGGTCGCGGTAGATGCCATCCGCGTCGAACTTCGCGGCCTGCCCGGCGGGATTGAAGATGCGGAAATAGGGCGCCGCATCGGGGCCGGACCCGGCCACCCACTGCCAGCCCAGCGCATTCGCGGCCGGGTCCCAGTCGGTCAGGCAGTCGGCGAACCAGGCCTGCCCCACCCGCCAGTCGGTCAGAAGGTGCTTGGACAGATACGAGGCCGCGATCATCCGGGCGCGGTTGTGCATGGTCCCGGTGACATACATCTCGCGCATCGCCGCGTCGACGAAGGGCTCGCCGGTCATCCCCCGCCGCCAGCGTTCGGCGTCAGTGTTGTCGGCCCGCCAGGGAAAAGCCTCCCAGCCCTCGCGCCAGTTCGCCGTGGCAAGGCGCGGGAAATGGTAAAGCAGGTGCCAGGCGAACTCGCGCCACACCAGCTCTTTCAGGAACTGCTCGGCGCCCCGCGCACCCGCGCTGAGCAACCCTTGCCCCGCCGCCCAGACCTGCCGCGGCGAGATTTCGCCCCAGGTCAGGTGCTCCGACAGCCGCGACGTAGCGTCTTCGGCCGGAATGTCGCGCCGCTCGCGGTAGTCCCCGACCGGCCCGGCCAGAAACCGCAGCAGACGCCCGGCTGCCGCGACTTCGCCGATGCGGGCATGGGCCGCCACCACCCCCGCCCCGCGCCACATCGCCGCGCCCGGCGCCCACTCCTCCAGCCGCTCGCCCGGCGGCCAGGCATCCGGTGCCCGCAGCGCATCAGGCGGGGGCAGCGGCACACCGGGGTCACGATCCCGGACCGCCTGCCAGAAAGGCGTGTAGACGCGGTAGTACCCGCCGGCTGCGGTTTTGACCGCCCAGGGCTCGGCCAGAAGAAAGCCCGCAAAGCTCCGCGCCTCGACCCCGTCAGCCGTCAGCCCCGACTTCACCGCCCCATCCCGCGCGCGAAAGGCCGGATCGTAGCCCCGGCTCCACCACACCGCGCCCGCCCCGGTCTCCTCGACCAGCGCGCGCAAAGCGGAAAGCGCCGCACCCCGACGCAGGATCAGGCGCGAGCCGAGCGCCGCGAGCGCCCGGCCGAACGTGCCCACCGCCTCGCCCATCCGCCATTTCGGTGCCGCGCCAAGCGCCTCGGCCGCCTCGTCGCACAGGAAGACCGGAATCACCGGGCGCCCCGTCCGCGCGGCAGCGGCGAGCATGGGATGGTCGGAAAGCCGCAAGTCGCGGCGAAACCACAGGAGGATCGGCTTGACGGACATTCGTACCCTTCGGCTGTGGATACGTGCCGCCGCGCGCTCCGGTTCAATCGTGCACGGTTTCAGCGGCGCGCCCGTCTCCGGCCAAGATTGCGATCAGCGGCGGCCGTCCCCGGTCATAGGATCCGATCCAGCGCCGCGATCAGCCGCTCCACCTCGCCTGCCGTCGTGTAGTGGACCAGCGACATCCGCAGTACCCCTTCGTCAAGGTCCACGCCCATCGCGGTCAGCGGCCGTACGGCATAGAAGTCTCCCGCCCAGCAGTTCAGCCCCTCGCGGCAAAGCGCCGCGGCCACGGGCTCGGCCGGGCGGCCGAGCGCCACGGCGACGGTCGGCGCGCGCCGGGCGGCGTCCGCCGGGCCGATAAGCCGCACATCGTTGCGGTCGGCCAGCGTGTCAAGCAGCGGCTGCACCAGCGCCGTCTCATGCGCACAAATCAGGTCACGCACCGCCCGCCCGCGCACCGCAGCATCGGGTTCGGGCGCGAAATGTTTCGCATGCAGCGCATCGAAGTAGTCCGCGATCCCGGCCGAGGCCGCCACCTGCGCATGGTCCGGCCCGGCCGGGGTGAACCGCTTGTAGAGCGTATCCCCGTTGAACCAGTGCCCCTGGTTCGGCAGCCGCTCGCCCAGTTCGCGGCGGATGACCATGATCCCCTGGTGCGGACCGAAAACCTTGTAGGCCGAGAAAAGGTAGATGTCGGCGCCGAGCGCCGCGACATCGGGCACCCCGTGCGGCGCATAGCTCACCCCGTCGACACAGACCACCGCACCGACCGAATGCGCGACGGCGGCGATTTCGGCCACCGGGTTGATTTCGGCCACGACGTTCGAGCAGTGCGGAAGCGCCACCAGCCTGACCCGCCCGTCCGTCAAGAGCGGCAGAAGCCGCGCGGGGTCGAGGTGGCCCGTCGCGGGGTCAATCTTCCATTCGCGGACCTCGATCCCGTCTTCGGCCAGCCGCCGCCAGGGGCCGGAATTCGCCTCGTGGTCCTGATCGGTGACCACGACCGCTTCGCCGGGTTTCAGCCAGCGGCGGAGGGCCTGGGCCAGGACATACGTGTTGGCGGTGGTCGAGGGGCCGAAGCTGACCTCGTCGGCCGCCACCCCCATCATCGCGGCAAGCCGCGCCCGCGCCTCGTCCATCTCTGCCCCGCCCGCCTGCGCGGCGGCGTAAGGCGCGTACGGCTGCACCTTGCGTTCGCGGTAGAAGCGGGTCAGGCGGTCCACCACCTGAACGCAGGGGTAGCTGCCCCCCGCGTTTTCGAAATGCGCCTGATCCCGCAGCCCCGGCACACCGAAGGCCGGGAACTGCGTACGAACGAATGCTGTATCCAGTGTAGTCACTTAGGGGCCCTTCCTCACTCTATGCCCTGGGGTCTGGATTTTCGGTATGCCCGTCCACCGCGATGATCTGCCCCGACACATGGCGCGCCGCGTCCGAGGCCAGGAAGGCCGCCATTTCCGCCACGTCGCGCGCCTCGACAAAGGTTCGCATCGACGTGCCCGCCACGTATCCTGCGTAAAGCGCGTCCCGCGTGATCCCCTTCAGCACCGCCTCGCGTTCCATCACCCGCTCCATCCGCGGGCCTTCGACCGACCCGGGGCAGATCGAGTTGGCACGGATGCCGAACGGGCCGAGTTCCATCGCCAGCGTCTTCATCAGCCCGTTGATCGCCCATTTCGCGGCGGCATAGGGGGCGCGGTTTGGAAACCCGTAAAGCCCAGCGGTCGAGGAAGTCAGCAGGATGACCCCGCGCCGTGCAGACTTCATCAGCGGAACGGCGCCCCGCGCGAAAAGGAACGCACCCTCGAGGTTGACCGAGACACAGCGGCGGAAGCCGTCGAAAGGCTGGTCCTCAACCGGGGCGCTTGGCCCGGCGATCCCGGCATTGGCGCACAGCACGTCGAGCCCGCCCCAGTCCGCCCGCAGCCGTCCGAAAAGCGCAGCTACGGCCGCCTCGTCCGCCACGTCGAGCCTGTCGCGCCGCCACTCCCCGGGGCACAGCGCCAATGCCTCCGCATCGGCATCGGCGACCCAGACCCGGTATCCGCGCGCCGCGAAGCACTCGCCCATCGCCCGCCCGATTCCGGCTGCCCCGGCGGTAATCAGGACCCGCCGCCCGACTTCGGCCGTTCCTTCGCCACCCGCCCGGCTCATACCGGGACGTCCACCACCACACGGCCCTGCACACCGCCTTTCAGGATCGCCCGCCCCAGCGCGGGAAGGTCGGCCAACGTCGCGGGCAGGATCATCGCTTCGAGCTTCTCTAGCGGCAGGTCGGCGACGATCCTTTCCCAGGCCCGCATGCGCTCGGCATAGGGGCGCATCACGCTCTCGATCCCGATCAGGCTGACGCCGCGGATGATGAAGGGCAGTACCGTTGTGGGCAGCGACGAGCCGCCGGCAAGGCCCACCGAGGCGACCGCAGAATTATACTTCATCTGCGAAAGCACCCGTGCCAGCATCGGCCCACCGACATTGTCTATGGCGCCCGCCCAGGTTTCGGACTCGAGCGGGCGCGCCGGCGGGTCGGCAAGATCGGAACGCGGCACGATCTGTGCCGAGCCGAGGCTGCGCAGATAGGCTTCCGTCTCGGGTCGGCCAGTCACCGCCGCCACCCGATAGCCGCGCTTCGCCAGGATCGCCACCGCGACTGACCCCACGCCCCCCGCCGCGCCGGTGACCAGCACCTCGCCCGCTTCCGGCGACAGTCCGCGTTCCTCGAGCGCGATCACCGAAAGCATCGCGGTCAGCCCGGCGGTGCCGACGGCCATCGCCATCCGTGTGCTCAGCCCGGCGGGCAGAGGCACCAGCCAGTCGGCCTTCACCCGCGCCTTTTCGGCGTAGCCGCCCCAGCGCACCTCGCCCACCCGCCAGCCGGTCAGGATCACCCTGTCGCCGGGGCGGTAGCGGGGGTCCCGGCTGTCGGTCACCGTGCCCGCGAAGTCGATCCCGGGCACGTGCGGCCAAACCTTCACCAGCCCGCCGCCGGACCCCAGGCAAAGCCCGTCCTTGTAGTTCAGTGTCGAGTATTCGACCGCGACCGTCACGTCGCCTTCGGGCAGCCGGCTTTCGTCCACCTCACGGACATCGGTCGACACAGTCCCGTCCGCATCCTTTTCGACCACCAGCGCCCGCATTGCCGCCCTCCGTCCGGTCTGCCGCCCCGGATCAGGCACGGTGCGGCGAGGGCGGTCAACCCCCGCAGGCGCACCTTTTCACGCTGGCTTCACCGCGCGGATGTGGTGCGGGCAGTGTTCGCCCGAGTCGAGCACGACGATCATCGCCCGCCACGTTCGCCGCTGGGCCTCCACGTTCTCCGCCCCCAGGGCCAGTGCAAGCCGGTCGCCGTCGGGCCCCTCCAGCCGGGCCAGCTCGCGGCGGGCTTCCTCGCGGTACCATCCGTTGCGGTTCGTCAGTCGCACGCCCCCGAAGCCGGCGGAGGCGAGCGCCGCGGCATAGCGCGACGGGCTCGCCATGCCGAAGTCGAGGTCTTCGCAGGCGATGTAATGCGCCATCTCGGGCGAGGGCGTTCCGTCATGCGAGATCAGCCAGTCCGAGGCGGCGAAGACCCCGCCCGGCTTCAGGACGCGGAAGACCTCGGCAGAGAGCGACTCCTTGTCGGGGATGTGGACGATGGAATCCTTCGAGAAGACCAGATCGAAGGTGGCGTCGGCGAACGGGAACGGACCCGGCTTCACCTCTTCGATGGCGACCCGATCCGACAGCCCGGCCAGTGCGATCCGCGCCCGCGCCTCGGCGCAGACCATCTGTTCCACGTCGATCCCGGTGACCGCGGCCGCCCCGTGGTCGCGGGCGAGCGACAGCGTGATGCCGCCGGTCCCGGAGCCGATGTCGAGCACCGAAAGCCCGCGAAGGTCCAGCCCGGACAGCACCCGTGCCACCTCGCCCGGACCGCCGGGCGACAGATAGCCGTCACCCCAGAGCGCCTCGAGGAACCCGATCGCAGTGGAATCGTAATGCGCATCGGCCTCATTCATGACCGTTTTTGCCTTCCACACAGGAATGTTCCCGCCAAGATTCCTAGCGCGCCCTTGCAGGCCGGCCAAGTGCTGTTACAAATTCTTCAGATGTCTCTGGAACCGAAAGGAAAAAGTGATGACGTTCCAAAAACTCCTCCTCGGGTCCGCCGCCGCTCTGGTCCTTGCCTTGCCTGCGCGCGCCGCCGACCCCGAGCTTCTGGTTCTGGATTGGGCCGGGTTCGATATCGAAGGCCTTTTCGCGGCCTACAAAGAAAAGAACGGCGAACAGCCCACCTACACCTTCTTCGGCGACGATGACGAGGCGTTCCAGAAGGTCGTGTCGGGCTTCCGTCCCGACGTGGTCCACCCCTGCGTGGCGAGCCTGCCGCGCTACAAGACGGCGGGCCTGATCGAGCCTTGGGATCTGAGCAAGGTCCCGGACTTCGCCAATCTCGACCCCGGCTTCCTGTCGAACTCCGCCGTCAAGGACGACCAAGGCGTTTGGTTCCTGCCGACCGATTGGGGCAAGACCGCCATCGCCTACAACAAGGCCGAGGTCCCGGCGGAGGACGTCACCACGATCGAGGTCTTCGCCGATCCGAAATATGCCGGCCGCATCTCGCTTCCCGACAGCAATGATGACGTCTGGTCGCTTGCCTTCCTCGCGCTTGGCATCACCGATTGGACGACGGCCACCGACGAACAGTTCCAGGCGGCCGCCGACTGGCTGCGCAAGGTGCATCCGAACGTCCGGGCCTACTGGTCCGACCCGGGCGAACTTGCCCAGCTCATGGCCTCTGGCGAGGTGCTGGTAGCCTGGTCATGGCCCGACCCGGTGGCGCTTCTGAAGGCCGAGGATTTCGATGTCGGCTACACCAGCGAGAACAAGGAAGGCTCGGCCACCTGGTACTGCGGCCTGGTGAACATCAAGGATGGCCCGGGCAACGAGGAAAAGGCCTACGATTTCGCCAACTCCTTCCTGCGTGCCGAGGCCGGTCCGCCGCTTTTCGAGGCGATCGGTTACGGGCATGCCAACCTCAAGGCGCAGGAACTCGTGGGGGCCGACGCCATGGCCGAAGCGGGTCTCGGAACGCCGACGACGCCGGTCCTGTTCCAGAGCCCGGTAAGCCAGGAGATGCGTGACCGGATGCTCGAGGAGTTCGAGAGCATCAAGGCCGGGTTCTGACGCGGCGGTGCCTACCGGGCGATGACGCAAGCGACGTGCTGAAGGGGGCCCAAAGCCCCCTTCTTCGTTTTCGGCCGACCAGTCCGCCCAACAGATTGCGCCGCGCCGTCGCCGTCCCTATACTGGCCCGGTCCGGAGCGATCCGGACTATGGACATAAACGCGCCCGCAATAAGCGGTTCGGACCCGGGGGCGGTACCCGGCGGCTCCACCAGACCTCCCGTCATTGCGGGACCAGGGGGCCGAAACAGGATCGACGGACGTCTAAAGGGGTTAGCTTTGTCTCGGCGGGGTGCCACCGTTATCGGTCCAAATCGCATAGTTGCCAATGACAACCGTGCTCCGGCAATGGCTCTGGCTGCGTAAGCAGCTCGGGTCGCCGACTTAAGTCCTTGGGCTTAGCCGCTTAAGGCGGGGTCCGCAGGTACCTGGCAACAGAAACCTGCACCTTCCCCCATGCCAATGAGCATCGGCCTGGTCCCTGCCAGCGGTCCCTGTCATCCGGTCCTTGCCCGGGAACCGTTGCCCGGCCATGATCGGCCCATGCGCCCGCCCGCCCGACTTGGTCCGGCCCTTGCCGCCGTCGCCTTGCTGCCCTTGGCGGCGCTGCCCGCGCGGGCCTGCGACGTGGCGCTGCTTTTGGCCATCGACGTCTCGGGCTCGGTGGATGCAAGCGAGTACCGCCTGCAGACCCACGGCCTCGCCGACGCGCTGGCCGATCCCGCGGTCGGCGATGCGCTCGTCCTCGCCCGGGCCCGCCTGGAAGTTCTCGAATGGTCGGGCGCGGGTCAGCAGCGTGTCGCTATCCCTTGGACGACGCTCGACACCCCGGGCGCCGTGGCGCGCTTTTCCGCCGCGGCGCGCGCGCTCCGCCGGTCGTGGGACGGGTCGGACACCGCCGTTGGCGAGGCCATTGGTGTCGCTACGGACGAGTTCGGGGGCGTGGGCGGCTGCAGACGGAAGGTCATCGACATTTCGGGCGACGGGCCGCAGAACGCCGGATCGCCCCTCGCCCCGGCGCGCGGACGGGCGATTGCCGCAGGCATCGCGATCAACGCCATCGCCATCGAGGACCCGGGCCAATCCTCGCCCATAACCGCCTTCTACAGCCGCCTTGTCATCACGCCGAAGGGCTTCGCGGTGACCGCGCGCGGCCATACCGACTATCCCCGCGCAATCCGCGCCAAGCTTCTGCGCGAGATCGAAACCCCCGGGGCGTGACGCCCCGTGCGGCTTGACGCGCCGCCTGCTTTGCGCTTCCCTCTCGGGCATGGGGCCATAGCGTGCCGCCCCGTGAGGCTACGGCCCAAGCGCCCGCATCCCTCGATCCAGTCGGATGCACCCCATGCCCGGATTCCAGTCCATCTCTGCCCAGCAGCTTTCCCGCCTGATCGGCCTGCCCGACGCGCCGGTCATCCTCGATGTCCGCACCGACGAGGACTTCGTCACCGACCCGCGCCTTATTCCCGCCGCCCGGCGTCTGCGCCATACCGCGGCGGCGGAGGCTGCCGCGGAGCTTGCCGGCCGTCGCGCCGTCGTCGTCTGTCAGCGCGGCGCCAAACTCTCGGAGGGCACTGCGGCCATCCTCCGAGCCGGCGGAGTGCCCGCCGAAAGCCTCGAAGGCGGCTGGCTCGCCTGGGCCGAGGCGCGCCTGCCCGCCGTCACCGCCGCCGCGATCCCGGTCTCACGGCTCTGGGTCACCCGCGCCCGGCCGAAAATTGACCGCATCGCCTGCCCATGGCTGATCCGCCGCTTCATCGACCCCGGCGCTACGTTCCTTTTCGTCACGGCGTCCGAGGTCGGGGCCGTGGCCGACCGCTTCGATGCCACCCCGTTCGATATCGAAGACGTCCGCTTCTCACACCGCGGCGAAGGTTGCAGCTTCGACGCATTCCTTGAGGATTTCGACCTGAGAAGCGCACCGCTCGACCGCCTGGCCGCCGTCATCCGCGCCGCCGACACCGACCGACACGACCTCGCGCCGCAGGCTGCGGGGCTTCTGGCCTTTTCGGTCGGCCTGTCGCGACAATACCGGGACGACCTCGAACAGCTTGAAGCCGGGATGACCCTCTACGACGCGCTCTATCGCTGGGCCCGCGACGCGCACGACGAAGGCCACGACTGGCCGGCCGGACGCGTCGCATGACCGGCGACCGCCCCGGTATCGGTCCCTCCTGGCCCGACATCTGGCGCGAATTCGGCAGGATCGGCGTCCTCTCGTTCGGCGGCCCGGCGGCGCAGATCGCGCTGATGCACCGGGTTCTGGTGGACGAACGCAAGTGGCTCGGCGAACAGGAATACCTCCGCGCGCTTTCCTTCTGCATGCTCCTGCCCGGACCCGAGGCGATGCAGCTTGCCACCTATGCCGGCTGGCGTCTCCGGGGCATTCCGGGCGGGCTTCTTGCCGGGGGTCTCTTCGTCCTGCCGGGCGCGGCGCTGATCCTGGTCCTTGCCGCGCTCTACACCCGGCTGGGCGGGGTTCCTTTCATCGACGCGCTCTTCTTGGGGATCAAGGCCTGCGTCGTGGTGATCGTCATCGAGGCGCTTCTTCGCGTCTCGAAACGCGCGCTGACGGGCCGGGTGCAGGGCGCGATCGCCTCCCTGGCCTTCGCCGCGATCTTCGTCCTTGGCCTTCCCTTCCCGCTGATCATCGCCGCTTCGGCGCTGGCCGGGGCGCTGCTCGCGACCCCGGCCCCACCGGCCGCCGGACCGGACCCGGGACTGCCGCGGAACCCGACGCTGCTGCCGGTTCTCTTCGGCGGCTTTGCGCTCTGGGCGCTGCCCCTTGCCGCCGCCTGGGCGACGGGCCAGGGCTTTCTCTTCGACATCGGCCTCTTCTTCTCGAAACTCGCGATCGTCACCTTCGGCGGCGCCTATGCGGTGCTGGCCTACATGGCACAGGAGGTGGTGCAGACCTATGGCTGGGTCACCACGCCCCAACTCATGGACGCGCTCGGCCTTGCCGAAACCACCCCGGGACCGCTGATCCTGGTCACCGAGTTCGTGGGCTACCTCGCCGGCCACGCGCGCGGCGGGCCGGTTCTCGCGGCGCTGGCGGCCGGGATGGTGCTCTGGGTGACATTCGTTCCCTGCTTCCTGTGGATTTTCGCTTTCGCCCCATACGTCGAATGGACGGCACGGAAGCCCCGCCTCACGTCCGCGCTGAGGGGCATAACGGCGGCGGTTGTGGGGGTGATCGCCAACCTCGCGCTTTGGTTCGGGCTGCATGTGCTGTTCGCCCGGGTCGGCAATGACGGACCTCTGGCCCTGCCGTTGCCCGATCCGGCCAGCTTCGACCTCCGCGCCGCCGCCATCGCGCTCGCGGCTGGATTCCTGCTGCTGCGCCTGCACTGGCCGCTTCTCTGCGTGCTGGGGCTTTCGGCGGTTGCGGGCGTCGGCCTGTCGGTGCTTGGCTGAAGCCCGGGGACGGGTGGCCCCGGCGGGCCTTCACATCGGGAAACCCGAGTCCTATGTTGCGATCAAGAGTTGCCAGAAGGCGTGGCATGACGATGAGCATCGACTACGGCAACCTGATGCACCGTGCGATGCGCGGCCTTATCCATGAGGTGCTGGCGGGCGTGCAGCAGTCCGGTCTGCCCGGCACGCACCATTTCTTCGTCACCTTCGACACCCGGCACCCGGGCGCCCTGCTCGCCGATTGGTTGCGCCACCGGTATCCCGACGAGATGACGATCGTGATCCAGCACTGGTTCGAGGGCTTCGCGGTCGACCCCGACGGATTCGCGATCACCCTGAACTTCGGCGACCAGCCCGAACCGCTCTACATTCCCTTCGACGCGATCCGCACCTTCGTCGATCCCTCGGTCGAATTCGGCTTGCGCTTCGAAACCCAATCCTCCGACGACGAGCCATCGGACGAACCCGCCGAGGATGTGCCCTCCGACCCACAATCGGATGCCGCCCGCGGAGCGCCTCAACGCACCGAGGCGGAAGTCGTGAGCCTCGACAAGTGGCGCAAGTAGCCTGTCACGCGGGTGTCATCCCCAATCTGTACCGTGTTCCATCAGGCCGCGACAGGAAAGGCGCCGATGAGGGATTTCCAGCGTTTCGCCCGGCAGATGCTCCGCCACCCGGCCGAAGTGATGGCGCTCGCCCCGTCCTCGGCGGCACTCGCGCAGGCAATGACGGCCGGGATCGGGCCCTGGACAGGTCCGGTCGTCGAACTCGGTCCCGGGACCGGGCGCTTCACGCGGTTGCTTCTGGCGCGGGGCGTGCGGGCCGACGAACTCGTGCTGTTCGAAATCAACCCTGTCTTCGCCCGGGACCTGCGCGACCGCTTCCCCGGTGTCCGGATCGAAGAACGGCCGGCCCAGGACATCGCGACGCTCGGGCTGACCGGAGTGGGCGCGGTGGTTTCGGGCCTGCCGCTTCTCTCTATGCGCTCGAATGACAGGCGGGCGATCCTCGGCGGTGCCTTCGATGCGATGCGTCCGGACGGTGTCTTCAGCCAGTTCACCTATGGCCCGCAGCCCCCGGTCGAGCCAAGCATCGCAGTCGCGCTCGAAATCGTCGGACAGCGCGGCCCCTACGTGTTCGGCAACCTCCCGCCCGCCCGCGTCTACCGCTATGTCCGCTCCGATATGGCCAAAGGCAGCGGCTTCTGAGCCGGAAACCCCCGAGCGAGTTGCCATCCCGCCCCGCCCTACTCTAAGAGGTCGCCCAGATGAGCGACCCGACCCGGAGGTGACGCGATGGCCGCAACCCGCACCGAAACCGACAGCTTCGGGCCGCTCGAAGTGCCCGCCGACAAGTACTGGGGCGCCCAGACCCAGCGGTCGATCCTGAACTTCCCTATCGGCTGGGAAAAGCAGCCCGTTGCCATCGTCCGGGCGCTCGGGATCATCAAGCAAGCTTGCGCCGGGGTGAACATCGCCACCGGCGCCATCGACCCGACCCTCGGCGCGGCGATCCGCGACGCGGCGGCCGAGGTGGCGGCGGGGAAATTCGACGACAACTTTCCCCTCGTCGTCTGGCAAACCGGGTCGGGCACCCAGTCGAACATGAACGCCAACGAGGTCATCTCGAACCGCGCGATCCAGATGCTGGGCGGGGTGATGGGGTCGAAAAAGCCCGTCCACCCCAATGACCATGTGAACATGGGGCAATCCTCGAACGACACCTTCCCCACCGCGATGCACGTGGCCACAGCAATGACGTCGCGCGACGTGCTGATCCCGGGGCTGGAAAAGCTGCATGCGGCGCTGGTCGAAAGGGTGGCGGCCTTCCGCGACATCATCAAGATCGGGCGGACGCATACGCAAGACGCAACGCCTCTGACGCTCGGGCAGGAATTCTCGGGCTATGCGCATCAGGTCGCGATGGGCGTCCGCCGGGTCCGCGCCGCACTGCCCGCGATCTGCGAACTGGCGCAGGGAGGCACCGCTGTCGGCACCGGGCTGAACACCAGGAAGGGCTGGGACGCCGCCGTCGCGGCCGAAATCGCGCGGATCACCGGCATCCCTTTCGTGCCTGCGCCCAATAAGTTCGAAGCCCTCGCCGCCCATGACGCGATGGTCGAGATGTCGGGCGCGCTGAAGACCGTCGCGGCGAGCCTCTTCAAGATCGCCAACGACATCCGGTTCCTCGGCTCGGGCCCGCGGTCGGGCCTTGGCGAACTGAACCTGCCCGAGAACGAACCCGGCTCCTCGATCATGCCGGGAAAGGTGAATCCGACCCAGGCAGAGGCGCTGACGATGGTCTGCGCGCATGTCATGGGCAACGATACGGCGGTGGGCTTCGCCGGCAGCCAGGGGCACTTCGAACTGAACGTCTTCAAGCCGATGATCGCCTACAACGTGCTCCAGTCGATGCAACTTCTGGGCGACGCGGCCGGGTCTTTCGCCGATAGTTGCGTGAAGGGGATCGAGGCGAATCGCACCCGCATCGACCGGCTGATGAAGGAATCGCTGATGCTTGTCACCGCGCTGGCGCCGACGATCGGCTACGACAACGCCACCAAGGTCGCCAAGACCGCGCACCGGAACGGCACGACGCTCCGCGAGGAAGCCATCGCGATGGGCTTCGTCGACGGCGAAACCTTCGACCGGATCGTCCGCCCTGAGCAGATGATCGGCCCCGAGGACTGAAGGCGCGGGCAATGGCGGATGTGGTCAACCTGAATGCCTGGAAGAAGTCGGCCGCGCGCGCGAAGAAACGCGCCGAAGCCGATGAGAACGCGGCGCGATTTGGCCGCACTAAGGCCCTGCGCAAGCTAGAGCAGGCGCGCGCCGAAAAGGCTCGCGCCGGTCTTGACGGGCATCTTGTCGCCGAGCCGGCGGAAACCGGCGGCGATGGGCCGGTGTCGCGCTAGGACCCGCGCATGCCGCGCCCTCTGAAACGCTCGCTGACGCTGAACGGCCACCGTACCAGCGTTTCGCTCGAGGATGCGTTCTGGACGGCGTTCCGGGCGTTGGCGGCGCGCCGCAGGCTGGGCATCAACGCGCTCGCGGCCGAAGTCGACGCCGCGCGCGACCCCGGAACGGGTCTGGCGACGGCGCTTCGCCTGGCCGTCCTGTCCGATCTCGAAGCGCGGCTCGCGGCAGCCGCTCAGGCCGGGTAGAGCGCCTGCCGGATCGACCGCGCGATCTCGCGTTCGTGCTTCTCCCGCTCGGTCAGTTTCGGACGCTGCCGCAGCCGCGTGAACTCGCCGCCGAAAATCGACAGCAGCTCCTCCCGCGAAAGCAGCGCGGGAGCGGAGCGGCGCCAGGATTCGGCGCCCATCCACCGGAAAGAGGGAATCGCGATCCGGATATGCGCCAGCCGTCCTGCAGCCCTTTGCGGGCCGGTCGCGGCATCGAGGTCGGACGACATCGCCATACTACCCTCCCCCAGAGGTCGGCCGGGCAGGCCTCGGCGGGAACCGGCCGAAACTGGCAGCGTTTCGGTTTTTCCCTTGCCCGGTATTCCGACCTATCCCTGATTCGCGGACAATGATCAATTCAAGGTTGTATTTCATTAACCTTTCAGGGACGTGACGTTGCGGATTGGTCGCGCCTGTGCCGAAGCGCAAGGCGAATCCCGTCGCGCGACCGCACCGTCAGATGCGCCACCGGCACCGGCTCGTCGCCCCCGGCCGGTTCAACCACGAGGTCGCGCAGGATCATAGCGAGCAGCAGCGTGCCCTCCGCCATCGCGAAACCCGCGCCTGGGCAGACTCGTGGCCCGGCCGAGAACGGCAGATAGGCGAGCCGGGCGGAGTCATGGCCCTCGGCCGTCGCCCAGCGGCCCGGCTCGAAGTCATCCGGCCGGTCCCAGTATCGTTCGTGCCGGTGCAGATGCCAGGGCGACAGCACCACCTGATCGCCGGCCCGCACCGCGCGCCCGCGGAATGCCACAGGACACCGGGCCTCGCGCACCATCATCGGAACCGGTGGGAAGAGCCTCAGCGTCTCGCGCAGCACATCCCGGGTGAACCGCAGCCGCGCAACGTCTGCGAACGCCGGGTCGGGGCCAAGCACCTCAGCGGCCTCGGTCGCGACGCGCTCCTGTGCGGTCGGATCGGCGGCCAGAAGCCACAGCGCCCAGGCAAGCGCCGAAGCCGAAGTTTCGTGTCCGGCAAGAAAGAAGATCGCCACCTGGTCAGCCATCTCCCCGGTCCCGAACCGCCGGCCGGTGACCGGGTCGGGCGTGGTCATGATCTTCGTCGCCAGATCGTCGGGCGCGCTGCCGGCGGCGATCTCGGCCGCCCGCCTCTCTGTCATCCGCGCGATCAGCGCTCGGATCTTCCCGGCCTCGCGCCGGGCGCGGCGCGGAATGAAGCGCGGAAACCAGCGCGGCAACGGCAGGAAGGCCCCGAGATTGACCAGCGGCTGCGCGCGCTGAAAGGCACGGAAGCGCGCGAAGACCTCGCCGGCGAGGCGGTCTTCGATCGGAAGGGAAAACAGCGTGCGGAAGATCACGTCGGCCATCGCGTGGCTCGCCTCACCCTCGATCTCGACCGTGCCGCCGGCCCGCGCGGCCAACCTGTCGCGCGCCGACCGGGCGGCGGCGAGCATGGCCGGAAAGGTCTCGCGCAGCCGCCCGCCTTCGAAAGCCGGATCGATGATGCGCCTCTGGCCCTCCCATTCCGGCCCGTTGGTGACAAAGACCGACCGCCCCAGAAGTGGCCGCAGCCCCTCGCCGACGCGATCGGACTTCGGGAAATCGGCCGGGCAGAGCTTCAGGACGGCTTCGACCAGTTCAGGGTCGTTGCAAAGGAACGACCGGAAGAAGGGCGTGCGGAATTCGGCCATGCGGGCCCAGTAAAGCCGCGCCGGCTGCGCCGAAAGGATGTCGGCGCGGAAGAGGCGCAGGTACGTCCAAAGCGACACCCGATCCGCCCGGGCCGCGGGTTTCGGGGCCTTCATCGTGCGGCGGCCGTCGAAATGTACGGCGACAGAGGCGTTTCGACCCTGCTTGGCGACGGGGCGCGGCCGTCGAAACGGTCGGCCAGGGTTCGCGGCCCGGCGGTGATGGCGAAATAGTCATAATCGCCCGGCCGGTCGAAGGCGTGGACGTACTGGAAGTGCAGACGGAAGAACCGCCAGCGCAGCGCCCGCCAGCGCTCGGGGCTGAGTGTCTGGCTGAAGGCGGCCGAAATGACCAAAGGCCAGCGCTTGCCCGCCGGGGCTACGCCGCTGACCGCCACCGGATCGCACAGCGCAAAGGCGCACCCATCGCCCGGGGCGGTCACATCGACCCAGGTCAGATCGCTCCGCGCCGACAGAAACGCAAGATCGCCGCGCAAGCGCTCTGCTTTCGGCAGGAACGACACCATCGGCACGACGTGGCCGAGGGTCAGAAGCGACAGCGCCGTTCCTTGCGACGGCACCGCCCGCCCTGACCGGATCAGGTCGGCAAGCACCGTGACCGCCAGATAGGCTCCCGAGGAATGGCCGACCACCAACACTTCGTCGGCCGTCCCGTCGAGCGCCTCGGCGACCAGCGCGGTGAAGCGGGTGAGGCGGTCGGACAGCTCGGCCGGATAGGCGCCCTGTCCACCCGCCGAATAGGCGTAGTCGTGCATCAGGTAATGCGTGTAGAGGCTCCGGTCGAGGCGGCGGAAAAGCACGAGCAGCCCGGCCAGCACGGCGGCTCCGATGGCAAGCCCGAGGGCGGTGCCCGCCGGTCCCCCCGGCAGCGCGCCGGCGACCGATCCGGCAAGGACCGCCGCCAAGACAGCCAGCGCAAGCTCTACCAGAAGCGCCGCGACCGGATAGAGCGCGGCGATGGTCGGCCCCTTTCGCAACCGCGCCACCCGGAAAATCGCCCCCGAACCGACATAGACCCGGACCGTCCGGGCAAGCTGGACATAGGTGGCGGCAATCCCGCGCCCCATCGAGGTCTTCACCAGATCGGACCAGACCAGCACCCGGATCTCCGCCGCGACATCCCGCCCCTCGACCCGCGCGGCGACCCTCCAGCCGGTCGCCCCCAGGTCCGGGCTGCGTGAGACCTCGATGCGGTGGCCGCTCACCGCGCCCTGAAGCGCGGCTTCGGCCCGATAGATCTCGCGATAGCGGCGGGGCGGAAAGGGGTCGTAGCCGGGAAGATAGAAGACCTTCCTGAGCCGGACCTGTCCGTTCGCCTCCGCCATACCGATCGTCTTACCCTCCGACCCGATGCCGCCACCCCGCCGGCGACAGGCGCTGCCCGACGGCGCCCGCCACGCCCTCCCCGCCTGCCTAGAGGTCCTGTCCGGCAACATGCGCCGCCGTCGCGACCCCCAGCCTGTGCGAGACATCGAGGAAGACAGCGTCGAACCCCTCGAAAAGCGCCCGGTTCAGGTCCTGCCCGGGTTCCGAGGCCGAGAACGCGATGT
Source organism: Paracoccaceae bacterium (assembly GCA_046155885.1). Lineage (GTDB taxonomy): Bacteria > Pseudomonadota > Alphaproteobacteria > Rhodobacterales > Rhodobacteraceae > JAOADN01. The sequence goes on from JBJXFU010000001.1 coordinate 28,146, forward strand.
AGTCGCGGAGTTCGTCATCCGAAAGCGGCGCATAGGCAAGCGTCAGGAAGGCGAAGAGCCAATCCGTGGTGTCCGACCGGACACTGTCTTCCTGCGACCAGACCTCGCGCAGGATATCCTCGCCCGTCATCTCCTCGGGCAACGCGCCGCCGTCCGCAAGACCCTGATAGAACGCGAGATTAGCATTCAGACCGCTGGTGACGTTGGCTTCGACCAGATCGCCCCGCAGAATGAACTCGCCCACCAGTTCGAGCCTCGGATCGGCTTCGGCGCGCATTTCGCCGACCTTGAGCTTGCTGGCGTCCTCGACGGCGGGGTCGAGAAAGGCGCGGCGGGCCGAAACCTCGAGCGCGACGGCCTTTCGCCCGGGGTCGGTGGTGAAGAACGCCGTCATCGCCGCGACATCGCCGCCCGTGGCGGCAAGCGCGGTGCCGAAGACCTTCCGGAACTCGGGCATAAGCCGGTCTTCCGCATAGATTTCCGCAATTGCCGAGTCCCAGCTCTCGCCGCCGCTTCCTGGGAACATGTCGTCTTCCACATCGCCGGCGTGCCGCAGCCCCTCTTCTCGCAGGATCGCCATCACCTCGGGCATCGACAGCGCATCGAGAAGCGCGTCAGCGCGGGCGGTGGCGGCCGGTTCCTCGGACAGCGCGCCCCACGGGAAGGTCAAGGCGACGAAGGCGGCGGCGAACAGGCGCATGCGGGAAACTCGCTGAAGGTCCGGAGAAGAGGTAGAGGGCTGCACCCCTTATGCCAAGCCCTTCCCGCGCGCCAGCCGAAGCCGGCGGGCCACGCATCGGCCGCCCGGCGCCTCGCCGCCCGGCCATCCCGTAAACGGCCTGAGCCGCCCACAGGCCCCTCCGTCCCGGTACCGGCGCCTGCGATGCGGCTTGAGATTGGCCAATCGCACTGGACCGGGCACCAGATACGGGTTGCGCTGCCCCCGCCACCCGGCTAAACCCCGCCCCCACGACGACCACCGATGCGGAGAGGTGCCGGAGCGGTCGAACGGGGCGGTCTCGAAAACCGTTGAGGGTGCAAGCCCTCCGTGGGTTCGAATCCCACCCTCTCCGCCATATGCACCACGCCTAGAGGCAGCATCCGCAACACCCTGAAACGGCGGCGAATTCCACGTCTTCTTTACGTCTTCCCAATGTCTTCCTTACGTGCGTACGTTCGGGGGTGCACCGGGGGAAAACGGCGGGGGGTCGCGGAGCGGCTGAGGGCGGGACGCAAGCGGCGACTGGGAGGGTTGTGCGGGTCGGGAAAAGAGCAAAACGCGGTTACGACCGGACGGGACAACCCCCGAGCCCGACGCCATCGCCAAATCGGGCAAGCCAACCGACCGGCGCCGGCCCGCGTGCCGACAAGACCCGCCGGCGGGGCACAGGGAGGCCTCGCGTTTCGCGGTAATCTCCGAACGGAAAGCCGTCCGAAATCGCTCGGGATTTAGGCTTGGCCTCCGGTCACACGATTCCCCCGCCCGCGCCGCTGACCGCAGGGCGCTCCTTGGCCACCTTCGCCCGGTAGCCCGACTTCCGATAGGCCGCGACCGGATGCACCGCCCCGCCCGACCGGACCCGCGCCATCGCGAGGATGGGCGAGACATCGGTGCGGAAGGCGGCCTTGAGCGAGGCTTGCGCCATCAGCGCGTCGTTGCCGTCCTGGAAGCCGTGCAGCGCGGCGCGGTCGACGATCAGTGCGGAGGCGTAGGCGCGCTGGATTTCAATGGCGCTCAGCATCAGGCTTTCGATCGGGTCGGTGACGTTGTGGGACTGGTCGATCATATGCGCGGGGGCGAACCCCGGCCCAAGTGCCAGCTCCGCCTCGACCAGTTCGTTGAAGACGAGGAACAGGCGATAGGGATCGACCGACCCCGCATCCAGATCGTCATCGCCGTACTTGCTGTCGTTGAAGTGGAACCCGCCCAGCTTGCCCGCGTGGACAAGCCGCGCCACAATCATCTCGATGTTCACCGTCGGCGCGTGGTGGCCGAGATCGACAAGGCACTTGGCCTTGGGCCCGAGCGCTGCGGCGGCCAGGTAGCTGGTGCCCCAGTCCTGGATCACCGTCGAATAGAAGGCGGGTTCGTAGATCTTGTGCTCGCTGAAGATCTGCCAGTCGGCGGGAATCTCGGCATAGATCGCCCGCATCGAGTCGAGATAGCGCTCGAAAGCGCGGGCAAGGTGGCTCTGGCCGGGGAAGTTCGAGCCATCCGCCAGCCAGACGGTCAGCGCCTTCGACCCCACCGCCTGCCCGAAGCGGATGCAGGCGATGTTGTGCTCGACCGCCTGCGCGCGCACGGCGGGATCGGTATGGGTGAGCGAGCCGAATTTGTAGCTGAGCCCCTGCCCCGGGCTGTCCTGGAAGGTGTTGGAGTTCATCGCGTCGAAGCCGAGCCCGTGCGCGGCAGCCGTGTCGCGCAGTGCCTTCGGGTCGTCGGTATTGTCCCAGGGGATGTGCAGCGAGACGCGCGGGGTGGCGCGGGTAAGCTGGTGGATCACCCCGCAATCCTCGATCTTGTCGAAGGCGTGCCGGGGCTCGCCCGGCCCCGGGAAGCGCGCGAAGCGGGTGCCACCGGTGCCTACGCCCCAGGAAGGGACGGCGACGCCGAAGGCCGCGACCTTCGCGGTGATCCTGTCGATGTCGGTGCCGTGGCGGGCGAGGACCCCGCCGAGATGGCCGTAATCGGCGTCGAGCGTGGCTTTGGCGCGGGCGTTTTCGGCCGCGATCAGGGCGGGGTTGATCAGGTCGGGCATTCGGCTGTCCTTCCGGGAGTTCCGGGCAACCCTAGCCAAGACGGCGCCCTGCTCCAAGTGCCCGGCGCGCCGGCCTTTCTCAAGGAAGAGCTTGGAACGGCCCATGACATTCCGCTACGCTCGTCTCCGGTTCAGACTTGGAAAGGCCGGCGGATGGCAGCGGAACAGGGCTCGCGAAGGCTCGCCGTGATCGTCGCGGCCGATATTGCCGGCTACGGCCGGCTGGTCTCGCGCGACGAACGGGCAACGCTCGACGCGCTTCGGACCCACCGGTCGGAGTTCATCGAACCGACGATCAGCAAGCACCGGGGCCGTCTGGCCAACACCGCCGGCGACAGCATGTTGCTGGAATTCCCCAGTGTCGTGGATGCGGCTGATTTCGCCTTGGCGTTGCAGGCAGGGATGGCCGAGCGAAACGCGAACACCGCCGACCGAGAGCGTATCGACTTCCGGATCGGCATCAACCTTGGCGATGTCTTCGAACAGGCCGGAGACCTTCTGGGCGAGGGAGTAAACGTCGCGGCACGTCTCGAGGCGACCGCCCCGCCACAAGCGATTTGCGTGTCGGAGATCGTCAAGGACGCGCTCGCGGCGAGCGATCGCGTTTCATTCACCGACCTCGGGCCGCAACGCCTGAAGAACATCTCGCGGCCGATCCGCGCCTACCTGCTCTCGGCGCCTGACGCCCGGGAAACGCGAAGCGAAAGCGGGTTCGACCTCAAGGACCAGAGCGACGTGCGCTACGTCCTGTCGCGCGACGGGGTCAGCATCGCGCACGCATCCGTCGGCAACGGTTTCCCGATCGCATTTGCCGGCAGCTGGATGACCCATCTCACGAAAGATTGGGATTCCCTCAACAGCGTAAGGGCTTACCTGACAGGCCTGTCACGGACCTTCCGGCTGATCCGGTACGACCAGCGCGGCAACGGGATGTCGGACTGGAAGAATGTCGTCATCGAGTTCGAGCGCATGGTTGATGACCTCGAGCGCGTCGTGGACTCGTATCCCCATGAGAAGGTCGCGGTTTACGGCCCCTCGCAGGCGGCGTCGGTGTCGATCGCCTACGCGATCCGCCGGCCCGAGAAGGTGTCTCACCTGATTCTGCAGGGCGGCTACGCGCGGGGCCGTAGACGACGCGGCGACCCGAGCGCGGCAGCCGAAAGCGAGGCCCTTGTCACGCTGTTCCGTCAGGGCTGGGGGGCGAGCAACCCGGCGTTCCGGCAGACCATGACCTCGCTCTTCATGCCTGGAGCCAGCGCCGAGGAGGCCGCCTACTTCAACGAGTTCCAGAAGGAATGCGGGCCCGCCGAAAACATCGCCCGGTTCCGCGAGATGTTCGACGAGATGGACGTGTCGCAACTGCTTCCGAAGGTGGAGGTTCCCACTCTGGTCCTCCACAGCGAGGAGGATTCGGTCGCGCCCTTGTCCGAGGGAAGGTTCCTTGCCGCCAGCATACCCGGCGCGCACTTCGTCATGCTGAAGAGCAAGAACCACCTGCTTTTCGAGAACGAGCCGGATTTTCCGAAGTTCCTGCAGAGCATCCGGGACTTCATCAGGTAACGGCCGCCGGGCCGGAAGACGGCGAAGGGACCTGTCAATCCGAGCCAGCAAGCCCGGGATTGTCCGACAGATCGATCCCTGCCGCCGTGGCTGCCTGCCTGATGCCGGCGCGGAGCTCGTCGCGCCAGGGCGTGTCGGCCGGGGCGGCGTCCAGAAGTGGAAGCCATATCTTCAGCGCCTCGCCGGGATTGCCGTTCTGCACGAGCCCGAGGCCCCGGTAGTAAAGCGACCGCGCGTTGCCCGGGTCCAGCGCGAGGCTTTGGTCAAGAAGCGCTGCCGTGTCCGTGCCGACGCGCCCCTCCGCAGCCCGGACCAGCGCCTCACCCTGCAGCGACAGAAGCTCGGCGTCGGGCGGCAGGAGCGCCACGGCGCGGGCATATGCCCCGGCCGCCTCGGCGAAGCGGCCGGTGCTGAAGTAGGACCAGCCGAGCATCTTCCAGCCCTCCGGATCGTCCGGCGCGGCCTCGAGCCGGCCGGCCAGCGCGGCGATCATCGTGTCGACATCGGGCAGAGCGGCATCACGTGCCGGCGGCGCATCCGTCATCATGCTGGCCGCCGGGGCGGGGAAGAGGACCGAGGGGTCATGAAAGCTGCCGGGCAGACCGGCCGGTCGGGACGGGCCGAGCGCCAGCCAGACTACCCCCGCCCCGCCCGCGAAGGCAACGGCCGCGACCGCGAGAACGGCGAGGCGGCCGCCGCCCCCCGGCGAGCGACCTTGTTCCGACCCGGTGCCGGTCACCGGTATAGCGAGAACTCGATGCGGCGGTTGCGGCTCCGGTTGAAGTCGGAGTCGTTGACGACCATCGGGTGATCCTCGCCGAAGCCTGCCGAGAAGAGCCGTCCGGGTTCGATCCCCTGCCCGGCCAAGTAGTCCACCACCGAGCGCGCGCGCCGTTCGGAAAGACCCTGGTTCATCTCGTTCGAGCCGACATCGTCGGTATGGCCCGAGACGAGGATGCGCAGGCCCGGGCAGCGTTTGATGATGTCGGTGATCGAGGCCAGGACGAAGGCGCTGTCGGGCTTCAGCGAGGCACTGCCGGAATCGAAATAGATGTTGCCGGTCTCGGACAGGATGTCGAAGCGCCCGACGCATTCCTCGGTCGAAAACTCGCCCTGCGTTTCGAGCGCGGCGGCGGCGCCGGTTTCGCCGATTGTCGCATCGGCCACAACAGAGCTCATCTCCCCGGCGGCGCGGCGGGTGAATGCGAACTGGTAGGCGATGGTCATCTCTGGGACGATGTCGAAACCGCCGGCGGTTTCGGCGATCTTCTTCAGGCTGCCGTCGAGGCCGAAATCGACGACGCGGAAGATCACCGGCTCGGCCGCCGCGACGCTGATGCGGTCATTGCTTTCAGCGGTGACGGTAGCGGTTGTCACCATCTGGTTGGTGACGCCGTGGAGGTTGAAGGCGAACGGGATCTGCACCGTCTTCGCCCCCCCGACGGCAAGCCCTGCCGCCATGTCGGGGGCAAGCTGGGCGGTCACCTCGGCCTCGGGGTACTTGAAGGTCTCGAAGAACAGGAACCGCATGCGCACGTTGCGCAGGTCGTTCTTGGTATCGACCGAGTCGAGCTTCACCCGGATCGTCACCTTGCCGTCAGGCTCAATGGCGCTGGAGAAGTTGGCGAAGGAATGGGTTTCGATGATCTGCTGGCCCTTCTCGTTCTTGATCGAGCCGAAGTTGATCGAGGAGGCGGCGGGGTCAAGATCCCAGCCGGGGGCGTAGGGGCCATCCTGGGCCGCCGCCGGACTGGCCAGCCAGAAAAAGGCCGAGGCGATCGTCAGGGTAAGGTGGGCAATAAGGGCCCGGACGGGCGCGCCTGTGAACATCGCATCGTCTCCTTCGATCCCGGGTCGGACGCGTCCGCCGCGTCCCAACGGCCGGACCCGCGCGGGAATCGAGCCGCCGCCCACCCGCCGCGATGTTAGCCACCGCACGCGCCGGTGACAAACTCTCGCTTATCGGCGCGGCCCGTCCGGGGTTGCCCGGACGGGGGCGGCCCGGGCCACGCCGGAAATCGCCGGTTGCCAGAACAACGCCGCGCAAGATATTCTGATCACGATATTTCTGGCATCCGCAGGTATATGTGAGCCGGTTCCGACCCATCCTTGCCTTGCTGGCCATCCTGATCCCGCCCTGGCTGCCCGCCGGGCCGGCCTGGGCGGCCGAGGGCGCGCATCGCATCGCGCTGGTCATCGGCAACGGCGGCTATGCCTTTGTCACCCCGCTCGCGAACCCGTCCTCGGACGCGCGGCTGATCGCTGCGACACTGGAGAAGGTCGGATTCACCGTCACCTCGCTTTTCGATTCCGACCAGGCGACGATGAAGCGCGGGATCGCGGATTTCGGCCGGGCTCTCAGGGCGGCGGGGCCGGACACGGTGGCGCTGTTCTATTATGCGGGGCATGCCGTGCAGTCAGACGGCAACAACTACCTGCTGCCGGTGGACAGCGACATACGCGACGCGGCGGACCTCGACCTTGTGGGGGTCGAGGCGAGCTGGGTGTTGCGGCAGCTTTCCTCGGCCCGGGTGCGGACCAACATCGTCATCCTCGACGCCTGCCGGAACAATCCCTTCGAGAACGTCGCGGGCTTCACCGACCAGGGCCTGGCAGAGATGAACGCCCCCACCGGCAGCTTCATCGCCTATTCCACCGCGCCGGGCAGCGTGGCGCTGGACGGCACCAGCGGCAACAGCCCCTATACCCGCGCGCTGGCCGATGCGATTGCCACCCGCCCGCAATCGATCGAGCTTCTCTTCAAGGATGTCCGCCGCAAGGTTCTTGAGGCGACGGGCGGGGCGCAGACACCGTGGGAAAGCTCTTCGCTGACCGACGATTTCAGCTTTGACGCCGAACGCGGGCTGACGCTGCGGGCCGCGCCGGACGAAGCCGCGCTTTGGGATTCGGTGAAAGACAGCGGCGACCGGGTGAAGATCCAGCTTTACCTCTGGGCCTTCCCGGAGGGCGTACATAAGGAAGAGGCCGAACGGCTGCTGGCGCTGCTCGCCGGCGGCGCGGGGAAGCCCCCCGACACCGGCGGGACCAGCGTTGGCGGCGGTTCGATGCAAGTCACCTTCTCGGGCCCGATCGCCGAGGGCGAGCCGCAGATTCTTGGCCAGTCGATCGAGACGCTGATCGCCAGCCAGCCGCTCTTCCCGCCCTTCGAGGGGATTCCGGACGAGCTCTGGAAGGGCCAGCACTGCACCAACTGCCACCAGTGGACCCGCGACCGCATCTGCGAACAGGCGCAGTTCTACGTCAGCGGCGATGCCGCGCGGTCGCTGGAAAAGCCGCACCCGCTGGGGCTGAGCTTCAAGCAGGCGCTGAAGAACTGGGCCGCGGCGGGGTGCCCGTAGCGGTGCGTTGCAGGGTTTGCTCTTTTCCTGACCCGCCCGACCCCGCACATTCTGGCTTGCCTCCCGCCCTCAGTCGCCCTGTGACGTCCCGCCGTTTCCCCTGTTTCACCCCCCGAACGTACGCACGTAAAGAAGACGTCGGGAAGACGTAAAGGAGACGTGGAATTTTCCGCCGTTTCAGGGCGTTGCGCCCCTTTCGGCGGGTTCTGGCGGAAGACCGCGTCGCAGCTGTTCGCGGCCGGCATGAATCGCCCTTAACCACCCCGGCGACAGAGGGCGCCGCCGCATGTCGCAAAGGTCTGGATGAATGCCGATTCAGGTTGGTGGCAAAACGCCCGTAGCCACCTGGGCGACCCATCCCGGTCTTAGGGTCGCAGGCCTCAGAACGACTTCGAAATGCCCGCGTTGACGAAGAACTCGTCCTGATCCTCGTTCTTGGCGCCCACATCGACGATCAAGCTCGTCGTCCGGTCGAAGCGGTACCGCGCACCCAGCGCACCCATGACAATGTCGTCATCCGGGCCGAAGTCATTCATCCGCTTGCCCACCCGGATGCGCGGCCGCAGGCTGAAGTTGTCGGTGACCGGGAAGAAGATGGAGGCGTCGAACGCGTAGAGCCGGTCATCCTCGTCTTCGGACAGGCGCAAGCCGAGGTTCACGCTGTCGCCCTTCGTGAACACCGACGAACCAATGAGCGTGCCGCCGGCATAGACGCGGGTTCCGAGGTCGGTCAGGTTCCCCGAGGTCAGCGCATTGTCCCTGGGTCCGTCGAAGCTGATCACGGACCCGTCGAGCGTCAGGGTCCAGTTCGCCGAAACTTTTGTTGTGTAGTAAAGACTTGCCGTCGTGACTTGTGCGGATTGGTCGAGCGCGAAGGCCTTGATCTGGGCTTCGGTGAAGCCGCCGAGACGCAGGTCTTCGATGGTGAAGCCCGGTCCGAAGGTCGCATTCTCGAGGTTCAGCGCCGGGCTGCGGTAGAAGGCGGCGCTGGCCGTCAGCCGGTCGCCGTTCGAGAAGGGCAGTCCGCCGCTTACCTGGACGCGGCTGACGCGGTCGAAGTGGAAGTCGTACTCGACGCTGGCAAAGAAATTGCCGCCGCCCTTGAAGTCGCGCGCGTACTCGGCCCCGACCGCCGAGCGGAAGGTATCGGTGCCGTCGGACTGCTGGGCGACGTAGAAGGCCAAGGCGCCCGGCAGGACGCTGTCGCGGAACGTGAGGCTGGCGGCGAGCAGGGTGCGGTCGTCGCTGAACAGATCGTCCCGGCTGGATTCGACCGCCTTGCCGGCATCGACGCCAAGCGTGACACGGTCCGCGACCGGCCATGAAAGCTGCACTCCATCCACCCGGTAGCCGATCCCCCCCGGTTCGGGCCGGAAGCGGCCGACAGTGACCGCAGCACCGTTGGACGCCCAAGTATAGTCGAAGAACGCCTCGGAGATTTTCGGATCGCGCGAGGGGATGCCACTGCTGGACAGATCGCCGGCGCCGGAAAACACCAGGCGCGACCGGCCGTTCGCCGATTGGGACGTGGTGGAGAACTGCAGCGCGAGGGTCAGGGCCGAGAAGCGCTTGTCGAATGGCGTGAAGGCATCCGGCCGCTCGCCGCCGTCGTTCATCCGGTAGGTGAGCGACACGGTCCCGCCGGCTCTCGTACCATCGGAACCGCCGCCACCACCGACCAGGGCCGCGCGGCGTACACGGACACGGGCGGCGCCGTCCCCGCCGGGATAGCGCTTGAGGTATTCGTCGTACTCGGCGAGGGCTTGGGCGAGTTGTCCGTTCGCCTCACGCGCGGTGGCAAGAAGCTCCTGCGCGCGCTGGCTGTCGGGATTGTTCCGCTGCGCCGCGATCGCCGTCAGGATTCGGGTGGCGCGGAAGTAGTCCCCTGCCGCGATCGCCGCCTCGGCCTGCGCCAGGGGGCCGCCGGAAGTCTGGGCGGGCGCCGCCTGACCGAATGACAGCAGCGACGCCACCAGCGCGGCCCCCAGGCCAGGCAGCCGACCGTTCGTTCGCTTCGTCTTCATCTGACCCGTCGCCTCAATTCTGGTTTCTCATGGGCTCGGTTTCCGGCGGATGGCATCCTCATGGCAACCCGTGGCAGCCCGAGCAGTCTTCGCCGGGGTCGTGCGTCGTGCGGGAAGATTCGTTCGGGTTCGGCACCTGCGGGCCGCTGAACACGAAGTGGCAGGCCACGCAGTCCGTGTTGAAGGCGGCCCGGCTGTGATCCATAAACGCCCCCGCGAAGGACGCGCCCGGGATGTGGCAGGTTTCGCAGTCGTTCATCTCGACGACGCGGTGCCAGTCCGGCGGCTGGCGGTCGGTCGGGTTGACCGTGGTGACCGAGCCCGAGTGGCAGCTGGCGCAGGGCTGTCCGATGGAGGCGTGGTTCACTGCCGGATTCTTGAACGTCAGCGTCGAATGGCAGGTGCCGCAGTCGTCGGGCGCCTGGATGTGGCCTTCCTTCTTGCCCGGCGCCGCGCTGCCGTTGTGGCACGATACGCACGTACCCTTGACGTCGCGGTGATCCACGCGCGCGTCCTTGAAGCCTGCCGTGACGTGGCAGTTGTCGCAGGTGTCGGTCGCGGGGATGTGGTTGGCCGGCTTGCTGCGGGCCTTCGCGCCGTTGTGGCAGGTCGCGCAGGGCTGGTTGATGGCCGCGTGGTCGAAGGCGAAGGGCCTGAAGTTCTTCGTCGTGTGGCACTGCGAGCAGGTATTGCCCGCCGGCGGGTGGCTCGCCGGCTTGCCCTTGGCGATCGAGCCGTTGTGGCACGAGACGCAGTCGCGCGGCGTGCCCTTCAGCTTGTTGTCGATGTGGCAGGATTCGCAGATGATCTCGGCGTGCTTGCCGGTCAGCGGAATGCCCACGGCCGAGTGGTCGAAGCCTTCGATCTGCTGGACGCCGGTCACCGTTTCCTGCGCGGCGGCGGGCGTTGCGGCGATCCAGGCTAAGGAGAGGAAGGCGGCCAGGGCGAGCGCCAGGACAGCGGCACAGGTTCGGGCGGCTTCCCGCAGGGACTGTCCGGATTTCCGTGGGCGAGCGGGAAACAATCGCATTTCCGACCCTTCAATTGTTGCAGGTTCTGCTGCCGGAACACACACGGGCTCACATGTTCGTGACGCTAGGGCCGACTTGGCCAGAGGTCAAGCAACGCGGGCATCCCGGAGCATGCAGCCGGAGACGGAGGGACTTTAGGAGTGCATTGAAATTGTTGTAGTCCAATAGGTTAGTTCAAACGGCGCGGGGTTGCACTATGCTTTCCCTGCCACACCGGGCAGGCGCGGGGATTTGCCCGTGCGCCGGTCGCGCGCGGGCGGCCTAGCCGCGTACCCTGAGTTTGCCGGGGTCGTAATGAGGGAAGGCCACCACCCGTGCCTTCAGCCGTTTCTGCTGGCCGTCCAGCCGCCCGACCTCGACCTCGGTCCCCGGTTCGGCATGGGTCACGTCGAGCCTGGCGAGCGCGATCACCTTGCGGAGGATCGGCGAGCGGATGGCCGAGGTGACGGTGCCGATCTTCGGCCGCCCGACATGCACCCCGTCGCCGGCAGAAGGCACGACGCCGCCTTCGAGGTCGAGGCCGACGAGCCGGCGCTGCGGGCTAGCCTTACGCCCCTCAAGCGCGGCGCGGCCGATGAAGTCGTCCTTCTTCGACGCGAGCGGCACGGTGAAGCCGATCCCCGCCTCCATCGGATCGGTCGTCTCGTCGAACTCCGAGCCCGCAAAGATCAGCCCCGCCTCGATCCGCAGCATGTTCAGCGCGGCAAGGCCGCAGGGCAGCATTCCCACCGGTTCGCCCGCCGCCCAGATCGCGTCGAAGACGGCCTTGGCATCCTTCGGGTGGCAGAAGACCTCATAGCCCAGTTCCCCCGAATAACCGGTGCGGCTGACCACAAGGCCGGGCCCGTCGAAGGCGCCGAGCCGCGCAACAGCGAAGCGGAACCACGCGAGTTCCTCCATCGTCGGCTGGGTCCCGGCAGTCCAGATCACCTCGCGCAGGATCGCCCGCGACAAGGGCCCCTGCACCGCGATGTTGCACAGATGATCGGTCGAGGACCGCACCCAGGCATTCATCCCCCGCGCCGCGGCCTGCTCGCGAAGCCAAAGGCCCGACTGGTCGGTGCCGCCGATCCAGCGAAAGTTCATCTCGCCCAGCCGGAACACGGTACCGTCGTCGATCATCCCCCCATGCGGATGGCACATCGCGGTATAAACGACCCCGCCCACAGGAAGCTTGCGGATATCGCGGGTCAGGCAGAGCTGCAGCATCGCCTCGGCATCCGGGCCCGTCACCTCGTACTTGCGCAAGGGCGACAGGTCCATCACGCCCGCCTTCTCGCGCACCGCCCAATACTCGGCGATAGCGCCATGGTTGGTCATCTCGGTGGGCAGCCAGTAGCCGTTGTACTCAGCGAACTTGCGGGTATGCGCCGCGAAGCAGTCGTGGAACCCGGTCTTCTTCGTGCCTTCCACATCGGCCCCCGGTGTCTGGCGCCGCCCGATCGAGCGCTGGAAATCCTTGGTCGCGCCATAAAGGCGTAGCTGGATATCGGTCGGGTTCCAGCCGTTGGCCGGGTCGATATCGCAAGGGCAGGCGGTGGAGACGCAGACGAGGTCGGTCAGCGCCCGCAGCAGCACATGGTCGCCTGGCCGTGACCAGGGATCGTCCATCGAGATCGCGTGGGCGTCATCGAGAAGCGTGTTGAAGAAGTAGTTGATTGCCGGCCAGCCGCCGCGCGGCCTCAGGCCCCAGGCCGCGAGTTCGCGGTTGATGTTGTCCGAGCAGTTGACGTGACCCGGATAGCCCATGTCTTCGTAGTAGCGCGCGGTGCAGGCGAGCCCGAAGGTGTCATGACGCCCGACCGTGTCTTGGACGATCTCGACAAGCGGTTCGTGATCGACAGAGAAGTATTTCGAGGCGAGCCCCGGCATCGGGTAGAGAAGTCCCGTCAGCGAGCGCGTCGTCGTGGGGTCGATCTCGCGTTCGAGCCTGCGGTCTAAAGCGCGTAATGAAAAGGCCTGGAAATCCGAGCATTCGCGGCCCTGGACATCGACGATCTGAATGAACTGGCCGGCTTTCACCTCGTAGGCGAGCGCCTGGCCCGGCCGGATGTTGTCGTCGCGCAGCGGATCGGCCAGCGGGTCGGGGGCGGCCTGACCGCCCTTTCCCGGGCGCCGGTCGGCACGGCGGATGTAGAGGACGACCTCGGTAGGCGCCCAGTGGCCCGACGGCTCCATCGGCTCGCCCGCCGCGCAGACGAGGACAAGGCCGTCCGAGCTTGCCGTGAAGCTGGCCTGGTCACCGGCCCGGGACCCTGCCGCGAACAGAAGCGTGCCGTCGGCACGGGCGAGGTCGAAGCCCGCCTTCTCCAGTGCCGCGACGACGCGGCGGCCCGAGGGGTCACGCTTCAGCGCGGCCTTCAGCCCCTGCGGGTCGCACCCGCCCTTCGCGCCGATCATCGCCGCGTCGGACCGCCCGTCGGGGGCGAAGAACACCATTTCGACCGGTTGCAGCCCCTCGCGGTCCTGCACGGTGATCTCGTCGCCCTTACGGATTTCGACCGCCCGGCTGCCGCCGCCGGGCACCGGATGCCGTTCGACCCCCGGCGGAAGGACCGGCAGGCCGGGGGTCAGGATGCCCCCCCGAGCGGTGGTGCTTTCAAAAGGTTGGATCACGGTCACAGGCTGCCTCGTCCAGACGGGTTCTGCGCCCGATCGGGCTTCCGGTCAATCTTCCGGCCACCAGCCGGCCGAGGTGGGGGCGCCGTCGTCATGGGCCGAGAGCCACTTGGCCATCGCGTCACGGTTGCGCAGGAAGCCCTTGTAGGCGGCCAGGTCGGGGTGGATGTCGCGCACCACGCGGTGGAGCCGCCTGCCCCATTTCGGGACGGTGACCAGTTCCCCGAACTTGCCGAGGTAGCAGCGGATCGAAAACGCGATGGCGTTCGACCGGGGCAGCCGGAAAAGCGCCTGAAGCTCGACCCGCAGGTGCATCTTCTCGCCCATGTTCTCTTGCGTCAGAGTCGTCCGGTCCGGGCCCCATTTCGGATAGGTCTCGGGCGCGGTGTCGAGAAGCGGGTTGACCGTCATCGTCCAGTTGAACCGTCGGACCGGCGCGCCGTGCTGGAGCTTCATCAGGAACTTCAGCGCCCGGTCGAAGACGTTCATCTCGTGCGCCAAAGGCACCGGGGCGTGCCATTCGTGAAAATGCATTCCGATATCGAAATCCACCGACCAGTCGGCCTGGCTGGTGGCGATGCCCGCATCCATCCAAAGCGTGCCGTCGCGTTCGTCCTGAAGGGTGAAATCGCCCTGGGTCTGGCGGGTAATGTATTCGAAGGGGCCGTAGGGAAGTGTGGAATCGTCCAGGAAGGTGAAGCTGTGGTCAATGCCGAGGGGGCGGTTGATCCAGCGCCAGCGGTTGCCGTTCCGCTCAAGCGCGAACCACTCCGGATAGTCCCGCGCCTTCGCCTCCATGATCAGTTCCAGAAGGTCCCACCCCGCCAGCGTCATGTGCGGCAGCGACTGGCAGCGCAGCGGATCCTCGGCCAGAACCTTGGCGCGGTCGATCATCTCGGACACGTAGTGCTCGTCTACGTCGAAGGCGAACTCGAAGACGCTGCCCTTGCGTCCCGGAGTATGGGGTTCGAGGTTGACCGCGTACATGTACACGTCCTTGTCGAAGGGAAACGGGAAGCGGCGGATCGCGGCGGGCGAGTTGCGGTAGGTGTAGTCGTCACGGAACGTCTCGTCGCGGAAGAAGTCGCGGAAGGCGCCGGGGCGGAAATCGAGGCTCATGTTCTTCCTCCTATCGGTCGAGGACGAGGGTCTTGCCTTCGTAGCGCGACACGCAGGGCATGATCTTGCGGCCCCCGGCTTTGTCTTCGGGGGAAAGCCAGTGGTCGCGGTGCAGGATGGTTCCGTCGCACCTGAGGACGTTGGTTTCGCATTGTCCGCAGGCCCCGCCCCGGCAGAGATAGGGCGCATCGACGCCGGCGGCCTCGATCGCCTCAAGCAGCGACTGGGCGGTGCCGACGGTCAGGGTCTTGCCGGTGGCCGCGAGTTCGACGGTGAAGGGCTTGCCGGTGCCGGGGGCGAGGAATTCCTCGTGATGCAGCGCATGTTTCGGCCAGCCCATGCTTTCGGCGGTGAAAAGCACCCAGGCGATCATCGGCTTCGGCCCGCAGACATAAAGATGCGTACCGATGGGCTGCATCGACAGGATGCGGGCCAGGTCGATCTTGTCGCCCCGGTCGTCGAAGTAGCAGTGCACCCGATCAGGGTGGGCGGCGGTCAGGCGGTCCATATAGGCGCCGAGCGATGGCGTCCGGACGGCGTAGTGCAGCTCGAACCGTCCGCCGAGATGCGAAAACTGGGCGATCTGGGCGAGGAACGGGGTGATGCCGATCCCGCCCGCGATCATCAGGGCCTTCCGCGCCCGGCGGTCGAGCGGGAAAAGGTTGACCGGGTGCGAGATCGTCATCTCGAGCCCCGCGCGCACATGGCGGTGCAGGAAAAGCGAGCCCCCTCGGCCCTGATCGTCGCGCCGGACGCTGATTTCGTAACCGGACGTGTCCCCGGGGTCGGACATCAGTGAATAGGGGTTCATCCGGCGGGTTCCGTGATCGTCCATCTCGACGACGGTATGCGCGCCGCCCGAGAAGGCGGGCAGCGCCGTACCGTCGCGCGTGACAAAGCGGAGGCGGGTGACCATGTCGGTGACGGGAACCACCTCGGCCACCCGGACCTGGAGTTTCGCGACGCTCATCGGAAGCGCTCCACCGGTTTGGGAACCTTGCCCGGTTCCTCGGCGTCGATGTTGACGCCCTGGAAGGCGGCGAGGCGGCGCGAGTAATGGTCGCGCACGAAGAGGTTCAGCCCGCAGTGGCTGCAGCGGAAGGGGTCGGTGGCGACGTTCTCGGTGATGCCCTTGCAGTGCACGCACTGCACGCGGCGCAGCGTCGAGCCCCGGTGTTCCTTCTGGATCGCCTGATGCGGAAAGCCGGTCGCCATGATGTCGCGTTCGGCCTGTCCGATCAGGCCCTCCGTCCCGGCGAGGTAGAACTGCGTGCCCATATGGGCGTCGCTGAGGACACGGTTGAGGCGCGGCAATAGCGACGGAATGGTCGGGGCGCGAAAGATCTGCGCGGCGCCGAGCGCGGCAAGCACATCGATCCGGTCGGTGCCGTTCGGGCCGGGACAGTACATCACATGCGCCGAGGCGAGCATCCCGGCCTGCCCCACGCCCGCCCGGGCCAGCATGTCGGCAAGCGCGTCCGCGCCTTCGCCATCGGCGATCATCAGGTGCGCATGCCCGGTGCGGGGTTCCAGCGCGGCATAGACCGGGCGGCTGTGAATGGTTCGGGTGACGGGGGTGAGGCTCATCAGGTCATACCGCCAATCCGCACACCGCCGGTCGCCCGGGCATCAGCCCTTCGCCATGCGGCGCTTCTTCTCTGGGTCGAAGAAGGGCATGGAATGGGTGGTCCCCGCAATGGGACCATGCGTCGCGCAGCGGACCTCGAGCTTTGTTCCGTCATTGGCGCAGTCGACCGGCAGGCGGGCAATGGCAACGGTCCATTTGTTCAGCTGCGAATGCATCGCCTGCGTCACCAGCCCGACCCGCCTGCTGCCCCGGAACACGGGCGCGCCATTGCCCGGGACCTTGTCGCCATCGAGCTTCAGGCCCCAGATCTTGAATCGCTCGCGCCCTTTCAGCCGATAATGCTCTTCGGCGCCCCGGAAGCCGACCTTGCCCGGCGTCACGGTGAACTCGAGACCCAACTCCCAAAGCGTGTCGCCCGGCCCCTCGTCCTCGAACGGGTACATCTCGGAATTGTCGAAGGGGAAGAAGAGGAGGTAGCTTTCTGACCTGAGCATGTCGAGCGTGGTGAAGCGGCAGGGGATGATGCCCATGCCCTTCCCTTCGTCAAGGATGCGGTCCCAGATCATGCCCGCATCCTGGCCCCGGCAGAAAATCTCGTAGCCGCGTTCGCCCGTGTAGCCGGTGCGCGAGAGGGTTATGGGCTTGCCGAAAAGCGACGTCGGCATGTGGCTCATGTAGGGTAGCGCGCGGATGCCGGGGACGTGCTTTTCAAGGTAGTCCACGGCCATCGGCCCCTGCAGCGACAAGTCGTGCAAGTTGTCGTCGAAGCGGATCGAGACATCGCGCCCGGTGGCGGCCATTGTCAGCTGCTCGTGCCCCTGCCCCGAGCCGTGCACGACCGTGAAGCTGTTCGGTCCGAAGCGGTAGATGATACAGTCGTCGATGAACTTGCCCGCGTCGTTCAGCATGCAGGCATAGATCGCCTTGCCCGGCGTCAGCTTTTCCATGTTGCGCGTGGTGGCGCGTTCGATGACGTGGCTCGCCGCCGGGCCGGTGATATGGACCTTCTTCAGGCCGGAGACGTCCATCAGCCCCGCCTTGGTGCGGATCGCCATGTATTCCTTGTCGGGGTCGCCCTTGGAATAGGACCATGCGGTGCCCATCCCGCTCCAGTCCTCGAGCGCGGAGCCAAGCGCGCGGTGGCGGTCGCCAAGTGTGGAAAAGCGCCAGGAATTGGTCATCGTCAGTCCCCCGGAAAGGTATGCGGCCGGCCGCGAGTTTTCCGCTTTTCCGGCCGAAACGCAATCATGGAGTGCAACTTTCTTTCATCACAGGGAACACCCGCGAATGCTTCGGGGCCGCCCCCGGCAGGGGCGGCCCCGCTTCGCTTTCCGCCGTACCGGTCAGCCAGGCAGGACGAAGAACCAGTTCGCCCAAAGCACCAGAACCGCCCCGGCCACGAGCGTGAGATAGGGCAGCATGCCGGCTCTCCGTTCGCCGAGGTCGCCTTCTTTCAGCCCGAGGTCGTCATAGGCCTCTTTCGGGAACTTCCCGCCGTCCTGCATGTAGTGGCGGAACCAGAAGACAGGGATGATCAGGGCAGCGAAGACGAGGCCCGCCCAGAGCGCGTTCGAATAGCCCCAGACCTTGGCCCCGGCGCCGAGGAAGAGCGCGTTGACGAAAGCAAGGACAGTATTGAGGCCGATCAGCCAGCTTGGCGCCTTCCAGGGGCGGTCCATGTGCGGGCTGTCGATGCGGTGCATCCAGCCGGCGTTCAGGTTCAGGAAGTTGAAGATGATGTAGCCGACGTTCGAGATCGCGAGCACGTAGAAGTAGCCCCCGATATCCGAGGCGAGCGCGAGCAGGAACACGTTGAAGGCGAAGTCCGTCCACATCGCCTTGGACGGCGCGCCGTGCGAGTTCACCTGGCCTAGGTACTTCGGCAGCCAGCCATCGCGCGAGCCCTGGTAGAGGGTCCGCGACGAACCCGCCATCGCCGTCATGATAGCCAGGAACAGCGCGAGGATCATCAGGATCACGAAGATCTGGGTGATCACCGGGCCGCCGCCGATCGTGTTACCCAGCGCCTCGCCCACGCCGGTGCCGTCGACGATGCCGGGCGCCAGCATTCCCGAGGTGCCGAGCACACCCTGGAACGAGAAGGGGATCAGGAAGAAGAAGACGCAGCACAGAAGGCCCGAATAGAAGATCGCGCGGAAGGTATCGGCGCGCGGGTCCTTGAGTTCGCGGGTATAGCAGACGGCGGTTTCGAACCCGTAGGTCGACCAGGCGGCGATGTAGAGGCCGCCGAGAAACAGCGTCCAGCCGCCGATGCTCCAGGTGCCGTCCACGCCGGAATAGGCGGCGGTCGGCGGCACGAGGTTGGTGACGTTCATCCAGTTGATCGAGCCGTTGACGATCGGCACGAGCCCGACCAGCAGAAGCGGCACCAGCACGATGATGGCGAGCCATTTCTGCGCGC
>JBJXFU010000022.1:0-39048 GCA_046155885.1 Paracoccaceae bacterium
GACGCCGCGCCAGATCTGCGACCTCGAGCTTCTGATGAACGGCGGCTTCCACCCGCTGAAGGGGTTTCTCGGGCAGGCCGACTACGACGGCGTGGTCGAGAACATGCGGCTGGCCGACGGCTCCCTCTGGCCGATGCCGGTCACGCTCGACGTATCCGAGGCCTTTGCCGACAAGATCGAGCCCGGCCAGGACGTAGCACTTCGCGATCAGGAAGGCGTGATCCTTGCGATCCTCTCGGTCACCGACAAATGGACCCCCGACAAGGCGCGCGAAGCCGAAAAGGTCTTCGGCGCCGACGATCTGGCCCACCCGGCCGTCAACTACCTGCACCACAGCGCGGGCAAGGTCTATCTCGGCGGCCCCGTTACCGGCATCCAGCAGCCCGTGCACTACGATTTCAAGGCCCGCCGCGACACGCCGAACGAGCTTCGCGCGCTTTTCCGCAAGCTCGGCTGGAAGCGCGTCGTCGCCTTCCAGACCCGCAACCCCTTGCACCGCGCCCACCAGGAACTGACCTTCCGCGCGGCGCGCGAGGCGCAGGCGAACCTCCTCATCCACCCCGTCGTCGGCCTGACCAAGCCCGGCGACGTGGACCATTTCACCCGCGTGCGCTGCTACGAGGCGGTGCTGGACAAGTACCCGGCCTCGACCACGCACCTGTCCCTTCTCAACCTCGCCATGCGCATGGGCGGCCCGCGCGAGGCGGTCTGGCACGCGATCATCCGCCGCAACCACGGGCTCACGCACTTCATCGTCGGGCGCGACCACGCGGGCCCGGGCAAGAACAGCCAGGGCAAGGACTTCTACGACCCCTACGCCGCGCAGGTGATGGTGGCCGAGCACCAGAAGGAAATCGGCATCGAGATGGTCGATTTCAAACAGATGGTCTTCGTCCAGGAGAAAGCCCAGTACTACCCCGTTGACGAAGTGCCCGAAGGGTCCACCGTGCTCGACATTTCGGGCACCGAACTCCGCCGCCGCCTGCGCGAAGGCCTGGACATCCCCGACTGGTTCAGCTTCCCCGAAGTGGTGACGGAACTCCGCCGCACCTCGCCGCCGCGCGCAAGGCAGGGCTTCACGGTGTTCTTCACCGGCCTCTCGGGGTCGGGCAAGTCCACCATCGCCAACGCGCTGATGGTCAAGCTGATGGAGATGGGCGGCCGCCCGGTGACGCTGCTGGACGGCGACGTGGTGCGCAAGCACCTGTCATCCGAACTCGGCTTCTCCAAGGAACACCGCGACATCAACATCAAGCGCATCGGCTATGTCGCGTCCGAGATCACCAAGAACGGCGGCATCGCCATCTGCGCCCCGATCGCCCCCTACACCGCGACCCGCCGGGCGGTGCGCGAGATGATCGAGGCCTACGGTGCCTTCGTCGAGGTGCATGTGGCGACCTCCATCGAGGAATGCGAACGCCGCGACCGCAAGGGGCTCTACAAGCTGGCGCGCGAAGGCAAGATCAAGGAATTCACCGGGATTTCCGACCCCTACGAGGTGCCCGAGACCCCCGAGCTGCGGGTCGAGACCGAGAATGCCGATGTGGACGGCTGCGCGCATCAGGTGATCCTGAAGCTCGAAGGCATGGGGCTGATCAAGGCGTAAGGCTGCGCGCACGGAACGGGATGGACCTGGAGAGGTCCGCCCCCGCCCCCTTTGGCAGGGCACATCGGCCCTGCCATGCGACCACGGTCCCATTCGCCACCCGGTCGCCCAAGCGACCGGGGATCGCCCGACCGCCCATATGGGCGGGCGATCCCCTCTGTCATCGCGCGTGTCGATGGCCGCTTGGCGCCGTTTCCGATTGAGCGGGGGTGAACGTCCACTGGACGTTCCCCTGTTCCCGCTCACCCCAGCCGGGAGACGCTTCCCCCTCCAGCCGATTTCCGTTGCCCCCGGCGCCAAACCTGACCACCCTGCCCCGCGGCCGGGAAAAGGGAAAACGCGCATGGCATCGGACGCACGAACGACGGGAACCGCCGGCGTGAACGGCCCCTTGTGGGGCTCATCCGCCGCCGACTGGGCCTCCATCCAGGAAGGCCAGTTCCGCGCAGGCTACGAGGCGGTCTTAACCCATTGCCGCGTCGGACCGGGGACCGGCTACCTCGACGCCGGCTGCGGGGCGGGCATGGCGGCGCGGATCGCCGCCGACCGGGGGGCGAAGGTTGCAGGCTTCGACGCCGCCGCCGAGCTTCTCGCCATCGCGAGCGACCGCGTGCCGGGGGGCGACTTCCGCCTCGCCGACCTCGAAGACGTGCCCTTCGCCGACGCTTCCTTCGATGTCGTCACGGGCTTCAACGCCTTCCAGTTCGCGGGCGACCCGATCCGCGCCCTCGCCGAAGCGCGGCGGGTGGCCCGGCCGGGCGGCACTGTCGTCGTGATGACCTGGGGCAAGCCCGAAGGGATGGAGGCCGCGCAGATCGTCGGCGCACTCCGCCCGCTTCTGCCGCCGCCCCCGCCCGGCGCGCCGGGGCCCTTCGCGCTGTCGGACGAAGCGAAACTGCGGGCTTTCGCCGAAGCCGCAGGACTGACGGCGGAAACGGTGATCGATGTCGACAGCCCCTGGAGCTACCTCGACGAAGCCACCGCGCTTCGAGGCCTCGGCTCCTCAGGCGTCGCGGCTCGGGCCAAGGCGCTCTCCGGCGCCGGGGCGGTGGACGCGGCGCATCGCGCCGCGCTCGCGCCGTTCCGGCAAACCGACGGTTCTTTCCGGATCGGCGCGTCCTGCCGTTTCCTGGTCGCCCGGGCCTGATCGGCCGCCGCGCTCAGCGCCGCCGACGGCGGGCCAGCGCACCCAGCATCAGCACCCCCGCCGCCAGCATCCCGCCCGCCGCCGGAAGCGGAACCGGCGCGATTTCCGTGCCGGTGAAGCTCAGATTGTCGAGGCCCACGTTGTAGCAGGAATACGAGGCGCAGGTGTAAAGCCAGCCCTCGTCCAGGATGTAGCCGCTTTCGTAAGGCAGGGGATAGCGGCCCGAGAGCGCGAAAATCAGCGTGTCTATGCCCGCGAACTCCGCCCCGAAGCTCAGCGACGTCTGGCTTGCGGGGTCAACCTCGGCCGAAGCGACCGAGACGCCGTTCAGATAGCCCGTCACCTGCAGGAACTCCGACGGCACGGCGCGGAAGTCGTCGGCGCGACCGGCCGCGTAGCTGTCGGGGTCCTCGCGGCAGGCCGCCTTGCAGCGCAGCCGCATCAGCGTGTTGCTCCCGTAGAGCAGATCGACGCTGCCGGGCGTGAAGGTGGTCCCCGGATCGGCCGAGAAGATGGCCGAGGTCGCGAAGTCGTAGTCGTTGAGTACCAGGTAGTCGGCCGCCCAGCCGTAGAGGAACTTGCTGTCGTCGCAGTAGCCGACGTTCGCCAGCTTCGCGCAGCTGTCGTCGGTCGCGGGCCCCGTCGCCGAGAAATCGATCACCGCCGCCCGCCCGGGCGCACCGAAACCGAATGCGAACGAAACGGCCGCCGCCAATAGAACAGAAACACGCATCACCGGCCCCCACCTTTGCGATCGAGGAAGGATGACCTCTGCGCGGGCGACCGTCAACAGGTGTGGTCGACTATCCCGGCCGCAGCATCGGCATGAGCAGCCCGTCCTTCAGCACGAACTGGTGCACCAGGGCCGCCAGCGCGTGCAGACCGGCGACCAGCATGAGCAGGTTTCCGCCCAGCGCATGGACCTCGCCAACGGAACGGAACCCGCCGAACCACGCGGCCGCCCCGCCGAGCGGCACGCCGATCATCAGGGCGTATAGCGCCAGATGCCCCAGCCGCGCCGCCGTCCGCATTGCGCCCGGCGTCCCGTCCGGCACCCCCGGCGCCCCCGACCGGAACCTGACCGCGATCCGGACCAGGACCAGGACCAGCACCGCGACGCCGATCCAGACATGCAGGCCCGCGCGCGTTCCGGGCTCGGCCCCCTGCTCGATCCGCTGCTTCAGCGCCCGTTCCATCCCGTCGCCGAGGAAATAATTCGCCGCCACCAGCACGGCGACGACCCAGTGCAGCGCGATCTGCGCGGCGCTGTAGCCATTGGCGGTCTTCATGGTTCACCCGTACTCGATTGCATCGCCCGGCAATTGGGCCGCCTGCCTGGCCCTGTCCATATAACGCCCGGTCGATGCGCGTCCGTCACCGCCGACCATGACCGGAGTTGCACCCGCGCGCGCGCCGTCGGCCCGGCGCCCGGACCTCAGTGCACGTTCACCGGCGCCATGTCGTTCTGCCGGGCCAGGTGAAAGGCCATCCTGCGGTCGGCGACCAGCGCCAGCCGCTCGCCGTCCCTGGCGTCGTGCAGGGCGTAGATCGTCTCGCGGCCCTCGGCCTGGGCACGCACCTCCTCCGGAAGATCGGCCACCGCCACCGGGCGGACATAGACGATCCGCTCGCCGGCCGCCTCGGGAAACGCGAATCTCGTGTTCATCTGCCCGCTCCTCTACTTCCTGGTGATCCGGATCGTCTGCACAACCGGATCGGGAACCGACCGCTTCAGGTCGACATCCAACAGCCCGTTCTCCATCGTCGCCGCCGCGACCTCCATCCCCTCGGCCAGCACGAAGGCCCGCTGGAACGCCCGCGCCGCGATGCCGCGATGCAGGAAGATGCGCCCCTCTGCCTCCTCCGCCTGACGGCCGCGGATCACCAGCTGGCGGTCCTCGACGGTGATCGCGATGTCGTCCTCGCGGAACCCCGCCACGGCGAGCGTGATGCGGAATCCGTGCTCCGAGGCCTGTTCGATGTTGAACGGGGGGTAGCCTTCCGCACCGGCCTTGGCGGTGCGCTCGACCAGGCGTTCCAGCTGGTCGAAACCCAGAAGAAAGGGATGGGCGCCCAAGGTAAGCTTCGTCATCCGGCAGGTCCTTCGCAGCAAGCGACTTGCACGGCGCGGCCCCGCATCGGGCGACCGCACCTGAGCGCAAATATGGGAAGCGGCGGGCGGCATGGCAAGGCCCCGGAGAGACGGGTTGTTTCAGTTCCGGGGGCCGCGCGAGGCTTGCGGCCGGGGCATCCGAACCAGTATATTCACCGGACCGGGGGCGCATCGCCAGGAAACCCCCGGAACCCGGACCCGCAGATGAACGCCCATATCGAAATGGACCGGCTGGAAATCTGGCGCGTGCGCCTCGCCGTTCTCGAGCGCGAGCACCGCGACCTCGACGAGGCGATCCATGCGCTCGAGGCGACGGGGCGGGGCGACCAGCTGACGCTCCGGCGGCTGAAGAAGCAGAAGCTGATGCTGAAGGACCAGATCGCCCGCATCGCCGATCTCCTTACACCCGATATCATCGCCTGAAACGCGGCGGCAGGAGCGGCAAAGGGGGGGCGGCAGTCGCCGGGCCGCCGTGAACGGCACGCGTCGGGCGGGAAGCGGACCGCCAGGTCCGCCCCTCCCGCCTTGCCGGAAACACGGCGCCGGCGCGACCGGCCCGCCTCGGCCGATGCGCCCGGCGCCGGGCTTCGCGTGAGGTGCGGCGCCCCCCACCCTCTCCTTCCCCCCGTGCCGGGGAGTGGGGTGCGCCAGGGCGGCGAGGTCGTGCCAAGTCCCCGGGTGGGGGCCTGCCCTCCCCCGCCGGGGGAGGGACAGGGGGGGGGCGGGCCGACACCGGCACACCCCCCCCCACCCCTGGCCGTGCCGCCCCCCCCCGCAGTTGCACGGGCGCGCCCGGCCGGTATAGTGCGGCCCTTCCCTGCGACGGGAAGCAGGGGTCGGCGCACATGGACGTATCGGTCGGGATCATCATGGGCAGCCAGTCCGACTGGCCGGTCCTGCGCGAGGCGGCGGCGATCCTCGACGACCTCGCCATCGCGCACGAGGTCAGGATCGTCTCGGCCCACCGCACCCCGGACCGGCTCTGGGACTACGGCCAAAGCGCGGTGGCACGCGGGCTGAAGGTGATCGTCGCGGGCGCCGGGGGGGCCGCGCACCTGCCCGGGATGATGGCGTCGAAGACCCGTCTTCCGGTAATCGGCGTCCCGGTGCCGACGAAGGCGCTGGCGGGGCTCGACAGCCTTTATTCGATCGTCCAGATGCCGCGCGGCTACCCGGTCGCCACGATGGCGATCGGCGGGGCGGCCAATGCCGGGCTGATGGCTGCGGCGATCCTGGCGCTGTCCGATGCCGCGCTCGCGCTCCGTCTCGACGCCTGGCGCGCCGCCCTGTCGGCCTCGGTCGCGGACGCGCCGAAGGATGACTGACAGGGATGACTGACATGGGCCCCCTGCCCCCCGGCAGTACCATCGGCATCCTTGGCGGCGGGCAGCTCGGCCGGATGCTCTCGGTCGCGGCCGCCCGGCTTGGATACCGCAGCCACATCTACGATCCCGCCCCGGACGCGCCGGCGGGCCATGTCGCCCACCGTCTGACCACCGCGCCCTACGACGATGCCGACGCGCTCGCCGTCTTCGCCGCCTCGGTCGAAGTCGTGACCTACGAATTCGAGAACGTCCCTGCCGCCAGCCTCGACCGGATCGGGGCCGTCCGCCCCATCCGCCCCTCGCGCCGGGCGCTCGAAACCAGCCAGGACAGGGTGGCGGAGAAGACCTTCCTGAACGGCCTCGGCCTTGCCACCGCCCCCTGGGCGGCGGTGGCGGGCCGCGCCGACCTCGCCGCAGCGCTCGCCCGCGTTGGCCTGCCCGCGATCCTCAAGACCGCGCGGCTGGGCTATGACGGCAAGGGCCAGGCGAAGATCCTGGCCGAAGGCGACGCCGACGCCGCCTTCGCCGCGATGGGGGGCGCGCCCTCGGTCCTCGAAGGCTTCGTCCCCTTCACCCGCGAAGTCTCCGTCATCGCCGCGCGGGGCCTCGACGGATCGGTCGCCGCCTACGATCCCGGCGAGAACCTGCATGCGGGCGGCATCCTGCGCACCACCTCAGTTCCCGCGCGGCTCGCCCCGTCTGAACGGACCGACGCCGTCCTGATCGCGGCGCGCATCCTGAACGCGCTCGACTACACGGGCGTGCTCGGGGTCGAGCTCTTCGTCACTCCGGCCGGGCTTCTGGTCAACGAAATCGCCCCCCGCGTGCACAACTCCGGCCACTGGACGCAGAACGGCTGCGCGGTGGACCAGTTCGAACAGCACATCCGCGCCATCACGGGCTGGCCGCTCGGCGACGGGTCGCGGCATTCCGACGTGACGATGGAGAACCTGATCGGCGACGACATCCTCCGCCTCCCCGCCATCGCGCGCGAAACGGGGGCGGCCATCCACCTCTACGGCAAGGCCGAGGCGCGGCCGGGCCGCAAGATGGGGCATGTGAACAGGGTGCGCCCGTAGGTCGGGCTTCAGCCCGACCCTTCCTTCCCCGCTTCGGCCCCCGGGTCGGCCCACCGGTCAGCGGTTCGCACCCGTTGACACATCGGACCCGCCCTCACCTCCAACTCCCACCGTCCCTCTTGCCCGGATACGCCCCGAAGCGGCCCGGGCGGCGCCCGACCGCCCGCCCGTTCACATCGGCGGGCGGGCGCCACCGCAACGTAAGTCGCGCGAACACCGTCGTGCGGGGTGGCACCACAAAGCGCGGACCAACACCGTCTGTGCCCCCCCCTGCGGTCGGGTGCCGCCCTCAGTCGGGCTGGCGCGGATGCGGAAGCGATTCTGGTTGGACGCAAAGCGCCTTACAGCGTTTTGCGTTCGAGCTGAGTCGCCCTTCAGCTACCTACCCACCCCGCAATAGAGGGCGGCGCCCGACCGCGCGGGGGCGCGCCAAGGGTGTTGATCCGCCCTTTATGGCCCCTCCAACCCCGCCGTCCTTCTTGCAGACTGCCGTTGCGGTGGCGCCCGCCCGGGGGGTGGTCGTGCGCCGCCCGGGTGGCTCACTCGGCTGTTCCGGGCAAGGGGGCGGTGAGGGTGGGGCAGAGCAGGAAAAAAGCAAACCGCCCTAACGCCCCTCCCGCTCCCCCCACGTACCCACGTCGGGCACACGTCGGACACATGTTCAGGATACGCTCAGGATACGTTGCGGATACGCTTCCCGGACCGGATTAAGGCAGCGCCCGCAGGCACTTGCGCCCCGGCCCCCGACTCTGCCAACCTCACCCCCCATGAAACCCCGCCCGCCCCGCCTCGCCGCCCGCGCCATCGTCGTCCGCGACGGCCGCCTGCTGCTCGTCAACGCCTATCCCGGCGGCAGCTCGGACCTCTGGTGCGCACCGGGCGGCGGGGTGCATGCCGGGACCTCGATTCCCGGGAACCTCATCCGCGAGGTGGCCGAGGAAACCGGCCTGACCGTCAGCGTGGGCCCCCTCGCGCTGGTCAACGAATTCCACGATCCGAAGACCGGCTTTCACCAGGTCGACCTATTTTTCCGCTGTGAAATCAAGGATGGATCGCTCGACCCCGGCTGGGCCGATCCGGCCCGGGTGGTCACCGAGCGGCGCTTCTTCGCACCCGCCGAGCTCGCCCTGATCCGGCTGAAGCCCGACAGCCTGCCCCGCGTCGCCTTCGCCGCGCCCGGGCCCGCCCACTACGATCCGCTCGAAGAGATCGTGCCGTGAGCCGCGCCTTCGTGAAGGAAGACGGGCCCGACACCGCGCCCCTGCCCGACCTGCCGCTCAGTCCGCACCCGAACTACGTCACGCCCCGGGGCCTCGCCGCCCTTCAGACGGCGCTAGCGGCCCGCCAGGCCGAACTCGCCCGTTTGAAGGCGCGCGCCGACCCCCTCGACCGCACACCCGAGAAAACCGCCGAACGCGACATCCGCTACCTCGACGCACGCCTGCGCACCGCGATCCCCGTCCCCCCTCCCCCCGACCCCGCCGAGGTCGCCTTCGCCACCCGCGTCACCGTCCTCGACGCGGCCGGCACCGAGGCGACCTACGAGATCGTCGGCGAGGACGAAGCCGACGCCACCCGGGGCCTGGTCGCCCCGCATTCCCCGCTCGCCCGGGCGCTGATCGGCGCGCGGGTCGGCGACGTGGTGGAATGGCGCAAGCCAGGCGGAACTCAAGCGCTTGAAATCACAGCGATCGTGCCCGCCGGATGACACACCGCGTCCGCCTTCTCGATCCCGCGCGCGACCGTGAAGCGGTGTCCGACCTGTACAGGCGCTCGGCCGATTATGTCGGGCTCGAGCGCGACGAGCCGCCCGGCCCCGCGCTTACCGACGAGTTTTTCACCGACGCCCTTCCCGGCGCGGACCTGACAGCGATGCGGAAGCTCGGGATGGAGGACGTCGAAACGCCCGGGGCCCTGCTCGCCATCGTCGACATGGGCTTCGGCTACCCAGAGCCGGGCGACGCCTACCTGGGTCTCCTGCAAGTCGCCGAAGCGGCGCGGGGCCAGGGCCTCGGCGCGCTCTTCCTTCGTGAAGCCGAGCGGATCGCGCAGGAAGCCGGCGCCGCGCGGCTCTACATCGCCGTCCTCCATGCCAACCCGCGCGGCCGCGCCTTCTGGGAACGCGAGGGCTTCCGCGTGGCGCTCGACAACCGCCCGGTGACGCTGGGGAAGAAGTCCCATCTCGCCACACGCATGGTCAAGGACCTGTGCTGACGGGACCAGTCAGCGCGCCCAGTCGCAAAGATACGGCAGGAAGATCGTCCCGCCGATCGCCGCCGCCGCGACCGATGCCACCAGTACGCCGCCGGCAGCGATATCCTTGACCCGCCCCATTTCCGGCGAGCGATCGGCCGAAACGATGTCGGCCAGCCCTTCGATCGCCGTGTTCATCGCCTCGGCGATCCAGACCAGCGCGATGGCGAGGATCAGCCACCGGAGATCGTGGACGGGCAGCCGAAGCGTGGCAGCCGAGGCCACCACCAGAACCGTCGCCGCAAGGTGGATCCTGGCGTTCCTTTCACGGCGGACGAGTGCCGCAAGGCCCGAAACTGCGTGGCCGAAACTTGCGATGAGGGGCTGTCTTTCCGGCATGGGCGTGATCCTCCGGGCAAATCCGTCGGCGCGGCCGTACAACCATGCACGGCCCGCCAGACGCGTGCTGCTTTCGTGCAGCCGATGGTTGGTTCCCTGCAGCACAGCGAAGCGCCGAAGAAAACCGACAGAGCCTCCACCGGCCCGCTGACGTTTCCCCAATCGGTTTCCTCGAAAGAAGGGTCCGGGCAACAGCCTTTTCAATCACCGTCCGACGCCGCCCGGCAAGTGCCGAACAGAAGACGCGCTAGGCATCTGCCGGTTTGCTGGGGCCAAGCGGCAGTATCCCGTCAATATCGGAGCCGTCCTCCTTGGGAAACCAGTCATCGATGGTGCGTATCAACTGCGGGTCGCCGGACAGGAACAGTCGCTCCTCGTCGACCTCGCGGGCGATTGTCGAACGGCCCAGCATGACGGCGGCAAGCGACACTGCCGTCGTTTCGACGTACAGATCGACATCCGTCCCGGGGTCAGTGGTGCAAATATCCGTGGTGGCGCCGGGCTGGGCCACAAGCCAGTAGCAGTTTGGGCCGGGCACGACGCCACTGAAATGAAAGCGCATAGTGACACGCCTGAGGGGCAGCCCGCCGACCTTGAGGTAGCGCCTCGCTCCCCACATCATCGACGAAACGTTCGGGTCGCCGATTGCGATTTCCGCCTCGATGTTGCGTTGCGCCCATTGCGCCATGGCGTCCAGCGCCGGCTCAAGGCCGATGGCCGTGGCCGTACGGAAATAGTTGACGCTGCCGGTGGCACGATCCTCGATGCGCTCGACCAGCCCGGCGGCTTGCATTTCCTTCAGCCGCCGGGACAGAAGCGCGGGCGATATGCTGCCCACACCTCTGCGGATGTCGTTGAAGTGGCTGGAGCCGCCCCACATCTCGCTCAGAATCTGCATGGTCCAGCGAGGCTCCAGGTATTCGCAAGCTCTCGAAACCGGACAGATGATGCCATAGGGCCTTCGTGACATGAGCGCTGCCTCCGAGGGGCAAGCGTAGGCGGCCGCCGCTCTGCCATCCAGTTCAAATTGTGTACTGGGATCGCTTCATTCCCGTGACTGGCCGGCGGGCCGGAGCGTGCCGCATACCCTCGGACATTCGGTTACCCAGTCAGAGGCCCCGCGATGCACC
Organism: Paracoccaceae bacterium; assembly: GCA_046155885.1. Taxonomy (GTDB): domain Bacteria; phylum Pseudomonadota; class Alphaproteobacteria; order Rhodobacterales; family Rhodobacteraceae; genus JAOADN01. The sequence goes on from JBJXFU010000022.1 coordinate 10,993, forward strand.
GCTCCCGGACAACGCCCACTCCCCGCTCCGCGAATTCATTGCCACCGTTCGGTGCGGTTGGCTGGCTCGTGGCAATCCGGAGCGAAGCCGATCGCGGCCGGGGCAGCGGCTTCGCTGTCCGCGAAGTCCCAGACCAGCCGCCGGAAGTCAAAGCCAAACCTGCCGGATACCTTGCCATTGCGATGGGTTGGTCGCGCAAATTCGCATGGCTGCTCGACAGAAAGGCCGTTGTTCCGAACCTGCGAAGCCGGCGGACGTGACCCGGATCGCACAAACGAAAGGGGCGCCCTTTCCGGCGCCCCTTCCCTGTCTCGCTGTGCGCGGGTCGGATCAGAAATCCATCCCGCCGCCCATGCCGCCGCCGCCGCCCATGCCGCCGCCGCCGCCACCCGACGACTCCTTGGGCTTCTCGGCCACCATCGCCTCGGTGGTGACCAGCAGGCCCGCGACCGACGCCGCGTCTTCCAGCGCGGTGCGCACGACCTTGGCCGGGTCGATGACGCCGAACTTGAACATGTCGCCGTACTCTTCCGTCTGGGCGTTGAAACCGAAGTTCTTGTCCTTTGATTCCTTCACCTTGCCCGCGACGACCGACCCGTCGACGCCCGCGTTCTGGGCGATCTGGCGGAGCGGTGCCTCCAGCGCGCGGCGGATGATCGCGATGCCGGCGTCCTGGTCGCTGTTGGCGCCCTTCAGCCCTTCGAGCTTCTTCGAAGCCTGGATCAGCGCCACGCCGCCACCGACGACGATGCCTTCCTGAACCGCGGCGCGGGTCGCGTTCAGCGCGTCCTCGACACGGTCCTTGCGCTCTTTCACTTCCACTTCCGTCATGCCGCCGACTCGGATGACGGCGACGCCGCCCGCAAGCTTCGCGACGCGTTCCTGCAGCTTCTCCTTGTCGTAGTCCGAGGTGGTTTCCTCGATCTGCGTCCGGATTTGGGAAACGCGGGCCTGGATTTCCTTCTTGTCGCCGAGTCCGTCAACAATGGTCGTGTTGTCCTTGTTGATCGAGATCTTGCGCGCCCGGCCCAGCATGCTCAGCCCGACGTTCTCCAGCTTCATGCCGAGATCGTCGCTGATCACCTGTCCGCCGGTCAGGATCGCGATGTCCTGCAGCATTGCCTTGCGGCGGTCGCCGAAGCCCGGCGCCTTGACGGCAGCGATCTTGAGGCCGCCGCGCAACTTGTTGACGACGAGCGTGGCCAGCGCCTCGCCCTCGACATCCTCGGCCACGATCAGCAGCGGCTTCTGCGACTGGATCACGGCTTCCAGCAGCGGAACCATCGGCTGCAGCGACGACAGCTTCTTCTCGTGCAGCAGGATGTACACATCCTCCAGCTCGGCGATCATCTTGTCGGCGTTGGTGACGAAATAGGGCGACAGGTAGCCGCGGTCGAACTGCATGCCTTCGACCACTTCCGTCTCGGTCTCGAGGCCCTTGTTCTCTTCGACGGTGATCACACCTTCATTGCCGACCTTCTGCATCGCATCGGCGATCTGGCGGCCGATGGTCGCTTCGCCATTGGCCGAGATGGTGCCGACCTGGGCGATTTCGTCGGTATCCTTGACCTTGCGCGAGGCGTTCTTGATCGACTCGACGACCTTGGCGGTGGCCAGGTCGATGCCGCGCTTGAGGTCCATCGGGTTCATGCCGGCGGCAACCGCCTTCATGCCTTCCTTGACGATCGCCTGGGCAAGCACGGTGGCGGTGGTGGTGCCGTCACCCGCTTCGTCATTGGTGCGGGAAGCGACTTCCTTCACCATTTGCGCGCCCATGTTCTCGAACTTGTCCGAAAGCTCGATCTCCTTGGCGACGGTGACGCCGTCCTTGGTGATGCGCGGCGCGCCGAACGATTTCTCGAGGATGACGTTGCGGCCCTTGGGGCCGAGCGTGACCTTCACCGCGTCGGCCAGGATGTTGACGCCGCGCAGCATGCGGTCGCGGGCGTCGGTGTCGAACTTGACGTCCTTGGCAGCCATGTTTTCAGCTCCTTGACTTCAGATTTTCGGGGAATTCGCTCAGGCCGCCTTCTTGGCGGCGCCTTTTTTCACGATGATGCCGAGGATGTCGCTTTCTTTCATGATCAGCAGCTCGTCGCCATCCAGCGTCACTTCGGTACCCGACCACTTGCCGAACAGGATGCGGTCGCCGGCCTTCACGGCCATCGGGATCAGGTCGCCCGATTCCTTGCGGGCGCCTTCGCCCACGGCGATCACTTCGCCCTCGGCGGGCTTTTCCTTGGCGGTGTCGGGAATGATCAGACCGCCTTTGGTCTTTTCGTCGGACTCGATACGGCGGACGACGACACGGTCATGCAGCGGTTTGAAAGCCATCTGGTTTCTCTCCCTTGGTCTTTCCAGATCGAAATCGGTTATCACTCACCTTAGGCGAGTGACAACGCGCGGTAGATAGGGATGCGGCCGGGGGCTGTCAACACCCAAGCGCCGCTGTCGCCCGCAATGTTCGCAGGCTGGCGGACGGGCGCCAGCCGTGGCAGCCTGCCGGAGGATGCCTTTGTCCACGGATAGGCCCCGATGCACCGTTTCCTTGCCATCCTCTGGTTCGCCCTTCTGGCCGCCCCCGCCTGCGCCGGAACGATCGACTTTACGGTCCGTGCCGACCCCGCATGCGGGGGCCGGAACCTCCTCGACACCCTGCCGCCCGCCGAACTCGCCCGGATCGAGGCGCTCGCCTCGGCTGGGCCCTACCCCGAAGGCAACCGCTGGACCGCCGAAAAGCCCGGCAGCCGCATCACCGTCGTCGGCACCCTGCATCTGACCGACCCCCGAATGGCGGCGCCGGCCGGGCGGCTGAAGGCCGAGATCGCCGCGGCCGATACCGTCTATGTCGAGGCGACCGACGCCGAGGCGAAGGCGATGAAAGCGGCGGTGTCGCACGACCCGGGGCTTCTGTTCGTGACGGAAGGCCCGACCCTGCCCGAGCGGCTGAGCGAGGCCGACTGGCAGGAAGTGAAGCGCTTGGCCGGTGAACACGGCATTCCCGGATTCATGGCGGCGAAGATGCGCCCCTGGTACCTGATGATGGTCCTGGGCCTGCCCGCCTGCGCCCTGAAAGATGCGGCCAGGGGCGGGCGGACGGGACTGGACGGGCTGGTGATGGACGCGGCCGACGAAGCCGGTGTGACCATCCTGCCACTCGAGCCCTGGGACACGGCATTGAAGGTCCTTGGCGGTATGGCGCCTGACGACCAGCTCGACATGGTTCGCCTTTCGGCGGCGATGGCCAGGGACAGCGAGGACATCCTCGCCACCCTTCAGGCCGCCTATTTCGCCGAACGCCACCGGCTTCTGTGGGAATGGTCGCGCGCGGTGGCGGCGGAGCGGATGACCGATCCCGCAGCGGCGACGGAAGGGTTCGCGGTTCTCGACCATGCGCTCGTGGGGCAAAGGAACCGGGCCTGGCTGGACATTCTGGTCCCGGCCGCGTCAGGCAAGCGCTTGGTCGTCGCGGTCGGTGCGGCGCACCTTGGGGGCGAAGACGGGCTCCTGGCCGGGCTGGAGCGCGCAGGCTACCGGCTCACCCGGCAGACGTTCTGAAGCGGCGCGGCCACGGGGTGCGACCATGGGCCCAACCGCAGTCCGCGCCCTACCCGCCGGGTGCGCGCCCGTACCGAAGGCAGAGCGCGGCCGTGGTGTTAAGGCAGGCGTTCCGCCGCGGCACGTTCACCGGGGTCACCCGCACACCGTTCGCCTTCTTCCGCGGACCGGAAAGGCCCCGCGGCAATCCGGTTCCCGGAACGCCGGGCATGAAGGCCGAGATCGGCGGGATGAGCGCGGCAGAGGGAACTCCGATCATGGTCACGGCCGGTCTTTGCCTCCGGACCGGCGCAGCCGGCGCACCGATCGCCGGAACCGCTGGCAGAAGGCTCGACGTCGGCGGGAAGTAGGTGATGGGAAGCGTGCCGGCGCCGTTCGCGGGCACCCGGGCGCCGGGCGCAGCCGCCACCGGAAGCGTGGGCACCGCCACCGCAGCAGGGGTCCTTGCCGCAGGCGACAGGTTCACCATCCCCACCGCGCAGGACGCCATGAAACGGTCCTGCGACTGGCCGCGCGGTATCTGCTTGGCCCGTTTGGCGGCGCTGTAGGCGGCAGCGCAGGCGTTCCCCGGCTTGCCAGCCCGCGCCACGGCATCGTCTGGCACCGCAAGCGACACCGCCGCCGCCAGAACGGCCAGCCAACCGCCGGCCCAACGAGTCGCCATTGCACTCTCTCCGGCCTCTGCCGCGCCAACCGGCGGGCACCCTACACGGCGCCCATCATACCTCCACCCGCCGTGCAGCGGCCAGTCAATTCCAATCGCCGCCTCATGCGAACACCGTTTCCGGGGAAGGCGTGACATCGCCCCGCCCCGCCCCTATAAGGCGCGCGACTTTCTCCCACGCCCAAGGTTCTCCCATGACTATCAAGGTTTTCGGCCACAAATCTCCCGACACCGACTCGACCGGCTCGCCCATCGTCTGGGCCTGGTATCTGAGCGCGGTAAAGGGCACCCCGGCGGTCCCGGCGCTGCTGGGCGAGCCGAACACCGAGGCCGCTTTCGTGCTGCGGCACTGGGGGCTGCCGAAGCCCGGGCTCGTCGCGGACGTCGGCGCGGGCGACAGGGTGGTGATCGTCGACACCAACAACCCGGCCGAACTTCCCGACCACATCAATGACGCCGAGATCCTCGGGATCATCGACCACCACATGCTGGTCGGCGGGCTGAAGACGAAGACGCCCATCGACGTCACCATCCGCCCGCTGGCCTGTACCGCGACCGTGATGCACGACCTGATGGGCGATGCGGTGGCGAAGGCGCCCGCGGAAATCCGCGGCGCGATGCTTTCCTGCATCCTCTCCGACACGCTCGAATTCCGCTCGCCTACCACCACGCCGCACGACCGGGCGGTGGCCGAGGCGCTGGCCAAGGGTCTGGGTGTTTCGATCCCCGATCTCGCCGCGAAGATGTTCGAGGCGAAGTCGGACGTCTCGGCCTTTTCGGATGTTGAACTCCTGCGGATGGACAGCAAGGAATACACCATCGACGGCAAGGAAATGCGCATCTCGGTCCTTGAAACCACCGCGCCGAAGGTGCTGCTGGACCGCAAGGCAAGCCTGATGAAGTCGATGGAAGGCGTCGCGAAACAGGACGGGGCCGATCAGGTCTTGCTCTTCGTCATCGACATCCTGCGCGAGGAAGCCACGCTGCTTGTCCCCAACGATCTCGTGAAACGGATCGCCGAGGCCTCGTTCGGGTGCAAGGTCGCCGGCGATACCGTGGTTCTGCCGGGGATCATGAGCCGCAAGAAGCAGATCATCCCGGCGCTGAAAATCTAGCCCCGGGGTGCGGAGTGCGGCTATGACCGACATCATCCCTTCCCTTGCTGCCCTCGCCCACCGCTACGACACGGTCTACTGCGACCTCTGGGGGTGCCTGCACAACGGTAAGGCGCCGTTTCCTTCCGCCGTCGCCGCCCTCCAGTCCTTCCGCGCAGGGGGTGGCTGCGTGGTCCTGCTCACCAACGCCCCCCGCCCCAACCGCTTCGTCGAGGCGCAAGTTGGCCGCCTCGGCGTTCCCCGCGATGCCTGGGACCTGATTGTGTCCTCCGGCGACGCCGCGCAGGACGGGCTTTTCGCGGGCCTTGTCGGCCGCCGCGTGTGGCACCTCGGCCCGACGAAGGACGAGGGCTTCTTCGACCCTCTGCCCGAACACGCGGCCGCGCCGCCCATCGAACGGGTGCCGCTTGCAGAGGCCGAGGGGATCGTCTGCACCGGCCCCTTCGACGATCTGACCGACAAGCCCGAAGACTATCGCGGCCGCTTCCTTCTGGCCAAAACCAGCCGCCTGAAGCTCCTCTGTGCCAACCCCGACCTTTACGTCGACCTCGGCGACCGGCGCATCCCCTGCGCGGGGGCGCTCGCCGCGCTCTATTCCGAGATGGGGGGCGAGAGCCTCTACTTCGGCAAGCCCTGGCCGCCGATCTACGACCTCGCCCGCCGCCGCCTTTCGGCGCTGGGCCGCGACCCCGACCCCGCCCGCATCCTCGCCATCGGCGACGGCATCGCCACCGACATCCAGGGCGGCATCGGCGAGGGCATCGACACGCTCTTCGTCACCGGCGGGCTGGAGGCCGCGCGGTTCGGCCCAGATGCGGACGCGCCGGACAAGGAGAAACTCGAAGCCTGGCTTGCGGAAGAGCAGCTTTCCCCGACCTTCGCGATCAGTCGCTTTCGCTGACGCAGCAATCCGCCTCGCAACAGTCTTGCGACATGTTGGCGGCTTGCGTAACTTTGTTGCTCTGCTACTCTCCCGACCAATGACCCTAGCCGCGGCGCAGCATGAACCGCCCGAGTGAATGGCCGACCGATCGCAGGAGTGACGAGATGCTCGACAACCTGCCCCGCGGCACGATCTGCATCGAGGATATCGAAATCGGCATGTGCCGGTATCTGCGGAAAGTGATCACCGACCGCGATATCGAGCTTTTCGCCGAAGTCTCCACCGACCGGAACCCGGTACACCTCGACGAGGCCTACGCGCAGGCGACGATCTTCGAGGGCCGCATTGCGCACGGCATCCTGACCGCCTCGCTCGTCTCGGCGGTGATCGGCGAGCAACTGCCAGGCCACGGCACAGTCTATCTCTCGCAGTCGCTCCGCTTCATGGCGCCGGTGCGGCCCGGCGATATGGTGCTGGCGGAAGTGAAGGTCACCGGGATCGACCATTCCCGCCGCCGGGTGACGCTTGAAACCCTCTGCTCAGTGGGCGATACGGTTGTGCTGAAGGGCGAGGCGCAGGTGATGGCGCCCAGCCGCAAGTTCGACTGAGGGCCCCGACGCGGCCCGCATTCCGGGGCCGCGACCGACCGATGGACGAGTTCCGACACTGGACCGGCCTTCCCGATGCCGCCTTGGGCGCTTCGGTGGCGCTGGGCAATTTCGACGGGGTGCACCTCGGCCACCAGTCGGTGATCGCGGCCGCGCGCGGCTCGGGGCAGGCCGTCGGCGCGCCGCTCGGGGTGGTGACTTTCGAGCCGCATCCCCGGCAGTTCTTCGCGCCGAACGCCCCCGACTTCCGCCTGATGAACGCCGAGGCGCGGGCGCACCAGCTGGAGAAACTCGGGGTCGGGCGGCTTTACGTCCTTCCCTTCGACGCGCACCTTGCGGGGATGGGTGCCGAGGACTTCGCCGGCGTCGTGCTGGCGCGCGGGCTTGGCGTCCGGCACGTGACCGTCGGCACCGATTTCCGATTCGGCAAGGGCCGGGCGGGCGATGCGGCATTGCTGACGGCGTTGGGGCGCGCGAACGGCTTCGGCGTCACCATCGCGCCGCTGATCGCGCTCGGGGGGGCCGAGGTTTCATCGACAGCGATCCGAGCCGCGCTGGCCGACGGTCGGCCGGGCGACGCGGCGCGGATGCTCGGCCACTGGCACCGGATCGAGGGCGAGGTGCTGCATGGCGAAAAGCGCGGCCGGACGCTGGGTTACCCGACCGCAAACATGAACCTCGACGGCCTGCACCTGCCGAAGCTGGGCGTCTACGCGGTGAAGGCCGACGTGCTGACGGGCCCGCATCGGGGGGGGTTCGGCGGCGTCGCCAGCCTCGGCGTCCGCCCGATGTTCGGCCGGAACCGCCCGAACCTGGAAACCGTTCTCTTCGACTTCGCGGGCGATCTTTACGGCGAACACCTCTCGGTCGCGCTGGTCGAATACCTGCGGCCCGAGATGACCTTCGACGGGCTTCCGGCGCTGGTCGCGCGGATGGACGACGACAGCGCCCGGGCGCGGGCGGTGCTGGCAGGGCTTTGAGGCGGCCCCACGGCCCTTCCCTTTCGCCCGTCCCTCGGCCAGAATCGGCGGATGTCGAGCCTCCGCCCCAACTTCTGGACCCTGCCCCTGGCAAAGCTCACGCCGCCTGAGTGGGAAGCACTTTGCGATGGCTGCGGCAAGTGCTGCCTGAACAAGCTCGAGGACGCCGATACCGGCGACGTGTCGTTCACCCGCATCGCCTGCCGACTGCTCGACGGCGAAGCCTGCCGCTGCGGGCAGTACGACATCCGCAAGACTCTGGTGCCTGAATGCGTCGTGCTGACGCCGAAGAACATCGGCAAGGTCGCCTATTTCATGCCCGCCACCTGCGCCTATCGCCTGCGCGCCGAAGGCAAGCCGCTTTACGACTGGCACCGGCTTATTTCCGGCGACCCCGAAAGCGTCCATGCGGCCGGCCAGTCCGTCCGGGGCTGGACGATCCCGGAATACGAAGTCCCGGAAGAGGACTGGGAAGACCACATCATCGAGGACCCCTGATGAATTTCGCCTCTGACAACGCCTCGGGCGCGGCGCCCGAGATCGTGGCGGCTGTCGCCGCAGCCAACACGGGCTACGCCAAGTCGTACGGTGCCGATGCGCTGATGGACGAGGTTCGGGAGGAGATCCGGCGGGTCTTCGAGGCGCCCGAGGCGGCGGTCTATCTGGTGACCACCGGCACCGCGGCGAATGCGCTGTCCATCGCCTGCCTGACCCAGCCCTGGGGCGCAGTCTTTACCCATGCCGGGGCGCATGCCGAAACGGACGAATGCGGCGCGCCGGAGTTCTTCACCGGCGGCGCCAAGATCGTCCGGGTTCCGGGCGCGCACGGCAAGATCGCGCCCGAGGCGCTCGACGCCGCCCTCCGGGCCACGCCGCAGGGCGACGTCCACAGCGTCCAGCGCGGCATGGTCACGCTGACCAACACGACCGAGGCGGGAACGGTCTATTCGGCGGCCGAGGTCGCGGCGCTCTGCGCGGTGGCGAAAGGCTATAACATCCCGGTCCACATGGACGGCGCCCGCTTCGCCAATGCGCTCGTCAGCGCGGGATGCACGCCCGCCGAACTGACCTGCAAGGCCGGGATCGATGCCCTTTCGTTCGGCGGCTCGAAGAACGGCTGCCTGGGGGTCGAGGCGGTAATCCTCTTCGACCCCGCCCGCGCCTGGGAATTCGAACTCAGGCGCAAGCGTGGCGGTCACCTCTTTTCCAAGCACCGGTACCTCTCGGCTCAGATGGCGGCCTATCTGCGGGGCGGGCTCTGGCTGAAACTGGCGGCGCGCGCCAATGCGATGGCGGCCCGGCTTTCGGCGGGGATGGCGGCGCTGCCGGGCGGATCGCTGGTGCACCCGACCGAGGCGAACGCCGTCTTCGCCGCCTGGCCCCGGGCCGGGCACAGGCGGGCGATGGCGGCGGGGGCGGCCTACTACCTCTCGCCCGCCGACCAGCCGGAGGAGGGGCCGGGGGACGAGGCGCTTTCGGCGCGGCTCGTCTGTTCCTGGTGCACGACCGAGGCGGATGTGGACGGGTTCGTCACCACCGTCCGGGGCTGACCCCCGGCCACTCCCGCATTCCGAATAACCCCTTGTCAGGGCAGGATTTTCACGAAAATCCTGCCCCCCCGCATTTCCTTCGTGAAGGAAATGCGGCCTTCGCCTTCCCCTCAGTGGAAGTGGATGTTGAACTTCTCGCGGATCGCCCGGTCGGTCGCGGGGTCGATCTGGATCCCCGCGCTCGCCAGGATGTCGTTCTTCCGCTTGATCGCCCGGTCGAGCAGCAGCGGCCGCCCCGCCTCGACCCATTCCTTCGGGCTCATCCGATTGCCGACGGCGGGGTAGATGTATTCGGTCTGCATCAGGCTGAGCGTCTGCGCCGACCCCAGGTAGTGCCCCGGGCCGCCAAGGCACACCGCCTTCATCGCCTCGATGGACGTGGAATCCTCGGTCACCTCGATCCCCCGCACGGTGCGCAGCACCTGGCCCAGGATGTCGTCGCCGAGGATCAGGCTTTCGAGGCAGAAGCCCAGCAGCGAGGCGTGCATGCCAACCGATTCGTAGACCATGTTCAGGCCCGAGAGCCCGGCGAGGGTGTTGGTGATCGCCTGTTCCCAGCCCGCCTGCATGTCGGGCAGCTTGGAATCCGATATCCCGGCCGCGGCCCCGCCCGGCAGGTCGTAGAAGCGGTGCATCTGCGCGCAGCCTGCGGTCAAGAGCGCCTGTTCGGCCGAGCCGCCCGACATCGCGCCGGTGCGGAGGTCGGAGACGAAGGGCCAGGTGCCGAAAATCGCCGGGTGGCCGGGCACCATCGCGTTCACATAGACGACACCCGCGAGGCATTCCGCCATGGCCTGCACGATGGCGAGCGCGATCGGCGCGGGCGCGGTCGCCCCGGCCTGGCCTGCGGACAGAAGCAGCATCGGCATTCCCGCGCGGATGCACTTTTCCATCGTGATGCAGCTTTCCTCGGCGAACTTCATCGGCGGCACGACGAAGCAGTTCGAGTTGGAAATGAACGGCCGCGCCCGCCACTTGTCCTCGCCGCCGGCGATCATGTGGATCAGGTCGAAACACCCCTCCACATGCGCGGGTTCGGAAAACGACGTGCCCACGTGCTTCGTCGTCCCGGCGCAGGAGGCATAGAGCGTGTTCACGTCCATGTCGAAATTGTCCAGCACATCGCGGCAGACCATCGCGCGCTGGAAGAAGTGAACGTTGTCAAGGTTGTGGACGATCCGCGCGGCGTTGTAGAGGTCCTGCGCGGTGGATTCGCGGTAGTCGTTGGTGATCGGATCGACGATATGCACCGCCGCGCCCGCCGTGCCGAAGTGGACCTTGGTGCCCGACAGGTGCAGGTCGTGTTTCGGGTCGCGCGCGCACAGCGTGATGTTCCGTGCCGCAATCGCCAGCATGTCCTCGACCAGCGCGCGGGGGAAGCGGATGCGCCCGTCATCGCCCTGGATAGCCCCCGCCCCGGTCAGGATTTCGACGCCCGAGGGCGGGGCCTGGGAAAGGCCGATCTGTTCCAGGGCATCGAGCGCGGCCGCGTGGATGCGCTTGATCCCCGCCTCGGTCAGCGGTTTGTACCGCCCGCCCTCCATCCCCGCCCGCACCGGGCGCAGGGCCTCGGCCAGGGGCGCGCTGCGTTCGGCCACACGGGCCGCGCGGCCGCCGCGAACGGGGCGGCGGGTCTCGATGTTCACGGCTTCGTCGGTCATCTCAACTCCTCCCGGCCCCGTCAGGCGCGCACACGCTCGCCCTTGGGGTCGTACATGGGTTTCAGGCTGGCCTCGGCGCGCACCCGGCGGCCGGCCACGTCGATTTCATAGGTCGAGGACAGCACGTCCTCGGCCGCCTCGCCCTTGCAGGGCACGTAGGCCATGCCGATGGCCGCGCCGAGGTGGTGGCCATAGGCGCCCGAGGACAGGTGGCCAACGATGCGGCCATCCCGCAGCAGCGGTTCGTTGTGGTAGAGGAGCGGCTCGGGGTCGGTCAGGCGGAACTGGACCATGCGGCGGTCGAGGCCGGCATCCTTCTTCCGCAGCACCGCGTCGCGCCCGGTGAAGGCGGGCTTGCCCATGCCCACCGCGAAGCCAAGCCCCGCTTCCAGCACATGATCTTCGCAGGTGATGTCGTGGCCGAAGTGGCGGAAGGCCTTTTCGATGCGGCAGCTGTCCATCATGTGCATGCCGCAGAGTTTCAGGCCCATGCCCTGACCCGCTTCCCACAGCGTTTCGAAGACGTGGCCGCACATGTCGGCGCTGATGTAGATTTCCCAGCCAAGCTCGCCCACGTAGGAAACGCGGTGCGCCCGGGCGATCCCGAAGCCGATCTCGATCTCGCGCGCATGCCCGAAGGGGTGCGCTTCGTTGCCGAAATCGTCGGGGGAGACAGCATTGAGAAGGTCGCGGGCCTTCGGGCCCATCACGGCCAGAACGCCCTCGCCCGCCGTGACATCGGTGATGACGGCGCGGCGGTCGCCGAGGTGGCGCCGGAGCCAGGTTTCGTCCGCCAGCCGGGTGGCGGCGGGGGTGACGATCAGGTAGGCGGTTTCGGAAAGCCGCGTCACCGTCACGTCGGCCTCGATCCCGGCGCGGGCGTTGAGGAACTGGGTGTAGACGATGCGGCCCACGGGAACCGACATGTCGGCGCCGCAGACAAGGTTCAGCAAGGCCTCGGCCTCTGGCCCCTCGACGCGGAGCTTGCCGAAGGAGGACATGTCGTACATGCCGACGTTGCTGCGGACGGCGTGGTGTTCGTCGGCGGAGTTGCCGAACCAGTTCTGGCGGCCCCAGGAATAGCGGTAGGCCTTTTCCTGCCCCGGGTTGGCGAACCAGTTCGCCCGTTCCCACCCCGCCCATTCGCCGAAGACCGCGCCGCAGTCGGCGAGGTGGACATGGAACGGCGTCCGCCGTACGCCCCGGGCGCTGGCCTTCTGGCGGAAGGGGAAGTGGTCGGCGTAGAGCAGTCCGAGGCTTTCGCCGACGCGGTCGCGCAGGTAGCGGCGATTGCGCTGGAAGGGCTGGTTGCGGGCGATGTCCACGTCGCCAAGGTCGAAGGGGCGTTCGCCCTTGTCCATCCACTCGGCCAGCGCCATCCCCGCGCCCCCCGCCGACTGGATGCCGATCGAGTTGAACCCGGCGGCCACCCAGACATTGTCCATCTCGGGCGCAAGGCCGAGGTTGTAGGCGTTGTCGGGGGTGAAGCTTTCGGGGCCGTTGAAGAAAGTGTGGATTCCGGCCGTCGCCAGCATCGGCAGACGGTGGACGGCGCGTTCCAGGATCGGCTCGAAGTGGGCGAAATCCTCGGGGAGCTGGTCGAATTCGAAGCTTTCGGGAATTCCCGACATGCCCCAGGGCTTGGCGTTCGGCTCGAAGGCGCCGAGCAGGTATTTGCCCGCGTCTTCCTTGTAGTAGGCGCATTCGTCGGGCACGCGGAGGACCGGCATCTGGCTGAGGCCGGGGATCGGCTCGGTCACGATGTAGAAGTGTTCGCAGGCGTGGAGCGGCACGTTGACGCCCGCCATCGCGCCCACCTCGCGGCCCCACATGCCGGCGCAGTTCACCACCGCCTCGCAGGCGATGTGCCCCGGCCCCTCCGGTCCCTCGTAATTCACCCCCGTCACCCGCCGCCCCGCGCGGGCGAGCCCGGTAACGCGGGTGTTCTCGGCGATCACCGCCCCCCGCAGCCGCGCCCCCTTGGCCATCGCCTGCGCGATGTTCGCGGGATCGCCCTGACCGTCGAGCGGCAGCCAGACGCCGGACTTCACGCCCTCCATGTTCAGGTGCGGGTAGCGGTCGGCCACGTCGTTCAGGCCGATTTCCTCGACATCCACCCCGAAGGCCCGCGCCATCGCCGCCGAGCGGCGCAGTTCCTCGGCCCGCTCGTCGCTGAGCGCCACGCTGATCGAACCCACTTTGCGGAACCCCGTGGCGACGCCGGTTTCGGCTTCGAGCCCGCCGTAAAGCTCGGCCGAATAGCGGGCCAGCCGGCACATGTTGGCGGTGGCGCGCAGTTGACCGATCAGCCCCGCCGCGTGCCAGGTGGTGCCCGAGGTCAGCCGCTTGCGCTCCAGCAGAACCACGTCGCGCCAGCCGAGCTTGGTCAGGTGGTAGGCGACGGATGCGCCGACGACACCGCCGCCGATGATGACCACACGTGCTTGGCTTGGAAGGGGCATGGGGATGACGCCTCAGGGAATGAGAACAAGCTTGCCGGGCAGGCGCTTGGTCAGGAACTCCGCCTGCGCTGCGGCGATGTCGCGCAGGGGGTAGGTTTTCGAGACGAAGGGCCGCACCCGGCCCGCGTTGATCAGCCCGACCAGCCCGGCGAAGACCGCCTTCGGCTGGTGCGTGCAGCCGAAGACGGTCAGGTCGTTCAGGTAGATCGTGCGCAGGTCGGCCGTGACCATCGGCCCCGCCACCGCTCCCGAAACGGCATAGCGCCCGCCCGGGACCAGCGCCTCGAGCCGTGCTGCGAAGCCTTCTCCGCCGACGATGTCGATGACGACGGAATAGCCCCCAGGCTCGGGAACGGCGTTCCGCGCGATGACCTGCTCCGCGCCCGCCGCACGAACCGCGTCGGCCTTGTCACCCGACGAAATCCCGGTGACCCTGGCGCCCTTGACGCAGGCAAGCTGGACGGCCGCCAGCCCGACGCCGCCGGAGGCACCGGTCACCAGAACGCGGTCGCCCCCGGCCACGCCCGCCCGGGCGATCATGTTCCAGGCCGTGCCGAAGGCGCAGGGCATCGCCCCGATCTCGACATCCGACAGGGGCGAGGGCGTCACGTCGAAAAGCTGGTCGGCATCGACACGGCAGTACTCCGCGAAGGCGCCGTCCATTTCGGAACCGAGCGCGAGGAAACGCAGCGGCGCGCCCTCAGCCGGCATGGGCTGGTTGATCGGACAGGTCACCCGGCGGCCGATCAGGCCCCGGTCCACCCCCGGCCCGACGCCGACCACCTCGCCGCACAGATCCCCGCCCTGGATGCGCGGAAAGGCGATCGCCCCCGCCCAGCCGCCATCATCCGCCGCGCCGCCGCCTTCGCCGGTCGCGCCCGTCACCGACTTCGCGTACCAGCCGATGCGGGTGTTGATGTCGGTGTTGTTGACGCCTGCCGCCCGGACCCGCACCAGAGCCTCGCCCGGCCCCGGGCGCGGCACCGGGATCGTGTCGGACCAGACAAGCTTTTCCGGCCCGCCATGCCCGGTCAAGAGCACCCCCGACATGGTGGAGGGCAGCGTCACGCCTTCAGCCTTTCGTTCGTCGGGTCCCAGGCGGCGCCGTCGCCCAGCACGATGGCGGGCATGCGCTCGCCGAAGACCTCGACCTCCAGCGCGGTGCCCGGCGCGGTGTGTCCGTCCCGGACCATCGCCAGCGCCACGCAATGCCCGACACGGTAGCCCCAGGCGGCCGACGTCACCTCGCCCACCACCCGGTCCCCGGCCCAGAGGTTCGCCATGTAGGGCGGATCGCACTCCCCGGCCTCCACCCGCAGCACCGTGAAGCGCTTCGCCACGCCGCGCTGCTTTTCGGCCAGCATCGCGGGCTTGCCCGGAAAGTCCTTGTCCCACTTCACGAACCGCTCAAGGCCGCCTTCGAGGATCGAGTAGTCGGTCGAAAGGTCGCCCTTCCAGGCGCGGTAGGCCTTTTCGATGCGGAGCGAGTTGAGTGCCTTCATCCCGAAGGGCGTGGCCCCGCCCGCGATCAGCGCGTCATAGATCGCGGGGGTGTCGGCCACCTTGGAATGCACCTCCCACCCCAGCTCGCCCGCGAAGCTGACGCGCACAAGCTGCACCCAGGTGCCGTGCAACCTGGCCGACTGATGCGTCAGCCAGGGCAGCGACAGATCGGCGTCGGTCAGCCCGGCGAGAAGCGCGCGCGATTTGGGGCCGGTGACGATCTGGCAGGAGAACTGGTCGGACACGTCGCCGAGCGTGAAGGCCGCGCCTTCGGGCATGTGCCGCTTCAGCCATTCGCCATCGTGCCACTGCGCCACGGCGGCGGTGATGAGGAAGAAGAAGTCCTCCTCGACCCGCATCGCCGACATTTCGGTGACGATGCGCCCCCGCACGTCGGCGAAGTAGACGAGCCCGATCCGCCCCACCCGCGGCAGCGCGCCGGTACAGACCGAGGCGAGCCACTCCGCCGCCCCCGGCCCCTTCAGCCGGAACCGCGAGAACCCCGGCAGGTCGAGCACCCCAACGCCGTCACGCACCGCCTCGCACTCGGCGCGGATGCGCGCCTCCCACGGGCCGCGCCGCGCCCAGGTCTGCGCGGCTTCCCAGCTTGTGTCGTCGCCCGGCTTGGCGAACCACTCCGCCCGTTCCCAGCCGTTGTAGGGGGCCATCTGGCCGCCCAACGCTTTCACCCGGTCATGCACCGGCGACAGCCGCCGGTCGGGCGCGGCAGGCCAGCGGGCCATCGGGAAGTGCATGGCATATTCGTGGCCATAGACCTCCATCCCCTTGGCCACGCAGTAGTCGGGATCGGTGTAGCCGGTGTAGCGGCGCGGGTCGCAGGACCACATGTCCCACTCGGTCGCGCCTTCCGTCACCCATTCCGCCAGCACCTTCCCCCCGCCCCCGCCCTGCGCGATCCCGAAGGTGAAGACGCAGGCCTCATAGGCGTCCGGCACCCCCGGCATCGGCCCGATCAGCGGGTTGCCGTCCGGGGCATAGGGGATCGGGCCGTTGATGACCTTCTGCAGCCCCGCCTGCTGCAGCAGCGGCACCCGGGCCATCGCATCCTCGATATAGGGCGCGAGGCGTTCAAGATCGTCGGGGAAGAGCTGGAAGCTGAAATCCCCCGGCAGCGGGTCGTCGGGCGTGACCCAGTGCGCGCGGCAGTTGCGTTCGTAGGGGCCGAGGTTGAAGCCCTGTTTCTCCTGCCGCAGGTAGTAGGACACATCCACGTCGCGCAGGAGCGGCAGCTTGTGCCCGACCTTCGCGCTCCATTCCGCCAGTTCGGGGATGGTGTCGAAGATCATGTACTGGTGGCTCATCGCCACCATCGGCACCGTCCGCCCGCCGAAGGGCTTGAACCACTCGCTTACCCGCTGCGCGTAGTAGCCGGCCGCGTTCACCACCTTGTCGCAGCGGATGTCGCCCCTTTCGGTGTGGACCACCCATTCGCCCTTGTCGCGGCTGACGCCCGTGGCCGGTGTGTGCCGCAGGATCGTCGCGCCCAGGTCCCGCGCGCCTTTCGCCAGCGCCTGGGTCAGTTGCGCCGGGTCGATGTCGCCGTCGGCCGGGTCGTAAAGCGCGCCTTGCAGGTCGTGAAGTTCCAGGAAGGGATACCTGCCCCTGATCTCGTCCGGCCCCAGAAGCTCCAGCGCCATCCCCTGATAGCGCCCCATCCCCATCGCGCGGGCGAATTCGCGCATCCGTTCGGCAGTATGGGCCAGCCGCACCGAGCCGGTGACGTGATAGTTCATCGGATAGTCCACCGCGGCGCCCAGGCCCCGGTAAAGCTCGGTCGAATAGCGCTGCATGTTCATCAGCGACCACGAGGTCGAGAACGTGGGCACGTTCCCCGCCGCGTGCCAGGTGGACCCCGCCGTCAGCTCGTTCTTTTCCAGCAGCACGCAGTCGCTCCACCCGGCCTTCGCCAGATGGTAGAGCGACGAGGTGCCGACGGCCCCGCCGCCGATGATTACCACCCGCGCGGTGGTGGGAAATCCGCTCATGACGTCCGCCCTGCCCCGGTCAGGCGCCCCCGGCGGGCGCGCGGCGATTATCCCCCTTGCGGGGGCGGCTTTCAATTCGCACGTGCCGGTCTTATTGATCGGGTAACCCGATCAGTACACCCCGGAGGCGCCGATGCAGACCGACATGATCGAGACCTTCCTCGACCTCTGGGACACCCGCCACTTCCGCCGCACCGCCGAACGGCTGGGCGTCACCCAGTCCACCGTCTCCGGCCGGCTCCGCGCGCTGGAAACCCTTCTCGGCCAGCCGCTCTTTGTCCGTTCGCGCGCCGGGGTCGGGCCGACCACCGCCGGCATGCGCTTCGAACCCCACGCCCGCAGTCTCCGCCGCGGTTGGACCGAGGCGCTGCATGCCGTCCGCCAGCCGGGGGCCGAGGCGATGACGCTGCGCATCGGCATCCAGCACGACCTCGCGGCCGACTATATCGGAGACTGGCTCAGGCTGTTCCGCGAAACCCTGCCCGGCACCGGCTTCTATTTCGAGGCCGACTACTCCACCCAGATGTGCACCGACATTGTCGCGGGCAACCTCGATCTGGGGCTGATCTACTCGCCAAGACCGCACCCGGACATCTACGCTGAGCCCTTGGGCGACGTGACCTATCGCATGGTTTCGACCGAAACCGACCGGCTGGACCGGGTCCGGCCTGAGACCTACCTTCTGCCGAACTACGCCCCGGCCTTCGCCGAAACCCACGCGGCGCTTCACCCCGCGCTCGGCGCGGCCCCCGTCTCGTCGGGTCTCAACGCGGCCATCGCCGGGCTGATCGCCCGCACCGGCGGCACCTCCTACGTGCTGGCCGAAACCGCCGAGGCGATGACCCGTGCCGGAACCTGCGCCTATGTCGCCGACGCGCCGCCGATCGGCCAGCCGGTCTTCGCCGCCGTCCACGTCCGCGACCGGCACCGGCCGATGCATCTCAGGCTGCTGCGGCTCTTGCGCGAGCGGTTCGGGTCTTCGCCGTCGCGCCGTGCGCGGAGGTGAGGCGGCGGCCGCTCCGCCCTACTGCACCATCAGGTCGTTCGCGCGGATCATCGTGTAGTCGATGATGTCGGGCATTTCGTACCCATTGACCATGCCCTTCCGTTCGCCCTGCCAGAAGAAGTCGACACCGAAACCCGACTTCACGGCATAGATATGCGCGTCGCCGACCCCCGTCGTGTCGTAGTACCGGATCTTCCCCCGATAGTTCAGCGCCCCCTGCAAGAGAAGGGCGGTGGTCTTCGCGGTCTTCAGCCGGGCATCCTTGGACTTCATTCTGAACTCGGTCAGCTTTCCCACGATGTAGAGCGCGCTCGCGCCACCCGCCGTATAGCCCTTGAGATACTGCATCGCGTTGTCGACCAGTGCCGGCTCGGTCGAAACGGTCAGGTGGGTGCCGCTCAGGCCGTGGCCGGAAAGGCAGGTGACGCTGATGCAGCTGCTGACGCCCGGATAGCAGATCATTCCTGAAGCCTGTCCCACGTCCTCCTCGCGCACCACGACCCCAGTGGACGAATTGGACGGGCGGCCGGAGACCCTGATTTTTGCCACTGAATCCTCCCCCAAGGTTCTTTGTTCCGGCAGGAGCCTACCATAGGCCCCTCGTTCCACAAGGAACGGCGGGCGCCCCCCACCCTGCGACGCCTCTCCCGGCGCGATCCGATCCGGGCGGCAGCGGTCCCCTCTCCAGTCCCCCGCCTCTCGACCCTGCCCCGTCCCCGGCCTATGCAATGCCGATGGCCGGGCCCGAAGACCCGAGCCCAGGGGGAACACCATGTCGAATGAGGAACAGGCGAAACTCTGGGGCAACGACATGGGCCGCGCCTGGCTTCGGGAAGAGGCCGCGCTTGACGCCATGCTGGAGTCGGCGATGGACCTTCTTTTCGAAAGCGCTCGGATCGCGGCCGGCGACAGGGTGCTGGACATCGGCTGCGGAACCGGCCCCACGACCTTGCGCGCGGCCCTCGCCGCCGGTCCCGGGGGGGCGGCGGTCGGGGCCGACATCTCGCCGCTGCTGGTCGAACGGGCGCGCGAACTGGCCGCCGGGGCGGGCATTGGAAACGCCACCTTCCGGGTCAGCGATGCCGCGACCGACGATTTCGGCGGCACGCCCTTCGACCGCGTCATCTCGCGCATGGGCGTGCAGTTCTTCGCCGATCCTGGCGCGGCCTTCACGAACATCGCCCGCGCGCTCCGTCCCGGACGCAGGATGACCTTCGTCTGCTGGGCGGGGCCAGAGGGCAATCCCTGGTTCTCGGTGCCCGGCCGCATCGCGTCGGCCCACTTCGGCGCCCCGTCCGGCCCCGGCAATCCCCGCGCACCGGGGGCGCTGGCCTTCGCGGAGATCGGCTACGTGACGGGCATCCTTCGCGATGCCGGGCTTGCCGATGTCAGCGGCGCGACTGCGGCAGTCGGGCTGAACGGCGGGTCCGACCTTGACGAACTGGCGGCCTTCAGCACGCGGCTCGGGCCGGCGTCGCGTATCATCCGCGAATGCGGCGGGTCGGAGGCTGACAAGATTGCGATACAAAGCCGGGTCGCCGAGGCTTTCGCGGCGTTCCGCCAGGGGGACCGAATGCTGATTCCGGCGACCTTGACGCTCTATTCGGCGCGCCGCCCGGGCTGATGCGCGCAACCGGGCGCAGACCGCCGAAGGCCTCCGAATGCCCCCCTGGGGCCCTAGTAACTCTCGTGGGCCCCCGCGTCGGGCCCCTGGCCCTTCCAGCGCGCCACCCCGTCGATGTCCGTCGCCGCCGAGGCCACTCGGTCGGCCGCGTCCACCGCCGGCGATGACGGCCTGAGCCGCAGGTCGAGCCTGCCGAAGTCCACGAAATCCCTGAGCGGCACCGCAGTGACGTTGCCGCTGACGACGATGCCCTTGCCCGCGTCCGCTTTGGTATTCAGGAAGTTCGTCAGGTTCCCGGTCACCAGCACGTTCCCCGAAGGCGTGCCGTTCTTGTGCGCGCCGACCCGTATCCAGGGCCGCTTGCCGCCCCGTCCGTTCGCCGCCACCACCGTGTTGTTGCGAATGACCGAATTCAGCGCCCCCGCCATGGCGATGCCGTGATAGGCCGACACAACAATGACGTTGTTCTCGATCCGCACCCCGTCGAACATCCCGTCGAACATCCCGATGCCCTGCATCGCGCAGCGCAGGGGGCTGGCCACCGGCAGGGTCCATTCCAGGATGCGGTTGCCCTCGATCACCAGTCGCCGCTGCGTTCCTGCCCCGGGCTTGTCGTCCGGGCCCGTCGAATAGGACTGGATGCCGTCGCGGTGGCTGTCGTTTATGATGATGCAGTTGCGGATGGTGTTGTGCGAGATGCGCGAGTCATTGCCGAGCGCCCGCATCCCGTCGCCGGAAAAGCCGTCCACCAGGCTGCCCTCGATCACCCCGCCATCGCCGGTCAGCAGGATGCCGTTATAGGCCCCCGTCACCGTCACATCGCGCACCGTCGTGCGCGCGCCCTGCAGCAGCATCCCGCTGACCTTGTTCGCCCGCCAATCCTCCAGCGCCCAGCCCGCGAAACCGGCCGCGTCATCGGCGGACCGGATGTCGAGGCCCTCGAACACCAGATCCGCGGTCTTCTTGCCGCTCAGCACGACCGCGAAGCCGGGCATCGCTCCGCCCTTCGGCCAGACCTGAAGGCCCCGGAAGGTGACGAAGGCCGCGTCGTTGGTGGTGATCGAGCCGACATGCGCGGCCGCGCCCGGCTGCGGCTCGATGACCACCGGAACGGCGAAACGCGCGCCGCGCACGACCAGCGGGCCGTGATCGCCCGCCATCAGCAGGATGCGGTCGCCGCCCTTCAGGCCGCCGGATTTCAGCACCGCCTCGACCGAAGGCCAGGTCCTGGCCCCCTCTGGCGCATCCACGGACCCGCCCGCAGCGGGAGTGACCGGGCGGACCAGGAAGTCCGCCGCTTTGGCGTCGCCGGCAATTGCGCCCGCCAGAAGCGCCACTAGTGCCATCGCCCTTCCGTGCCGCATCGCTGTCCTCCGCCGCCGCGCGGGTCCACCACTCGGCGAAATCCGCCGGAAATGCCAGTCACGACAGCGCCAGACGCGCGCGGCCCGCCTTGCCCGTCCCGCCTTGCCCGTCCCGCCTTGCCCGTCCTGCCTTGCCCGACCCGCCTTACCCGACCCGGCGGCCCGCGACCCAGGTTCCGCGCACCAAAGCGACCCCGCCGGCGCGCCGCACCCGGATCACGTCGGCGCGCTTGCCGATCTCGATGCGGCCGCGATCGCTCAGCCCGCTTACCCGGGCCGGTTCCGACGTGACGGTCGCAACCCCGGCCGCGACGTCGCCGAGGATGTCGCCCAGGTCCAGCGCGGCATGCACCAAAGCCGAGGGCACATAGTCCGACGACAGGATATCGAGAAGCCCCGCCTCGGCCAGCGACCCCGCCGCGACGTTGCCGGAATGCGACCCGCCCCGGATCAGGTTCGGCGCGCCCATCATCACCGCTATCCCGGCCCTTCGGCAGGCCGCCGCCGCCTCGAATGTCGTCGGGAACTCGGCGAAGGTCACGCCCAGCGCGCGCGACACGCCCACCTGATCGTCGGTGGTGTCGTCATGGCTTGCCAGAACCGCGCCATACCGCCGCGCGGCAGCCACCGCGGCGGCCTCGTGCGCGGACCCGAGCCGCGCGCTCAGCGCCCGCTGGTCTTCGACGTGCCGGGCGAACTCCTCGTCGGTCACCCCGTGCTTGCGGCTGACATAGTCGTAAAGCTTCGAGATGTCGCGGAACTGCCGCGCGCCGGGCGTGTGGTCCATCAGGCTGACGATGCCGACGCCGTCGCCGGACCCGAACTTGTCGAGTTCCTCGATCAGGGTCTCGGAACAGACCTCGGCGCGCAGGTGCAGGAAGTGGCTGATGCGCAAAAGGCCGCTGTCGCGGATGTCGATGATCTCGGTGGCCAGCGCGCGTGCATATTCGCCGAACCGCGCCTTCGTTTCCGAAACGACCGACCCCACCCGGAGCGCGTCGAAGACCGTGGTGATCCCGACGCCCGCCAGTTCGGCGTCATGGGCCAGAATCGCGGCGGCATGCGGCCAGTGCACCTTGGGGCGCGGCTCGATATGGCGTTCCAGATTGTCGGTGTGCAGCTCGATCAGCCCCGGCAGGACCAGATCGCCCTCGCAGTCGAAGGCCCCCTTCGGGACGCCCGGCCCCTCGGCGATGTCGGCGATCAGGCCGTCCGCAAGGCGGAGCGAGCCGGTGACGGACCCGCCCGGCAGGACCAGCACCGCGTTGGCCAGCACCACGTCATCGACTGTGGCCGGAGGGGAATGGATGGTCATCGGGTCATCGTCCGGTTCGTCTGCGGCAGCCGAGGGCCCCGCGCCGCGCGGTGGCTGGCAGGGACGGCAAAACCGCAATATGGGTCGGGGGCGTCACGGGTTTGTGACACGCCCCCATTACTCGCCGGGCCATGGACACGCCACTGCGCTACGCCATTTACTACGCGCCGCCGCCGGGGCCCTTCGCCTCGGCCGCCTCGGCCTGGCTGGGCTGGGATGCCGATGCCGGACGCGAAGTCGCGCATCCCGACCTGCCGGGCCTGCCCGGAACCCCCGCCGCGCTGACCGAGGCGCCGCGCAGGTACGGCTTCCACGGCACCCTGAAGCCGCCCTTCCGCCTCGCCCCCGGGGCAACGCCCGATGCGCTTGCCGCCGCCGCAGCGGCTCTGGCGGCGCGCCTTCGCCCGGTCGAGTTCCCCTGCCTGCGCTTCGCGGCGATCGGCGGCTTCCTGGCACTTGTCCCCGAAGGCGAGGCGCGCGACCTGACCACGCTTGCCGCCGCCGCCGTCGAAAACCTCGACCGCTTCCGCGCCCCCCCGGACGACGCCGAAATCGCCCGCCGCCGCCCCGACTGGCTGAGCGAACGGCAGCGCAAATACCTCGCCCGCTGGGGCTACCCCTACGTGATGGACGAATTCCGCTTCCACCTGACGCTGACCGGCGACATCGGGCGCGACGCGGCCGCCGAAACCGCGACAGCCCTGGCCCCGTGGTTCGCGCCCGTCCTGCCCCGCCCGTTCCGGATCGGGGAGCTTTGCCTGTTCGCCGAACTGCCCGACGGCCGGTTCCGGGTGCTGCACCGCTATCCCCTTTCCGGCTGAAGCGCCGCCAGGAACCGGGCCACGCCCTGGTCGAGCGGGCCGTCATTGGCGATCTCGTCAAAAGCGATCCCCTCGGGCATCGCAAAGGCGGCGCGGCCGATGCGCCGTTCGATGTCCCCCGCCGCCTCGCGGCCTCGTGCCGCCAGCCGAGCGGCAAGCACCCCGGGTGGCGCGGTGACCAGGATCGCCCGCAGGTCCGGCAGCGCCGCGCGGGCGGGCCCCAGTGCGTGGCGCGAGCCGTTAAACAGCACCGTGCGGCCCCGCTTCACCTCGTCGAGGTAGCGGGCCGGAACGCCGTAGGACAGGCCATGCGCCTCCCACCACAGGAAGAACTCGTCTGCCTCGCGGCGGCGGGCGAAGTCGGCTGGGGTGGCGGGCTCATAGTCCTCGCCCCCCGCCTCGGCCGCCCGGGTGATCACCCGCCGCGCCAGAATCAGGTCCGGCCGCGCCGCCCGCGCCGCCGACAGAAGGGTGTCCTTGCCCGCCCCGGATGGTCCGACCACCGCGACCAGCCGCCCCGGCCCGGCGGCACCGCCCGTCACGCCACATCCCCCGGCGCGAAGGCCGTCACGTCGACCACCCGGTCGCAGACCCGGCCCCGCGCCCCTTCGTCGTGGAAGATGCCCAGGATCGCCGCCCCCCGCTCTTTCGCCTCGCCGATCAGCCCCAGCACCACTTCGCGGTTGGCGGCGTCAAGGCTTGCCGTCGGCTCGTCCAGCAGAAGCGCGGCATAGGGGTGCACGAAGCCCCGCGCGATGTTCACCCGCTGCTGCTCGCCCCCCGAAAACGTCGTGGGCGACAGCGACCAGAGCCGCTCGGGGATGTTCAGCCGCGCCAGAAGCGCCTTCGCCCGCGCCTCCGCCTGCGCCGGATCGCAGCCCAGGGCCAGAAGCGGCTCGGCCACCACCAGCGAGGTCGGCACGCGCGGCACGACGCGCAGGAACTGGCTGACATAGCCCATCGTCCGGCGCCGCAGCGCCAGGATCTCGCGCGGGGTGGCGGTGGCGACATCGGTGCCGCCCACACGGATCGAGCCTGCGGCGGCCAGGTAGTTGCCCCAGATCATCCGCATCAGCGTCGATTTCCCCGCGCCCGACGCGCCGATCAGCCCGACGCATTCCCCCGGGGCGACAGACAGCTCCGCGCCCTCCATCACCGGCAGGACAGTGCCCCCTTGCGTGTGCAGCGTGAAGGTCTTGGCAAGACCGCGGACATCGATCATCGGCTCAGACCTGCAGGACAGAGGATACGAGAAGCTGCGTATAGGCGTGCTGGGGGTCGTCGAGCACCTGATCGGTCAGGCCCTGTTCGACCACGCGGCCGTCTTTCATCACCATCAGCCGGTCGGCCAGAAGGCGGACGACGGCCAGGTCATGGGTGACGATCACGACGGAAAGCCCGAGGCCGCGCACCAGCCCGCGCAGCAGGTCCAGAAGCCGCGCCTGCACGCTGACATCGAGGCCCCCGGTGGGTTCGTCCATGAAGACAAGCCGCGGTCCCGTGACGAGGTTCCGCGCGATCTGCAGCCGCTGCTGCATGCCGCCCGAAAAGGCCGAGGGCCGGTCGTCGATCCGGTCGGCGGGAATCTCCACCCGCGCCAGCCAGTCTGCGGCGGCGCTGCGGATCTGGCCGTAGTGCCGCGCCCCCACCGCCATCAGCCGTTCGCCCACGTTGCCGCCCGCCGTCACGCCCATCCTGAGCCCGTCGCGCGGGTTCTGGTGGACGAAGGCCCAGTCGGTCCGCATCAGCCGCCGCCGCTCGGCCTCCGACAGCAGGCGGGTGTCGCGCGGGCCCTCGGCGGTGTCGAAGATCACTTCGCCCTCGTCCGGCGCAAGATGCCCGGCAAGGCAGGACAGCAACGTCGACTTCCCCGACCCGCTTTCGCCGACGATCCCCAGCACCTCGCCCGGCCAGAGCGTGAAGCCGACATCCGCGCAGCCGATGCGGGCGCCGTAGCGCGTGGTCAGGCCGCGCACCTCGAGAAGCGGGCGGTCCGCCGTCGCGCGGGCAAGCGTTGTCGAGGGGTCCTGGCCCGGCGCGGCCGCCACAAGGGTCATTCCCGCCCCTCCGCCCCGCGCCGCGACCGGCAGAAATCGGTGTCCGAGCAGACGAACATCCGCCCGCCCCGGTCATCGGTGATCACCTCGTCCAGGTAGCTTTCGCCCGCCCCGCACAGATGGCAGTCATGCGGCGCCTTCGTGGGCTCGAACGGGTGGTCGTCGAAGTCAAGGCTGACCGCCTTTGAAAAGGGCGGCAGCGCGTAGATGCGCTGTTCGCGGCCCGCGCCGAACAGTTGCAGGGCGGCACAGTCCGAGAGCTTCGGGTTGTCGAATTTCGGGATCGGCGAGGGGTCCATCACATAGCGCCCCTCGACCTTCACCGGATAGGCGTAGCTGGTGGCGATGCTGCCGTGACGCGCGATATCCTCGTAAAGCTTCACATGCATCAGCCCGTATTCCTCAAGCTCGTGCATCTTCCGCGTTTCCGTCTCGCGCGGCTCCAGGAACCGCAGGGGTTCGGGGATCGGCACCTGATAGACGAGGATCTGGCCCCCGGTCAGCGGCTCTTCCGGGATGCGGTGGCGGGTCTGGATGACGGTGGCCTCGGCCGTCCGCCCGGTGGTGGCGACGCCCGCCGTGCGCTCGAAGAACTTGCGGATCGACACCGCGTTGGTGGTGTCGTCGGCGCCCTGGTCGATCACCTTCAGCCGGTCCTCGGGCACCAGGCAGGCCGCCGTCACCTGCACGCCCCCGGTGCCCCATCCGTAGGGCATCGGCATTTCGCGGCTGGCGAAGGGCACCTGGTAGCCGGGAACCGCCACCGCCTTGAGGATCGCCCGGCGGATCATCCGCTTGGTGTCCTCGTCGAGATAGGCGAAGTTGTAGGCGGGGTCGTGAGACGGGCGCTGGGGGGATGTCATTCCGCCGCCTCCCGCAGCGCGTCCGCGACCTCGGCCCGCATCTTTCGGATCATCTCCAGTTCGCTCTGGAAATCCACGTAGTGGGGCAGCTTGATATGCTCGAGGAAGCCTGTGGCCTGCACGTTGTCGGCATGCATCAGCACGAACTCCTCGTCCTGTGCGGGCACCCCCTGATCATCCTCGCCCAGTTCACGCCAGCGCAGCGCCCGGTCCACCAGGCTCATCGAGATCGCCTTCCGCTCGGACTGCCCGAAGACCAGCCCATAGCCCCGGGTGAACTGCGGCGGCTCGGTCTTCGAACCCTTGAACTGGTTCACCGTCTCGCATTCGGTCAGCTCGACCTCGCCGATGCAGACGGCGAAGCCCAGTTCGGGGATGTCCATCTCCACCCCGACCGTGCCGATCCGCAACTCGCCGACGAAGGCATGGGTCCGCCCGTAGCCGCGTTGGGTGGAATAGGCGAGCGACAGGAGGAACCCCTCGTCCCCCCGCGCCAGCGCCTGCAGCCTGAGCGGCCGCGCCGCCGGAAGCTCCATCGGCGCGCGCGTCAGGTCGGGGGGCGGCTCGTCCGAGGCCAGGCAGGGCTCGATCAGCCCGTCCTGCCCGAGGAAGGCCGAGATGCGTGGCACCGGCGCTTCTTGCGGCACAGCCTCGGGCGCGGCGGGCGGCTCGCCCCCGGCCATCAGCGCGAAGTCGAGCAGCCGGTGCGTGTAGTCGAAGGTCGGCCCCAGCACCTGCCCGCCCGGCGCGTCCTTGAACGTCGCGCTGATCCGGCGGACGCAGGCCATGTCCGCCGTCTCGGCGGGAACCGAGGCGCCGAAGCGGGGCAGCGTGGTGCGGTAGGCGCGGATCAGGAATACCGCCTCGATCATGTCGCCGCGCGCCTGCTTGATCGCCAGCGCGGCAAGGTCGGGGTCGTAAAGCGAGCCTTCCGCCATCACCCGGTTAACCGCGATCGCCAGCTGCTCGCGGATCTGCGCGACCGACAGCTCCGGCACCGACGGATCGCCCCGCCGCTCTTCGGCGAGGAAGGCATGCGCAGCCTCGATCGCCCGCTCGCCGCCCTTGACCGCCACATACATCAGGCTTTCTCCACGAGGGTCGAGCGCGGGATTGCCGCGAGACGGTCGCCGCAGGTCAAGAAGACGTCGAGACCGAGGGGAAAGCGCGCCCGGTTGGCGCGGAAGAACGTGATTTCGGGCAGGGAAAGCCGGGCCGTGCCGTTGATGCCGGGGCCGGTCAGGCGCGCTCCGTCGGGCCTCAGGGCCGGTACCTCGGCAATCAGCGTGGCAGAGCGGTCAGGATAGGCCGGGTCGCCCTGAGGGAAACGGGCAAAGGGGGCCAGCGCCGCCCAGGGGCCGACCGCGAAGACCGCAGCCTCTGCCGGGGCAAGGGGCACACCCGTGTGGAAAGCCAGCCAGTCCGCCACGGCTGGCACGGCCGCCGTTCCGGCAAGGTGCACCGGCGTGGTGCCGTCGGCGAGGGTCAGAAGCAGGATCGCGGCGGCGGGCGACAGGCCTTCGGGCGGGGACGCGCCCGCCAGCGTGACGATCCGTCCTGGCCGCGACATCGCGTCGAGCGCCAGCCGGAAGGCGCGGGCCGCCTCGAAGGGCGCCTCGGCGAAGCCTGACCCGAGGGCGGAGGTGCTCATGCGTCCTCTCCCCGGACCAGCGTGAAGAACTCCACCTTGGTCGCCGCCGCCTTCGCCGCCCGCAGAGCCCGCGCCGCCGCTTCTTCCCCGGCGAGCGGCTCCAGCACGTCGCGCCGGACCGCCCCGGCGGCCTCCGTCTGCATCAGCGCATCGATCACCGCAGCGCGGCGCGCGTGGTCCTTGTCTCGGCCCTGCACATGCGCATGCCCGACCTCGCCTGTGCCCAGCCGCACCGAACAGCGCGTCACCGCCATCTCGCCCAGGTTGAAGGGCGCCCCGGTGCCGCTGACCCTGCCGCGCACCATGACCAGCCCGATCTCGGGCCCGCGCAGCGCCTGGTGCGGCGGCAGCGCGGGCAGCAGCGC
>JBJXFU010000013.1:0-72953 GCA_046155885.1 Paracoccaceae bacterium
CCTTGCGCGGAACAGCCGCGTGAGCCACCCGGGCGGCGCCCGCCTCCCGGCCCGGCCACGGGCCGGGCGTTCTTCGCTGAAGACATGCCACTGGCATGTCTTCCGGGCGCTCATCACCCCCCCGGGCGGGCGCCACCGCAACGGCAGTTGCGGGAACACCGTCAGGGTTGGAGGCACCATAAAGCGCGGACCAACACCCTTGCTGCGCCCCCCCGCGGTCGGGCGCCGCCCTCTGTTTCGGGTGCGATTGAGGGGCGGTTCGGGAAGAAGGCAAACCGGCGGCACCGTTGCCGCGTCCTCCCCCCGATCCGCGCCGGTCGAAGGGAAAGCGATGGAGGCGGCGTCCGAACCGCCCGGGGTAGCGATACGCGCGCCCCCCGGGACTTGGCGGCCGTCATGGGGGGTCGGGCTGAAGCCCGACCTACCGGTAGGGGTCCGCCGCGTCCCTGAGGCCGTCGCCCATGAAGTTGAAGGCGAGGATCACGAAGAAGACCGGGATCGTCGGGATCAGCAGCCAGGGGTAGAAGGCGATGACGCTGACGTCGCGGGCTTCGGTCAGGAGGATGCCCCAGCTGGTCACCGGGGGCCTGAGCCCGAGGCCGAGGAAGCTGAGCGCCGTTTCGCCGAGGATCATGCCGGGGATGGCGATGGTGGCCGAGGCGATCAGGTGCGACATGAAGCCCGGGATCAGGTGGCGGCCGATGATCCGGGCGGGCCTGGCGCCCATCAGCTGCGCAGCCAGCACGTAATCCTCTTCCCGGAGCGCGAGCAGCTTCGAGCGCACCGCCCGCGCCAGCCCGGTCCAGTCGAGCAGCCCGAGGATCACGGTGATCCCGAGGTAGACGATGAGCGGGCTCCAGGTCACCGGCATGATCGCGGCCAGCGCCAGCCAGAGCGGGATCGAGGGGATCGACTGCAGGACCTCGATCACCCGCTGTGCGATCATGTCGAACCAGCCGCCGTGATAGCCGGCGAGCCCGCCGATGACGATGCCGAGGATGAAGCTGACGGTGATCCCCAGAAGCCCGATGGTCAGCGAGATGCGCGCCCCGTAGAGGAGCCGCGAGAGCATGTCGCGGCCGAGCCGGTCGGTGCCGAACAGGAAGAAGTTGCCGTCCTTCGGCGGGCAGACGAAATGGATGTCGCCCTCCACCAGTCCCCAGAACTTGTAGGGATTGCCGTGGCAGAAGAACCGCAGCTTCTGCGGCGCCGAGGTGTCGGTCACGTAGTTCCGCCGCAGCGTCTCCATGTCCAACTCCATCCGGCGTTCGTAGACGAAGGGGCCGACGAAGCTGCCGTCGTGGAAGAGATGGATGCCCTGCGGGGGCGCGTGGATGAAGTCGGTGTTGCGGGTCTGCACCCCGTAAGGCGCGAGGAATTCGACGATGGCGATCATCAGGTACATCACCGCCAGGAAGACCGCCGAGATCAGCGCCAGGCGGTGGCGGCGGAACTTCCACCACATCAGGCGCAGTTGCGAGGCCTGATAGACGCGTTCCTGTTCGGTCGTCATGGCGGTGACCGAGGCGGGGTCGAAGGGCGCCTGGGACACGTAGTGCGCCAGGGGGCCGCCGGGCGGGGGAAGCCAGCCGCTCACTTCGTGCTACCCCCCTGCAGGCGGATGCGCGGATCGAGTGCGGCGAGCGCGAGGTCGGACACCAGCACGCCGATCACGGTAAGGAAGGCGAGGAACATCAGGAAGGATCCGGCCAGGTACATGTCCTGACTTTGCAGCGCCTTGATCAGCATCGGGCCGGTGGTTTCGAGCGAGAGCACCACGGCGGTGATCTCGGCCCCGGAGATGATCGCGGGAAGGATCGAGCCGATATCCGAGATGAAGAAGTTCAGCGCCATGCGGAGCGGGTACTTCATCAGCGTGCGGAAGGGGCTGAGTCCCTTGGCGCGGGCGGTCACGACGTATTGCTTCTGCAGCTCGTCGAGCAGGTTGGCGCGGAGCCGGCGGACCATCGCGGCGGTGCCGGCGGTGCCGATGATGATGACCGGGATCACCAGGTGCTGGAGGATCGAGACGGATTTTTCCCAGGAGAGGGGTTCGTTGAGGTATTTCTCGTCCATCAGATGGCCGATGGAGACGCCGAACCAGATGTTGGCGAAGTACATCAGGATCAGCGCGAACATGAAGTTCGGGATGGCGAGGCCCATAAGGCCGAGGAAGGTCAGTCCGTAGTCGCCCCAGCTGTACTGGTGGGTGGCCGAGTAGATGCCGATGGGGAAGGCGATCGCCCAGGTGAAGAGGATGGTGACGAAGGAGACCAGCACCGTCAGCCAGAGCCGGTCGCCCACCACATCGCTGACCGGCAGGCGGTATTCGAAGGAATAGCCGAAATCGCCCTGCAGCATGCCGCCGACCCAGCGCAGGTAGCGGATCGGCAGCGGCTGGTCGAAGCCGTAGCGTTCCTTCAGGTCCTGGATTTCGGCGCTGTCGGCGGCTTCGCCGAGCGCCTGGAGTTCAGCCACGTAGCTTTCGAAATAGTCCCCCGGCGGCAGTTCGATGATGAGGAAGACGAGCATCGAGATGAGGATCAGGGTCGGGACCATGACCGCGACGCGCCAGAGGATGTAGCGGAACATGTCAGGTCGCCTCGTCGAGCCAGAAGGTGTCGGGCAGGTAGACGCCGAGATAGCTGGTCGGGTCGAAGCCGTAGAGGCCGTCGGCGGGCAAGTTGCGGAGCCGCCGGGTGTGCACGATCGGCTGCAGTGTCGAATTGATGATGCCGATCGAGAATACCTGGTCGGCGTGCAGTTTCAGCATCTTGTGCCAGACTGCCTCGCGTTCGGCGGTGGTTTCGGTGCGCGTCCAGGCGAGGTAGAGGTCGAGCAGTTCCTGCCCTTCCGGCATGTCGGGCGGGGCGCCTTCCTCGCCGCGCGAATAGTAGTGGACGCCCCATTGCGGCCAGGCGAGCTGGTCGTCGAGCGTGGGGGCGAGCGCGGCGGGCGACATGTCGGCCGTCGGCACGCCGTTGTCGAGGCCCTGCCAGATCGACATCACCACGTCGCCGGACTTGGCGCGGCTGCGGA
Organism: Paracoccaceae bacterium; assembly: GCA_046155885.1. Classification (GTDB taxonomy): domain Bacteria; phylum Pseudomonadota; class Alphaproteobacteria; order Rhodobacterales; family Rhodobacteraceae; genus JAOADN01. The sequence goes on from JBJXFU010000013.1 coordinate 3,040, forward strand.
AGAGGTCGCGCTGCGAGACGCGGGTGAAGAGCGCCACGCCGGCTTCGCGCCAGTGGTCGCGGATCAGTTCCAGCACATCGGTCTCGAGCGTGCTTTCGCCGGCGGATTCGACGACGATCTGGAAGGGTTCGCCGTTCGGCAAAAGCCGGATGCCGTCGAAGCGGCGGTCGGCGAGCCCGGCCTCGTCAAGAAGGGCGTTCGCGGCGGCGAGATCGCGGATGGCCCAGGCCGAGGCGTATTCGGGCTGGTAGAGGGGGCTTTCGGGCAGGACGGTATCGGCGCTTTCGGTGGCCAGGCCAAAGAACGAGACCATGTTGACCTCGTGCCGGTCGAGCGCGAGGGAGAGCGCGCGGCGGACGCGCACGTCGCGCATCAGGCCCTGCCAGACCGGATCGGCGCAGTTCAGGTTGGGATAGAGCGCGATCCGGGCGCCCTGCGTGCGCTTCCACGTCACCAGCCTGACCGGGTGGCTTTTCTCGGCGGCCTTCAGGTAGGGGTAGTCGACGAAGTCGAGCCCGGTCATCTGCAGGTCGCTTTCGCCGGCGCCGGTCTTGGCCGAGATGATCCCCGAGGAACTGACGTTCAGGATCACCTTGTCGATGTAGGGAAGCTGGACGCCGTTTTCGTCGGCCCGGTGGAAATAGGGGTTGCGCACGAAGGTGAACTGCTCGGCCGGGGGCGCGATGGTGTTCACCCAAGGGTCGAGCATGGGCAGTTCGGGGTTTTCCGGGCGATAGCTGCGCGACATCTTGGCGTGCAGGTCCTTCCAGTCCTCGACCTCGTTGGCCTTGACGAGTTCGTCGAGTTTCGCCTCGTCCTGGTAGTCGTTGTGGAACTGCCTGAGGTAGTGCGACGGCATCGCGATGACGGTGGGCTGGGCGGCGGCGAGGCGGGGCAGGAAGTCGGGGTTGGGGTCTTCCCAGGTGTAGCGGACGGTCAGGTCGTCGATCACCTCGAAGACGGGTTCCTTGCCGCCCGCCATCAGTTCGGACGGCGGGCCGCCCTTGCGGAGTTTCTTGTTCTTCAGGACGTCCTGCCAGCAGTAGCGGAAGTCCTCGGAGGTGAAGGGGTGGCCGTCCGACCAGCGGTGTCCGGCGCGGATGCGGAAGGTGAAGACGCGGTCTTCGATCTCTTCGAACCATTCCAGGATATCCGGGCGAACGGTCAGGAACTCGTCATAGCCGACGAGGCGGGCGTAGCCGTTGACCGTCATCAGGCGGATGTCGCGCTGGCCGCCGATGATGGTGGTGAGTGTGCCGCCGCGCTGCCCCGGCGTCCGGCCCATGCCGGCGAGGTTGACGATGCGCGGCACCTGCGGCAGGCCTTCGGAACCGGCGGCGGGCGGCGCGAGCGTCAGTCCGGCGCGGAGCGCGCCGGGCGCGGCGCAGCCGGCCGCGGCGGAAAGGGCGAGGAAATCGCGGCGGCGGATCAAGCCCGCCTCCGGGGCAGCCGGGATGCTCGGGCGCCGGGCCGCGCCGCGTCCGGCGCAGTATCGACAGCGGCGACCGGCGCTGCGGCCGCGGACCATTCTTCGGACATCGGTCTTTCCCACCCTCGCGGACTCGCGGGCCCGCTCATCGCCACCGCCCTTCGCCGGGCTTCGGGTCCGGGGCGAGGCGGTCGCGGGCCAAGCCTAGCCGAGGCGCCGGAGGCTGTCTATCGAGCAAGGAGAGGACAATCCGGGCGGCCTGTGCCGCGCCGGACGCCACGGCCGGCGAAGCTCAGCGGATGATGGATTCGAGCAGCGCCGGCCGCTGCACCCGGCTGTCGCGGTAGAGCAGCATCACCTGTTCGGCGTCCGACCGTGCTTCGCCCAAGTCTTCGCCCGCCGGTTGCGAGGGGTCGGGGAGCAGCAGGTCGCTGGACGGCGCATAGACCGCGACCTTCTGGCGGACGCCCTTCAGGGCTTCGCGGCCGAGAAGCGTCCAGCCGCCGCTGGTGTAGGTGGTGAAGGCCTCGCTGGCGACGACCTGGGTGGGGAACTTCTTGGTCAGGCTTTCCAGCCGCTGCACCTCGTTCACCGCCGAGCCGAAGGCCGAGAAGGTCAGCCGCTGCTTCAGCCCGACATTGCCGAGCATGACGTTGCCGATGTGCAGCCCGAGGCCGAAGCGGACCGGTTCGAGCCCCGAGGCAACGCGATGCCGGTTGAGTTCGGTCACCCGGGCATTGGCGAGGCGCACCGCGCGGAGCGCCGCCTCGGCGGCGATGCGCGAGGGGTCGCGGTGGCGTTCGCAGGGGTAGACGGCGAGGAAGCCGTCGCCGACGAAGCTGAGGATTTCGCCGCCGTCGCCGTTGAAGGGCGAGGCGATCGCGTCGAAGAACTGGTTGAGCGTGTCGATATAGACCTGCCGACCGCCCCGGTCGGCGAGTGCGGTCGAATCGCGCAGGTCGCCCATGACGAGGACCGCCCGCATGGTTTCGCCGTCGCCGCGGCGGATCTGGCCGGAAAGCACCCGCCGGCCGGCGTTGCCGCCGAGGTAGGTCGTCATCATGTTGTCGGCGAGCTTCGAGAGGACCGCCATCTTGGCGGCCACGGCGAGGCTTTCCTGCACACGGAGCAGCGCCTTGATCATGCTTTCGCTGAAGCCGTTGGCGCTGTCGGTCGTCCAGGACCCCATCATGCCCTGGGCGGCTTCGTTGTCGAAGAGATGTGCGAAGGCGATGTAGTCGGTGGCGCCCATTTCCTGCAGGTCGGAGAAGACCGGGAATTCGGGCGTGTCGCCGGAGCGGATGCGGCGGCGGAGGTGGTCGAGCCCGTGGCTGAGCAGGTGGTAGTAGGGGCTGGAGAGGAAGCGTTCCGAGGAGGAGACGTTGGCCGACGACCGCAGACCCTCGACCTTGACGCCTTCGCCGCGCTTCCAGGTGAAGCCGACCGCGCCGTAGAGCGGGTGCAGGACCGAGAAGCTGAGATGCGCCCGCATCAGCGGGATGCCCGCCGCGTGAAGGCGGTCGCAGACGCCGGTGGCGAGGCGTTCGAGGTCTTCGTTGCCGAGTGCCGCGCGCTTCAGCCAGGCGGTCACGCGTTCGACCAGGATTTCGGACAGTTCGGCTGTGTCAGCGGTCACGTGGCGCCTCGTTCGGTTGATTCCCGGGGCTTCGCGCCCGTTGACCCGGGGTGCCGGGCGGCTGAGAATATAGGGACGCGCGGCCGCCTGAGCCAGAGCGGGGCGACCCGCGCCGCCGCGCCGGGGCCGCGCGGCGGCGCACAACTTCTCACACAGGCGTGTGGGCGCGACGCGCCGGCTGTGCCGATGCGGCCGGGCTGTGCTATGGCTCGGCGAATGGAACATGGCGACGCCCCGTCCTTTCTGGCCTCGATCCCGGTCTTCGAGCGGTTCGGCGATGTCGCCGACCCGGCGCGGTACCATCCGTTGCCCAATGGCTGGTCGCTGGCGATGGCCGACGTCGTCGGATCGACCGAGGCGATCCGGCGGGGGGCCTACAAGAGCGTCAACATGGCCGGCGCCGCGGTGATTTCGGCGGTGTCGAACGGTCTGGGAATCACCGGGCTGCCGTTCATCTTCGGCGGCGACGGTGCCTTTGTGGCGGTACCGCCGGGCGGCGAGGCGAAGGCGTCGGAAGCACTTGCGGCGATGCGGACCTGGAGCCTGGAGGAACTCGGGCTTGACATGCGGGTGGCGCTGGTGCCGGTCGCCGAGATCAGGGCGGCGGGGCAGGACGTGCGGGTGGCGCGGTTCCGCGCGAGTTCCGAGGTGAGTTACGCGATGTTCTCGGGCGGCGGGGCGAGCTGGGCCGAGCGCGAGATGAAGCTTGGCCGCTTCGCGATAGCGGGCGCGCCGGATGGCACCCGTCCCGACCTGACGGGTCTGTCCTGCCGCTGGGCGCCGGTGGCCTCGCGGCACGGCGAGATCGTTTCGATCATCGTCATTCCGGTGCCCGGAAGCGACCCGAAGGTGTTCACGGCGCTTGTCGGCGATCTGGCGAAGCTGTCGGCCGAGGAAGAGCGCGAGGGCAACCCGATTCCCGCCGCCGGGCCGCCTTTGGCGATCAACGTCTGGGGTGTCGGCGCCGAGGCGCGGCTGACGACCGGGACGCTGGCGCGTCTGATGAAGCGGCTGGGCGTGTGGTTCGCGCTTTGCCTGGTGGTCGTCCTGCACAAGCTGAACGGCAGCCTCGGGGGGTTCCATGCGCGGCGCTACACGCAGGACATCGCGCTGAACGCCGATTTCCGGAAGTTCGACGACGGGTTGAAGATGACGATCGACGTGACGACGGCGCGGCGGAAGCGGATCGAGGAGCGTCTGGCCGCCGCCGAGGCCGCAGGCATCTGCCGCCATGCGGTTCTGGTGCAGGACAGCGCGCTGATGACCTGCATCGTGCCGACGCCGCTGGGGCGCGACCACATGCACTTCGTTGATGGCGGGTCGGGCGGCTATGCGGCGGCGGCGACGCGGCTGAAGGCGTCGCTGGCCGCCGCCCCCTGAGCCGGGCGGAGGCGGCCCGGCGAAGCCCGTGGACGAAGCGGAAGGCAGAGGCTAGGGTCGCCCGAAAGGGATGCGCGCGGCCGACAGGCGCGGGGGCGGGGAGCAGCAGGAAAGATGACCGGCGGCGGCGATCTTCTGCGGATCGAGGACCTGAGCGTGTCGTTTTCGCTGCTTGGCGGGCCGCTTGACGCGGTGCGGGGCGCCAGCCTGAGGGTGCTTCCCGGCAAGGTCACGGCGCTGGTGGGCGAGTCGGGGTCGGGCAAGTCGGTGATCAGCCAGGCGGTGCTGGGCATCCTGCCGAGGATCGCGACGGCGCGCGGGCGCATCCTGTTTTCGGACCCCGGAAGCGCCGGGCCGCCGACCGACATCCTGGCGCTGCCGACGGACGGGCCGGAAATCCGGGCGCTGCGCGGGCGGCGGATCGGGAAGATTTTCCAGGAGCCGATGACCTCGCTGTCGCCGCTGCACACCATCGGCAACCAGATCGGCGAGGTGCTGCGCATCCACGAGGGCGCGGGGCGCGAGGAGCAGCGGGCGAAGACCATCGAGATGCTGGGGCTGGTCGGGTTCCCGAACCCGGTGCGCGCCATCGACATGTATCCCTTCGAGCTTTCGGGCGGCATGCGGCAGCGCGCGATGATCGCCATGGCGCTGATCTGCCGGCCGGCGCTGCTGGTCGCGGACGAGCCCACGACGGCGCTGGACGTGACGATCCAGGCGCAGATCCTCGAACTGCTGCGCGAGCTGCAGAAGACGCTGAACATGGCGCTTCTGCTCATCACCCACGATCTCGGCGTCGTCGCCAACACCGCCGACGAGGTGGTGGTGATCTACCACGGCCAGGTGATGGAGGCGGGGCCGGTCGACGGCATCTTCCGCCGGCCGGTGCATCCCTATCTGAAGGGCCTGATGGCGGCGGTGCCGCATTTCGACATGAAGCCCGGCGAGCGGCTGAAGTCGCTGCGCGACATTCCGGTGCAGTCGACCGAGCTGGTCGGACGGACGGGCGGGGCGCATGTGCCCGGCAAGCTGCCCGAAATGCTGCTGACGGTGCGCGACCTGTCGAAATCGTTCTCGACGCGGAAATCCGGCTTCTTCGGGGGGGGACAGGCAGCGAGCGTCAAGGCCGTCGACGGGGTGAGTTTCGATCTGAAGCGCGGCGAGTGCCTGGGGTTGGTGGGCGAAAGCGGCTGCGGCAAGACGACGGTCAGCAAGATCCTGATGCGCGCGGTGACGCCGGACAGCGGATCGGTGAGCTTCCATGACGAGATGGGTGCCCATGACGTCCTGGCGGCCGAGGGTTCCGCGCTGCAGTTGATGCGGACCCGCATCCAGATGGTGTTCCAGGACCCGGTGTCTTCGCTTTCGCCCCGGATGACGGTGCAGAACATCCTGAGCGAGCCCCTGGAAATCCACAGCCGCGGCACGGCGGCCAGCCGCTTCCAGACGGCGGCGGCGCTGATGGACGCGATCGGGCTGGACCGGCGCTATCTGAACCGTTACCCGCACAGCTTCTCGGGCGGGCAGCGGCAGCGGATCGGGATCGCGCGGGCGCTGGCGCTGGGGCCGGACCTCTTGATCTGCGACGAGCCTGTCTCGGCGCTGGATGTGTCGGTGCAGGCGCAGATCCTGAACCTTCTGAAGGACCTGCAGGCCGATCTCGGGCTGACCTATCTGTTCATTTCGCACAACCTCGCGGTCGTCGACTACATGGCCGACCGGATCGCCGTGATGTACCAGGGACGGATCGTCGAGCTGGCGCCGCGCGAGGTGCTGATGCGGGCGCCGGTGCATCCCTATACGAAATCGCTGCTCGCGGCGGTTCCCTTCCCCGATCTCGACCGCCCGCTGGACTTCGGAATCATCCGCACCGAGGGGTTGAGCGGTACGGCGAACTGGCCCGCGGCCTTCGTGGCCGAACGGGACGGACTTGCGGCGATGGACCTTGGCGAAGGGCATCTCGTTCTGGCGCGGCCCGGTTCCGATGCGCGCGAACTGCGCGCCTGAGCCCGGGGGCGGCGGTGGCTGGCGGAACTCCGCCGGCCGGCCGCCAGAGCGGGCACGGCCGGCCGGAAACGCGCGGCGCGATTGTCCGCGGGTGGCATTGTCAGGCAGGGTTCCGGCCGGTAAGAAGTGTCGTCGGCGACGCGGAGGTGCGCCCCCTGATTGCAGAGTTTCCGGCCGCGTCCGCGCACGAAGTTCCGCGACATCCCCGGAAGCGGGGTACCGGAACGGATCACCGGGCATGCGGCTGCCGGTTTAGGACAATGATGAACCGCGTCGCCCCGCGAACGGGGCCTCGCCCGACCGACCGAGCCTGAGATGACCCACAGTTCGGACAACGCCCGCGTTCTCATGTATAGCCACGACACGTTCGGGCTGGGCCACCTGCGCCGCTGCCGGACCATCGCGCATTCGCTGGTGCAGGAATTCCGGGGGCTTCAGGTCTATATCATTTCGGGTGCCACCATCGCAGGCGCCTTCGACTACCGCTCGCGCGTCGATTTCGTGAAAATTCCGAGCGTCATCAAGCTGAGGAACGGCGAATACACGTCGATGAAGCGGCATATCGACCTGGGCGAGACGCTGAAGATGCGCTCGTCGATCATCCGCAATGCCGCCGAGAGCTTCCAGCCCGACATTTTCATCGTCGACAAGGCCCCCCTCGGCCTGAAGGGCGAAGTCGAGGAGACGCTGCACTACCTGAAGGCGCGGGGCACGCGGCTGGTCCTGGGGATGCGCGACGTGATGGACGCGCCGCATCTGCTGGACGCCGAATGGAAGCGCAACGACGTGCTGAGGAAGGTCGGCCAGCTTTACGACGATATCTGGGTCTATGGCCCGCGCGACTTCTACGACCCGCTGATCGGGCTCGACGTGCCGCCGCTGGTCCGTGCGAAGATGAGCTTCGTGGGGTTCCTGCAACGCAATGTCTCGCCGTCCGAGATGCCGGCGGTACGGCCGGACAACGCCTATATCCTGGTCACCACCGGGGGCGGCGGCGACGGGGCGGAGCTGGTGCACGACGTGATCGCCGCCTACGAGGCCGACCCCGGGCTGATCCATCCGGTGCTGATCGTGCTGGGGCCCTACATGTCGGCCAAGCAGCGGCGGAAGCTGATGCGCAAGGCCGAGCGAGTGCCGCAGGCCCGGGTGATCGACTTCGAGAGCCGGATGGAGGAGCTGGTCGCGGGCGCCGCCGGGGTGGTCGCGATGGGGGGGTACAACACCTTCTGCGAGATCCTGTCCTTCGACCGGCCGGCGCTGATCGTGCCGCGCACGACGCCGCGCGAGGAGCAGCTGATCCGGGCACGGCGGGCGTCCGAGCTGGGGCTGGTCGATATGCTGCTGCCCGAGGAAAGCGCCGAGCCGCTGCGGCTGGCCGCCGCGCTGAAGGCATTGCCGGGGCGGCCGCGCCCGACCGAGGCGGGATCGGGCCTGAGGCTCGACGGGCTGAACCACATCAACGAGATCGTCCACGGCTGGCTTGACGTGAGCGAGGCCGACCAGAGGTCGGCGGCGAATAGCTGACCGTGGCAGGTCCGGCCGGGCGGCTGGTGATCGTGCTGAAGGGTTATCCGCGCCTGTCGGAGACCTTCATCGCGCAGGAAATCCTGGGGCTGGAGCGGGCGGGGCTGGACATCGCGCTGGTGTCGCTGCGCCATCCGACCGACCGCAAGCGGCATCCGGTGCATGACGAGATCAGGGCGCCGGTGACCTATCTTCCCGAGTACCTGTATCGGGAGCCGTGGCGGGCGCTGCGGGGGCTGGCGCATGCGGCGCGCCGGCCAGGCTTCGGGCGGGCGTTCCACCGGTTCCTGCGCGACTTGCGGCGCGACCCCTCGCCGAACCGGGTGCGGCGGTTCGGGCAGGCGGCGGTTCTGGTGCGCGAGATGCCGGCGGGGGCGGACTGGCTTTACGCGCATTTCATCCACACGCCCGCGTCGGTGGCCGCCTATGCGGCGCTGCTGACCGGGCTGCCGTGGAGCGTGTCGGCCCATGCCAAGGACATCTGGACGGCGCCCGACTGGGACCTGAGCGAGAAGCTGGGCGAGATGCGCTGGGCGGTCACCTGCACGGGGACGGGCCGGGACCGGCTGGCCGGGCTGTCGGGGGGCAAGGCGCCGGTGCATCTGGTCTATCACGGGCTGGACCTTGCCCGGTTCGGGCCGCCGGGGGGGGACCGGGCGCCGCGTGACGGGTCCGATCCGGGCGATCCGGTGCGGATCATGAGTGTGGGGCGGGCGGTGGAGAAGAAAGGCTTCGGCACCCTGATCGAGGCGCTGGGGCGCCTGCCGAAGGGTCTCGCCTGGAGCTTCACGCATGTCGGCGGCGGCGATGTCGCGACACTTCGCGCGCGCGCCGGGGCGCTGGGGATGGGGGACAGGGTGGTCTGGCGCGGGGCGCTGGACCAGCCGGAGGTGCTGCGGATTTACCGCGCGGCGGATGTCTTCGCGTTGGCCTGCCGGGTGGCCGGGGACGGCGACCGGGACGGGTTGCCGAACGTGCTGGTCGAGGCTTCGAGCCAGGGGTTGGCTTGCGTCAGCACCCGGGTTTCCGCCATTCCGGAACTGATCCGCGACGGCGAAAACGGGCTTCTGGTGCCGCCGGACGATCCCGGCGCGCTGGCCGGGGCGCTGGCGCGGCTGATCGGTGACCCGGCGCTTCGGTCAGCGCTGGGGCGGGCCGCCGAGGCGCGGGTGCGCAGCGAATTCGACCATGAGGCCGGGCTGCGCCGGCTGCTGGCGCTGTTCAGGGAAAGCCGGATGCCATGAGACCCTCGCCGCGCGTGTTCTTCTATGTCCAGCACCTGCTCGGGATCGGGCACCTCGCCCGGGCGAGCCGGATCGCGGCGGCGCTGGCCGCGGACGGGTTCGAGGTCACGGTGGTCACCGGGGGCACTCCGGTTCCGGGGTTTCCCGGCCCGGGGGTGGCGCATGTGGCGCTGCCGGAAATCCGGTCGGACGCGGGGTTTACGGGGTTGGCCGACGGCGAGGGGCGGCCGCTGACAGATGCCTTCCGGGAGATGCGGCGCGACCTGCTTCTGGCGGCCTTCCGCGCGGCGGCGCCGGATATCGTGGTGACCGAGGCCTTCCCCTTCGGCCGCCGTCAGGTGCGTTTCGAGCTTCTGCCGCTGATGGAGGCGATCCACGCCTTGCCCTCTCGCCCGCGCGTGGCGGCATCGGTGCGCGACATCCTGCAGGAGCGCGCCAAGCCCGGCCGCGACGAGGAAAGCGCGTCGCTGGCGCGGACGTACTACGACTGCATCCTGGTGCATGGCGATCCGTCCTTCGCGCGGCTGGAAGAGACCTTTCCGCTGGCCGCGGGGCTGGCGGACCTGGTGGCCTATACCGGCCTCGTGGCGGCGCCGCTTCCCCCGCCCGCCGAAGACCGCTTCGACGTCGTCGTCTCGGCGGGCGGGGGTGCGGTGGGGGGGGCGCTGTTAGCGGCGGCGGCCGAGGCGGCGGGGCGGCTTCCCGGGTCGGGAAGCTGGGCGCTGATCGGCGGCACCAACCTGCCGCAGGCGGAATACGACGCGCTGGCGGCGCGGCTGCCCGGGAACGCCGCGCTGTTCCGGTTCCGGCGGGACTTCGTGGGGCTGTTGCAGAATGCGCGGCTATCGGTGTCGCAGGCGGGCTACAACACCGTCTGCGACATCCTCGGCGCGGGATGCCGCAGCGTGCTGGTGCCCTTCGCCGCGGGCGGCGAGACGGAGCAGGGCGCGCGGGCCGAGCGGCTGGCGGCACTGGGGCTGGCGCGGGTGGTGGAGGAGGCGCGGCTGAGCGGCCCGGCGATGACCGGGGCGGTGGCGGCAAGCCTTGCCGGGCCGGCGCCGCCACCGTCGCCGCTCGACCTGGGCGGGGCGGCGGCGACGGCGCGGCTGCTGCGCGAGCTTCTGTGAACGGATCGGGGCGGACGCACGCAGGAATGGGTGGATTTCCGCCAGCCCTGCGGTAAGGTCGCCGGGGGTCCGGATCGGGGATGCGGGAAACATGATGACGGGTCCTGCCGGGGTGGGAAAGCTTCGTCCGACATGTCGGCGCGAGGTGCGCTGAGGGCGATGGAACCCCGGCTTTCGCGATATATCTGGCGGCACACGAGCGCCCAGCAGCTCTGGATCCTGCTGGTCGTGCTTTTGTCGATGGTCCCCTATTTCCTGTCCTTCGACCTGCCCAAGCAGATCGTCAACGGCCCGATCCAGGGCGACGGTTTCGACACGCCGGACGCCACGCAGCTGTTCATGACGATCGAGTTCGACCTGCCGCTTGTCGGCCATGTGATGCTGTTCCCGGGCCTGCCGCTGGAACGGATGCCGACGCTTTTCGCGCTGAGCGGAGTGTTCCTGGGCCTCGTCATCATCAACGGGCTCTTCAAGTACTACATCAACACCTACAAGGGCCGGCTGGGCGAACGGCTTCTGCGGCGCATCCGGTTCGAGCTTGTGGACCGCATCCTGCGGTTTCCGCCGGAGACCTTCAAACGGCTGAAGGGTGCCGAAATCTCGAGCATGGTGAAGGACGAGGTGGAGCCGCTGGGCGGCTTCACGGGGGATGCCTTCGTGGTGCCCGTGCAGCTTGGCGGGCAGGCACTGACGGCACTGGTCTTCATCTTTGTGCAGAGCTTCTGGCTGGGCGTCATCACGGCGGCGCTGGTCAGCGTGCAGGCGCTGATCATTCCGCGCCTCAGGCGGCGGCTTCTGGTGCTGGGCCGGCAGCGGCAGCTTACGGCGCGCGAGCTTGCCGGGCGGGTCAGCGAGATCGTCGAGGGGATCGGCACGATCCGCGCCTACGACACCTCGAACTTCGAGCGGGCGGACGTGGCGGGGCGGCTGGGGCTGATCTTCAAGATCCGTTACGACATCTACCAGTGGAAGTTCCTGGTGAAGTTCATCAACAACTTCCTCGCCTCGATCACGCCGTTCCTGTTCTACAGCGTCGGCGGTTATCTGGCGCTGCGCGGCAACCTGGACATCGGGCAGCTGGTTGCGGTGATCGGGGCCTACAAGGACCTGCCCGGCCCGCTGAACGACCTGATCAGCTGGGACCAGAACCGGCAGGACGTGCAGGTCAAGTACACGCAGGTGGTCAACCAGTTCGCCATCGACGGAATGATCGACCCGGCGGTTCAGGCGCCGGATCTGTCGGGTGAACGCCAGCCGCTCGACCACCCGCTGGCCACGGTGTCGCTGGGTGTGGACGACGACAGCGGCAGCACGATCCTCGACCGGGTGAGTGTGCAGATCTCGCCGGGCGAGCTGGTGGCGCTGACCAGTGACACGCCAAGCGCCGAGATTTTCGCCGAGACGGTGGCGCGCGGCGTCTGGCCGGCCCGGGGCAGGATCACGGTGGGCGAACAGGATGTGCTTTCGCTGCCGGATTCGCGGGTGGGGCGCGGCATCACCTATCTGGCGCCGGAGCCGTTCCTGTTCTTCGGGACGCTGCGCGACAACCTCGTCTACGGGCTGAAGCACGCGCCCCTGTCGGGGCCGGAACGCGACGGGGACGCGCTGAAGCGCCATCAGTGGGCGGTGCGCGAGGCGCGGCTGGCGGGAAACCCCGAGCTCGACCTTGCCAGCGACTGGATCGACTACCGGGCGGCCGGGGCGACCGGGCCTGCGGATTTGTTCCCGGCGCTGGTGCGTGCGCTTGATGCGGCGCTGCTGAGCGACGACGTGATCGACTTCGCGAAGCGGTCGACGATCGTGCCCGAAGACCAGGCCGAGCTGGCGGCCGACCTGGTCGGGCTTCGGCAGGCGGTGCGGGACGAGCTTGCCGCGCGAAAGCTCGGCCAGATGATCGCGGCCTTCGAACCGGAAGCCTACAACGGCGAGGCGACGGTGGGCGAGAACCTGCTGTTCGGCAACCCGACCGGCCCCGAGCTGCAGTTCGAATCGATTGCCGCGAACGCCCACTTCCGCGCCTCGCTCGGGCAGGACCTGGCTTCGGACCTGTTTTCGACGGGCTACCAGATCGCCGAGCAGGCGATCGAACTGTTCGCCGGGCTGCCGCCGGACCATCCGTTCTTCGAACAGCTGACCTTCATGTCGTCAGAGGATATCCCGCGCTATCAGAAGCTGTTGCAGGGGCTGAAGGGACGCGGCTTCGCCGAGGCGACCGAGGCCGAGCGGATCGACATCATCCGCCTGAGCTTTGCCTATATCGAAACGCGCCACCGCTTCGGGCTGCTGACGCCCGAGCTTCAGTCGCGCATCGTCGCGGCGCGCAGGCGCTTCCATGCGGAGCTTCCCGGGGACCTGCGCGGCGCCATCGAGCCTTACGATCCGGAACGCTTCATCGCCTCGGCCAATATCCTGGACAACGTGCTGTTCGGCCGCATCAGTCACCGCTACGCCAACGAGGTGGGAACGGTGCACGAGGTGATCCGCGATCTTTTCCGCACGCGGGGGCTCTACGAACGGGTGTTCTCGGTCGGGCTCGGCTATCATGTCGGGTCTTCGGGCAAGCGGCTGACCTCGGTGCAGCGGCAGAAACTCGGACTGGCCCGCGCGCTTTTGCGGAAGTCGGAGTACTATGTGTTCAACCGGCCGCTTTCGGCGGCGGATCAGGGCAGCCAGGACCGCGCCATGCGCAATGTCATCGACCATGTGCGGCGCGACGGGGCGGATCCGGCGGTGATCTGGGTTCTGTCGAATCCGTCGATGGGGGTGGTCTTCGACCGGGTGATCACGTTCAAGGGAGGCACGGTCGCCGACGACCGCAGGCGCATGCATGCCGGTGGCGGCGTTCACGACACGGGTACCGCCTGAGAGGGCGCGAGGCGGGCGAACGGGAGGTTCGGGCGTATGTTGCTGAAGGACGAAGTGCAGATGTTGCGGCAGATCCCGCTTTTCGCGCGGGTCGAGCCAGCGCGGCTGAAGCTTCTGGCCTTCGCGTCGGACCGGGTGAGTTATGGCCTGGGCGACGTGATCTTTCACCAGGGCGATACGGGCGATGCGGCCTATGTGATCCTTAACGGGCGCGCCGACGTGGTGGCCGAAACGGCGGGCGGGCCCTTGAAGGTGGCCGAGGTGGCGCGGAACGCGATCGTCGGCGAGATCGCGATCCTGTGCGACGTGACCCGCACCGCGACGGTCAAGGCGGCCACGCCGCTCGAGGCGCTGCGCATCCGCAAGGACGTGTTCCTGAAGATGCTGACCGACTTTCCCGACATCACCATCGAGGTGATGCGGGTGCTTGCGTTCCGGCTCAGCCAGACGACGACGGAACTGGCCGAGGCGCGGAGCCAGCTTCCCCCGCGCCCGCACTGACGGCCGCCGGCGCGAGCGGTGCGCCGGCCAGGTCGAGGCGGACAGGGCCGGCGGGTCCGGAGACGCGGGCGGCAAAGGCCCTGAGAAGCGATGCGAAGCGGGATCGCGGCGAGCCGTCGCGAAGGAGCGCGCCGGCCCGGGCGGCCAGGGCGAGGTAGAGCGCGACCCGTTCGGGTGGGATTTCGGGAAGGGCGAGCGCGCCTGCCATACGTGCCAGATACCAGTCTTCCGCGAAGGTCGCGGCGGAAACGCGGGGGCCGCGATCCGGCCCGGCGGGACCGTCCGGCGGAAAGACGTCGGCAAGGTCGGCGTGGCGTGCGATCTCTGCCAGATCGGCGGGCCAGTCGCGGCGCAGGTGTCTGCGGGTGACGACCAGCCGGGCGTGGGCGCGCTGCAGCGCGCCATAGGTCCCGGCAGCGACGAGCGGGGCGATGCGCCCGTCCCGCGTGCGATCCAGCTCTGCCTTGTAGGCCGCACTTGCGGGCGGCGGCAGGGCCAGGTCGTCGAGAGCGACCGTTTCGATTTCACAGCCGTCTGCGGACAGCGTCACCTGCTTCCATCCGGCCGGCCAGGCCGCGAGCGAGGGGACGGCGATATCGGTGAGCCCGCCCTGCGCGCCGGAGCGCGTGACGGCGTCCATGTGCAGGTGGCCGGTGAACAGCAGGCTCAGGCCGGCGGAGGCGAGGGTCTGGCCGACCTCCGGCCCGGGGATGCGGCGGGAGAGCGCGGTCGGGCCGAGGGCCGCCTCTTCCCAGGGGCCGCCGCGCGGGTCGAGCGCGGGGTAGTGCGAGAAGGCGATCAGGCGATTGCCTTCCGCCTTGGCCCGGCGCGCGACGGATGCGATCCAGTCGATCAGGAAGGGCTTTTGGGCCAGGGCCACGTTCCATCCGGCGTCGGCCGCGTCGGCCACGTCTTCGCGGTGCAGGTGGCGGCGGGATCGGTCGTGGGGGACGAAGACGTTGGCGTCGAGCATCAGGAACCAGACGCCCGGCGCCGGTTCGCAGAGGTACGAGCAGTCGGTGGCGTGAAGGGTCGACAGTCCATCCACCGAGCGGACAGGGTAGCGGCGTTCGGCAAGCGCGGGGGCAGGTCCGAACGGGGTTTCCCAGAAGATGTCGCCGCCGGCCGGCGCGAGCCCGGCTTCTGGCAATGCCGCGAGGGCCGAGGCGGTGCCGCCGCAGAACATCCCCAGGTTGACGACCAGCGTTTCGGCCGACGGATCGGTCATCGCGGTATCGCTGGTGACGGCGATATGGCCCGATGCGCCGAGGAACCTGCGGGTCCGGTGCCGCCCGGTTTCGCCGTAGAGGTCGTGGTTTCCCGGCAGGCCGCGAAAGCGCAGCCCGTGGGATCGGCGATAGCGGTCGAGCAGCCGGCGCAGCCCGGCGAAGGCGATCGCCTGGCCGTCGTCGGTCACGTCGCCGAGCAGCACCACATCGCGGATGCCGCGCGCGGCGATGTCGTCCAGGACACGTTCAAGCGCCGCCCCGGTTTCGCTGAACAGGCGCGGCAGGCGCGAGACCTCGGCGAGGGGGCGCAGCGCCAGGCCGGAGGTCGCGCCGAACGGATGGCCGAAATCGGCGCGCGGATCGTGGAAATGCGCGTCCGCCACCACCGCGAAGCGGAAGGGAAGGCTGGCGGTGTCGCGCGACAATTCTTCCTCCGGTTTGCGTCAGGCAGTCGCCGGGGAAACGGTTCCGGCGCCTTTCCGTGCCTTCCCGGAAATGCGCTCGCCTCGGCAGCGGCGTTTGACTAGCATCTTCCCGGACCTGTGGGAGGGAAAGATGAAGGCTGGACGTGCGCGCGGCTGACCCGTGGCCTTTGCGCCGCGCGGGTCGGGGCTTTCCGGCGTGACTGCCGACCCGGTCATCCGGCTACGCTTCTGGGGAACGCGGGGCAGTCTTCCGGTGTCGGGCGAGGCGTTCCGGCGCTTTGGCGGCGCGACGATGTCGATCGAGATGCGCTGCGGGCCGGTCTGCCTTCTGTTCGACGCGGGATCGGGCGTCGGGCCCGCCGGAAAGGCGCTGGCGGCGGAAGGCGTGACCCGGCTGCATCTGCTGTTCACGCATTGCCACTACGACCACATCCTGGGATTTCCGTTCTTCGCGCCGCTCTACAACCCGGCGGCGGAGATCGACTTCTGGTCGGGTCATCTTTTCGGCACGACGACGACGCGCCAGATGATCGGCGACTTCATGGGGCCGCCGTTCTTTCCGGTGGGGCCGGACGTCTGCCCCGCCAGGCTGCGCTTCCACGACTTCGAGCCCGGGGCCGTGCTTGAACCCGCGCCGGGGCTCAGGCTTCTGACCCGGCGGCTCAACCATCCGGGCGGGGCGGTGGGGTACCGGGTGGAATGGGGGGGCAAGGTGGTTTGCATCGTCACCGACACCGAACACGAGCCGGGGACGCTCGACCCGACGGTGATCGAACTGATCCGGGGCGCCGATCTCTTCATCTATGACGCGAGCTATCTGGATTCCGAAATGGCGCGCTACAAGGGCTTCGGGCATTCGACCTGGCAGCAGGCGGTTCGTCTTGCCGAGGCGGCGGGGGTGGCGCGGGCGGGGATGATCCACCACGCGCCCTGGCGGACCGATGCCGAGCTTGCGGCGATCGAGGCCGAGGCGCGGGCGATCCTGCCGGGCGCCTTCGTGACGGCGGACGGGATGACGGCGGAGGCTTGATCTGGCGCCAGTCAGGCGGGGGCGGCAAGACCGGGAAGCGCCGCAGCGGGAAGCCAGCTTGCGCCGGCGCGGCGGGTGGCGACGAAAAGGTCCTCCAGAAAGGCCCAGGCGGCTTCGTCATGCACGAGATGATGGGTGAGCAGGCCCGCGACCCCGGCCGCGCCGCCGCGCAGGGCGCCAAGGCGGGCGACGAGTTCGGCCACAAGCCGCGCCGGTTCGCGGCCGCCCCGGGTGCCGCGCCAGTCGATCAGGTCGGCATGGGTGTTCACGAAGGGCAGCAGCTGGTCCGGAGGTTCCGGCCCGAAGGTGGACAGGGCGCGGAAGCCGAGCGCGGGAAGCGGCGGCAGGAGGCCCGGGTCGATGCGGTTCCAGGGGGGGACAAGAAGCGGGATGGCCTGGGCGGGGAAGAGGTGCGCGAGGCGGGCACGGCCCCGCGACAGCTCGCCCAGGATGGTCGCGGCGGGACGTTCGGGGCCGAGTTCGGCGGATTTCCGGCCCGGCGGGGCGTGATTGGCGTGGCGCCAGCCGTGGACCGCCACCGAAACGCCCGGCGCGGCGGCGAGGCGGGCGGCGAGGGCTTTGCCCGTCGTGGCGGGGATGACCGCGAGGGTTACCGGAACGGCGGCCGCCGCGCTGAGCGCGAGCAGCCGGTCGAGCGCGGGGGTGGGCAGGGCCGCGTCGTCGTCGCGCAGCCACAGGGGTGCGGCGCGGCCGGTTTCCGACCAGGCCGCGAGTTCGGCCGTGAGCGGGGCGAAGGGGTCAGGTTGGGTCAGTCCGCCCATCCCAGTGCCCCGGAGAGGATCTGGCGCAGCCGGGCCGCCGCCGCCCCGATGCTGTGGCGCGCCAGCACACGCTCATGCGCGGCCCGGCCGAGGCTTTGGCGCAGGGCGGCATCGCGGATCAGCCGGGCGAGCGCCCGGGCGTAAAGTTCCGGTTCGCGTTCCGGCACCAGAAGCCCGGTTTCGCCGTCCCGCACCACTTCGGGCACGCCGGCGGTGGCCTGGGCGACGACGGGAAGCCCGGCGGCCTGCGCCTCGAGATAGGCGAGCCCGTAGGCTTCGCCGAAGCCGGGCCAGGCGTAGAGGTCGGCATCCGCCAGCGCCCGGGCGACGGCGGCGGGGTCGGCCAGCCCGGCCCATCCGACGCGCTCCGCGACCGGGGCGAAGGCGCGCCGGACGGTATCGGCGGCGGGCCCGTCGCCCAGAACCTCCAGCCGCCAGTCGAGGTCGGCGGGAAGCCGGGCAAGGGCGTCGGCGAGAAGGCTGTAGCTGTCGGCCTTTTCGCCGGCCCGCATCATCGCCACGCTGACCAGCCGGACCGGACCGGTCCGCCCCGCGCGGTCGGGTGCGGGGAAGCGGCCCGGCTCGACAAAGGGTTCGATCATCGCGGTGCGGGCGCCGGGCAGGGCGAAGTGGATGCCGTCGCGGTCGCGCCGGGTCAGGCAGAGGTTCACCGCCGCCCGTCCGAGGCCGGCCACGACCTGCCGCTGCGTTTCGGCCCAGATGCTTTCGTTCCGGCGGGCGGAGTAGGAGCTTTCGGCGGTGACATAGGGCAGGCCGAAGCGGGCGCAGAGCGGCGGGCCGATGAGGTCGGGGGACTTGTAGTAGGGGTGGTAGGCGAACCACAGGTCGGGCGAGCCCTGGTGCTTCCAGGCGTCGGTCAGCCGGGCGACCTCGGCCTCGGCGCGGGCGGCGATGTCGGCCGCGGCGGCGAAGTCCTGGGGTTCGGGAAGGCGGGCGCGGAGTTCGGAGGCGAGCGTAACGTCATGGCCGGCAAGGCCGAGCGCCGAGATGAACTGACGCGCCATCAGCCGGTCCCCCGAGGGGACCGGATGGCCCGGAGGCTTCAGGGGCGCGTAGAAGGCGATCTTCATTCCGGGCGGTTCCGGCGGTTGTTTGCCGCCCGATCCGCCGTCATTCGCGCGGTTGCGTCAAGTCCGGGGTTTCCCGGCGGCGGGTTTGTTCCAGCAGGGGGACCAGTTCCCGCCGCTTCCGCCGAATGCCCGGCGGATGCGGTCAATCCGGCCGGCCGCCGCAGGTCCGCGCCGGCGCTCAGCCCTCCCCGGCCAGGAGCGCCGCGTTGCCGCCCGAGGCGGTGGTATCGACGCTCAGGTGCCGTTCGATCCTGAGCCGCGGTCCCATGTCAGCCTCGGTCAGGAGCGGCAGGATCGGGCCTTGCCGGCGCGCCAGGGCGTGCCGGGCCGAGGCGAGGCTGTCGCGATCCGCCCAGAGGGCGACGGCGTCGATGCCGCGCAGGGTTTCCAGCGCCGCGTCGGGCAGCGCCCCGTCCACCGTGCCCTCGCCTTTCGCCCCGGGGGCCACGCGGACCGCCGCGCAGCCGTTGTCGCGCGCGATCCCGGCCTGGCGGTTCGCCGCCTCGGCGGAGGGACCGAGGCAGAGGACAAGGCCGCGCCCGTGTTCGGTCAGGCGGTTCGATTCGCCGGTGGGTCCGGGCAGTTGGCGGCTGACGAGCGCCGCGCCGGACGGCCGCAGGGCGCGGTCGATCATGCGCTGCACCCCGGCCGGGTCCGCCGGCGGCGCCGCGCCGGGCGCCGGCCCCTCGATCCGCGCCGCCGCCGCGAAGCGCGCCACGAAGCCCGGTCCGCCGGCCTTGGGCCCGGTGCCGGAGAGCCCTTCGCCGCCGAAGGGCTGGCTGCCGACAACGGCGCCGATCTGGTTGCGGTTGATGTAGAGGTTGCCGGCCTTCAGCCGGCCGACGACATGGTCGACGCGGTCGTCGATGCGGCTGTGCATGGCGAAGGTCAGGCCGTAGCCGGTGGCGTTGATCGCGTCGATCACCTTGTCGAGATCGCCCGCCCGGTAGGTGGCGACGTGCAGGACGGGGCCGAAGACCTCGCGTTCGAGTTGGGCAATGCCCTTCACGCGGATGACCGCGGGCCCGACGAACCAGCCCCGGGCCGGTGCGGCGAGTTCCGTCAGGACGCGCCCTTCGGCCCTTGCGGCGGCGATGTGGTCCGCGATCCCCTGCCGTGCCGTCTCGCCGATCAGCGGGCCGATGTCGGTTGCCGGGTCCCAGGGATCACCCAGCGCCAGTTCCTGCATCGCGCCGGAGAGCATCCTGAGCATGCCATCGGCCACGTCCTCTTGCAGGTAGAGCATCCTCAGCGCCGAGCAGCGCTGGCCGGCCGACTGGAAGGCCGAGGCGACGATGTCGCGCACCGCCTGTTCGGGAAGGGCGGTCGAATCGACGATCATCGCGTTCAGCCCGCCGGTTTCGGCGATCAGCGGCGCCCAGGGTGCGGCCGAGGCGGCCATCGCGCGGTTGATCCGCTGTGCCGTGGCGGTCGACCCGGTGAAGACGAGGCCGTCGATTCCTGGGTGCTCCGCCAGCGCCGCGCCGACGGTGCCGCCGCGGCCGGGGACGAGCTGCAGGGCGGCAGGGGGCACGCCCGCTTCGTGCAGGAGGCGCACCGCCAGCGCCGCCGTCAGGGTTGTCGCCTCGGCCGGTTTGGCAAGGACGGCGTTGCCGGCGGCAAGCGGGGCGGCGACCGATCCGGTGAAGATCGCCAGCGGGAAGTTCCAGGGCGATATGGCGGCGATCCGGCCCCTTGCCGGGGCGTCGAGATCGAGCGCCCGGGCGGCGTAGTAGCGCAGGAAGTCCACCGCCTCGCGCAGTTCGGAAACGGCATCGCGGGGGGTCTTGCCGGCTTCGCGGGCGAGAAGCGCGAAGAACTCGCCGGCATTGGCCTCGCAGAGGTCCGAAGCGCGGGTCAGGGTCGCTGCCCGTTCGGAGGGGGCGGCAGTCCAGGGCCGGGCGGCGGCGACGGCGGCGGCGACGGTTTCGGCCGTCGCCTCGGAGTAGCTTCCCACGACATCGTCAGGATCCGAGGGCGAGCGGACCTCGACTTGCGGGCCTTGCGGGGGTGCCGACCCGGCGACCGCGGGCCCCGCTGTCCAGCGGGCCCGCCGGAACGGCGAGCGCGCCGCGTCGAAGGCCGCGAGCCCCGTGGGGTTGGCGATGTCCCAACCGGCCGCGTTCGTCCGCTCGGGCGCGAAAAGCGCCGCGGGCGCCTTCACCGCGCGGTTCGGGCCGGCCGCAGCGAGCGCCACGAAGGGATCGGCCGCGACCCGGTCGGCGGGCACCGAGGGATCGACGATCTGGTTCACGAAGGAGCTGTTGGCGCCGTTTTCGAGGAGCCTGCGTACCAGATAGGCCAGAAGGTCGCGGTGCGCCCCGACCGGGGCGTAGATGCGGCAGCGGGTCTTGTTCTGCGTCAGCACGATGTGATGCAGCCGCTCGCCCATCCCGTGAAGCCGCTGGAACTCGTAGGCCGAGCGGTCGGCCTCGAGGGCGAGGATCGTTGCGACGGTATGGGCGTTGTGGGTGGCGAACTGGGGGTAGATGCGGTCGGTCATGCCCAGAAGCCTGCGGGCGTTGCAGATGTAGGCGACGTCGGTGGCGGGTTTGCGGGTGAAGACCGGGAAATCCGGCAGCCCCTCGACTTGCGCGCGCTTCACCTCGCTGTCCCAGTAGGCGCCCTTGACGAGGCGGACCATGATGCGGCGGCCGAGCCTGCCGGCAAGCGCGTAGAGCCAGTCGATGACCGGCCCGGCGCGTTTGCCGTAGGCCTGCACGACGACACCGAACCCGTCCCAGCCGGCGAGGGCGGGATCCGACAGGACCGCTTCGATGACGTCGAGCGAGAGGTCGAGCCGGTCGGCCTCTTCGGCGTCGATGTTGAAGCCCATGCCGGCGCGGGCGGCCATCCGGGCGAGTTCGCCGACGCGCGGGACCAGTTCGGCCATGACGCGGGCGCGCTTGGCGGTTTCATAGCGGGGGTGGAGCGCGGAGAGCTTTACCGAGATGCCGGGATTGGCGCGGATGTCCGATCCCCGGGCTTCGGCGGCGATGCGGTCGATCGCGTTGGCGTAGGCCTGGTGGTAGGTCTGGGCGTCCCCGGCGGTCATCGCGGCCTCGCCCAGCATGTCGTAGGAAAAGGTGTAGCCCTCGGCCGCGCGGTCGGCGCCGCGGCGCACCGCCTCGCCGATGGTCTGGCCGAGGACAAACTGCCGGCCCATTTCCTTCATGGCGCGGGCCACCGCGGCGCGGATCACCGGCTCGCCCAGGCGGCGCACGAGACCGTGCAGGACCGAGGCCATGCCTTCGCCGTCCTGCAGGACCTTGCCGGTCAGCATCAGCGCCCAGGTCGAGGCGTTGACGAGGGGTGAGGACGAACGGCCGAGGTGTTCGCCCCAGGACGACGGCGCGATCTTGTCCTCGATGAGCGCATCCATGGTTTCGGTGTCAGGCACGCGCAAGAGCGCCTCGGCGAGGCACATGAGCGCCACGCCTTCGCGCGACGACAGGCCGTATTCGCCGAGGAAGACCTCCATCATCCCGGGCCGCGCGTCGGAACGGATGGCGTGCACGAGGCCGGCGGCGCGGGCCACGGCCGAAAGACGAGTGGCTTCGTCGGGGGCATGGCGGGAAAGCCCGGCGATGACCGCCTCTTCCGGCGCCCGGTGCGCCGCGGCGATCGCGTCCCGCAGGGTTTTGTCGGTCATGGTTTCCTCCGCTTCCGGCGCCAGTCTATACAGTCTAGCCGGAAGTCGGTGTTCCCGAAGACAGGATTCCTGCGGGCGTTCCGCCCGGAGAACGCGACTTGGAAAATGACGACGAGTGCCATGACGGCCGGTCCGCTTGACGAAATCGACCTCGCCATGCTGCGCGAACTGAGCGCGGAGGGGCGGATCACGGAGACGGACCTGGCCGGGCGGGTGGGGCTTTCGAAGAGCCCGGCGCAGGTGCGGCTGTAGCGGCTGGTGGCCGGGCGCTGTATCCTGGAGTTCCGCGCAGTGCCCGACCCGGCGAGCTGAGCCTTGACCATGCGGCTTCGTCGAGGTGCGGCTGCGCGACACCACCGAGCGGGCGATCAGGGCGTTCAACGCGGCCGCCCGCGCGGTTCCCGAGATCGAGGAATGCCACATGATCGCGGGGGCGTTCGACTATCTGCTGAAAGTCCGGACGCGGGAGGTGCGGCGCTAACGCGAGGTGCCGGGCGGGACGATCTGCGCGCTGCCGCATGTCGCGACCACCTCGACACATGTGGCGATGGAGGCGGTGAGGGACATCGCGGTGCCGGAGTTCTGAGGAGCGGGGGGGACGCCCGGGATGACGGCGGAGGGGGCGCGCGGGGTGCTGCGGGCCTGTTCCTGTGCCCGGCATTGCGGCAGTTCCGGCGCGTTTGGCTGACGCACGGCCGCGCGCCATTCGTCTGACCTGCCGGGGGGGACCCGCGCGGCGAATCAGGGGGCGCGGCCCGCGAAGGGCATGTCCGGTCGCGGCTGTCGCCGTTGCCCCCGCTGCCGGCATGACGCGGCATGAGCCGGGGCGGGTTGCTTCGGGCGGGGAGAGCTGCGCGGGGTGCGGGGTGCGGGGGGGGGGCCCGATCTGCGGTCAGGGGTCGCCGGAAAGGCGCGGCCCGCATGCGGTTGCCTTCGGGAAGGCACGGACCTTCGAGGGAGTCCCCACTCGTGGCCCCGGTCTTTGCAGATGTCGCCGTCGCGGGTGCGGGAATCGGAGTGCGGGGCTGGAAACACCTCCGGTCGCCGTACACGGCCGTCGGTGCGCACCGGGCGGGGCGCGGGTCACGGCGATGCCGTGCGAGGACAGGGGGGCCGGTGCGCCTTGGAAGCCGTGCGCCCTATTCGGCGGCGATGCCGAGGCCGATCCGTTCGCGCAAGGTGCGCGCCTTCATGCGGACCGAGACGACATAGGCGCTGCCGCCGACGCGCGCCATCAGTTCGGCGAGCGTCGGCGGGCGTTCGAACCATTCCTCCCACGTGCCTTCGCCGTCGCGCGTCACCAGGACGCGGCAGCGGCGGAGCGAGGCGAGCGCCCGCGTCCGGCGGCGCCGTGCCGTCATCACAAGCCGCTGCCCGACTTCCGTCGAAATCCGGTCGACCAGTTCATCTGCAATCATCCGCGCCCCCCCGGGCCTTGCGATGCGGAACGGCTTAACGGGAAGTGTCCAGCTTTGTCCCGAGTGGCCAATTCCGCATCGACTGGCCGATTGTTCGCCGATCCCGGTTAACGAAAGGTTTCGTTCACCACGAAGGCGGTTCCGGGATGTGCCTAAACTTTTCTTCTCCCCCGGGCCGGCACCGGGCGCGGGAGGTTATCCACAAGACGTCATGAATGTGTTATGAATCTGTTACGTCCTCCGGAGGGCCAAGTTTCCGATGATCGGGCCGCGAATCCCCTGTGCGCTGCTGCTTCTGGGCGCCTCAGGCGCCTCTTCGGCGCCAGCCGACCCGCTGACCGGGATATGGTGCGCGGAACGGGCCGTGGTGACGCGTGCCATCGAGGTCCGGCAGGGAGCGGTGCTGCGCGGCGAGGGTGTCCGCGATCCCGAAAGCGTCCTGGAACTCTGGTCCGATGCGGCCGGGGGATGGACGCTGGTGGTGAGTTATGCCGACGGGCGGTCCTGTGTGGTGGCGCTCGGCGAGGCCTGGTCGGATCTCGCTGCGGCGCCGTCCTGACCGACGCTACTCGGCCGCGATCCGCATCATCACGCGCTCGCGCAGGGTCCGCCGCCGCATCGCGACAGAGACCACGAAGGCGTTCGGCCCGGCACGTTCGAGGAGCTTCGCCAGTGTCGGCGGCCGGTCGAAATGTTCTTCCCAGGTGTCGCTGCCGTCGCGCGTTAGGGTCACCACGACGCGCGAGATTGCCGCCAGCGCGCGTCTGCGGCCGGCGCGGGCGCGTTCGCTCAGCATGCGGCCGGTTTCGGACGACAGCCTGTCGATGAGTTCTTCGGAAACGCCCATCTGGTCCCCCAACCAAGGATGTTCATGCCCGCACGGGACGAACCGCCCGGCACACCCCACATCGACCGGAAAGCGGGGCGCCGTCAACGCCGGCGGGGCGGGCTATGCGGGCCTTCGCCGGTCGGGCCTACCGGACGCCGGAAATCCGCCGACGGGCCCTTGACGGGGTATGCCCTGCGCGGCGATTCGCCGACCGCGTGGCGCACCAGCCGGCGTGCCGCCGCCTGCGTGCGGGGTCGCGGCAGGGATGCGTTAACCCCGATCCGGTAGGCAGGGTTCCCGAACGCCCCGCGATCCGGGGCCGGGGGCCCTGCATGACCGCCTTGCCGCTGCTCGACGCCGAAGAACTTCGCACCCTGTCGGGCCTGGCCCGGCGCGCGCTCTGGGCGCCGCCTTCGGTGCGTGCCGCGCTGCAGGCGCAGAACGTGAACATCACCCCGGCGAACTTCTATTCGGCGATCCCCTCGATCGCCGAAATCGACCGGTCATGGGAGCACCGCCGCCCGGGCGAGGAGGTTTTCAACGGCGGGCTGTTCGATCCGCCGGCGCTTGCGGCCTGGCTTGACCGGCTGGCCCCCTTCGCAGACGAGTTTGACCCGCCTCTTGACCCGCCGGACCCGAAGGACGGCGGCGCGCCGGCCTTCCACTGGCGGAACCCGGCCTTTTCCTACAGCGATGCCCTGGCCTATTACTGCACGATCCGGGCGCTGCAGCCCGAGGGTATCGTCGAAGTCGGCGCGGGCTTTTCCACCCTGATCGCCGATCTGGCGCTGAGGCGGAACGGGCACGGCCGGCTGACGGTGATCGAGCCCTGGCCGAAGCCCTTCCTGCGCAAGCTCGAGACGATCGGCAGTCTGATCGAGGAACCGGTGCAGGACGTTCCGCTGGCCCGTCTGGTCGGTCTGGTCGAAGAGGCCGGGCTGTGGTTCATCGATTCGACCCATACGGTGAAGAGCGGCAGCGACTGCCTGTGGCTCTACCTCAAGGCGATGCCGGCCCTGTCACGCGAGGTGGTGGTGCATTCGCACGACATCTTCCTGCCCTTCGGGTTCCCCAAGGGGCCGATGCAGGAAAAGCAGATCTACTGGACCGAACAATATCTGCTCTACGCCTATCTGCTCGACAACCCGCGGGCCGAGGTGCTGTTTTCAAGCGCCTACGGCACGGCGCGCATGGCGGACCGGCTGGGCGCGTTCATGGGCGGGAAGTACCCGATGGGCGGGGGGTCGATCTGGTACCGCATCCGTCCGAAGCGGGAGGCCGCCTGAGGCCGGCTGTCAGGGGATCCGGCCAGGAAGGCGCGAGATGCGGGGTTCTGCGCGATCCGCGAGGGTCGCGGGCGGAGGCGGCGGGGACGACGCCCGGGCGGTGCGAGAAGAGGCTGCGGACGGACGGAGCGGGCGGACGTCGGGTACCCCGGTGGGGCCGACTGGCGGAGTGGACGCACAGAGAAGACGGGCGGAGCGGGCGGGCGGCCTCTTCGGAGGCCGGGAACGGGCCGTCTGGCTGGCTTTCCCCATGCTGTGCGCGGGAAGGCCGAGGCGCGGGTAGGTGAGGGAAGAGACCCGGAGCCTCGGTTGGCCTGTCGCGTATGAACCGAACCGGCCCCGCAGGCACCGGGAACCGATCGGGGACGATCCGGAGCAGCGCACGGACGAAACGGGCCACAGCCCCGCCAACTTCCGTCGCGGCGCGACCGTCCCCCGCCGGGCGGCCGGGGTCAGAGCAGCTTGAGGTCCGAGGCCGACGAACGGCCGTCGCGGCCGGACTGCAACTCGTAGCTGACCTTCTGGTTGTCGTTGAGCGACTTCAGCCCGGCGCGCTCGACCGCCGAAACATGGACAAAGATGTCCTTGCCGCCGTCATCGGGCGCGATGAAGCCGTAGCCCTTCGTCGAGTTGAACCACTTGACCGTTCCGGTGGCCATTCCCGTCTTCTCCTCGGTCTTGACTCCCCCCGCGCCATTGCGGGGGCCGTGCAGCCAGGTCTTTCGGTCAGTCCGGCTGCCCCATTTCATCGAGGGAGCGGTGGGAAAGTCTGCGTTCACGCGCTTGGGATGATCCTATATCCGCCAAAAAAATCAAGATTAACCATTTGCACGGCTGTCTTGGGCGGTACGGGGCTGGCAAAGGCCGCTGCGCGAACCGGGCGGGCGCGCGGCCGGCGCGGGTCTAGCCCGGCGCCTCGCGCCCGAGGACGGCGCGGCGCAGCATGCGGTCGACAGAGAGCGCGCCGCCGCCGAGCGCGGCGAGGACGAGGAACAGAAGCACCCAGAGCGCCCGCTGGTCGAGGATCAGCGCCCCCGAGGCCGCGTCGAGCCAGCGCCCGAGATCGTCGCCGCTGACGCCGTGCCCGTAGATGTCGGTGAGGCTCTGCACGAGGACGAAGCCGATCATCCCCAATGCGGCAAGGCGGGTGAAGGCGCCGGCCACGATGAGGAGCGGCAGGGCGAACTCGGCCCACATCCCGGCGGTGACGACCGCCCATTGCATGAGCCCTAGCTTCGAGACGTCATAGCCCGCGGCCTCGGTCAGGCGGGGGAAGACCTGGACATAGGCGCCGTCCGAGGGGAACAGGAACCCCAATGCGCCGGTCCCGAGTTTCGTCGCGCCGGAGGACCAGAAGTAGACGAGAAGCACCGCGGCGAAGCAGAGCCGTGCTGCCAGCGGCAGGAGCGAGGGGGCGAGCGCCGCACTACGGTCGCCGAGGTCGGCGAGACCGCGCAAGAGGGTGAACATCAGGGTTCTCCGTGAAGGATGCCGGTGACGGCGCTATGGCCGAGAAGCAGCGAGAGGGTTCCGGCGAACGCCTCCGGCCCCGGCATGGCGGCGACCGCGAGCGGCTCGCCCGCGAGCAGTGCCGCGAGGACGGTGCCGCCGCCCAAGGGCAGAAGGCAGGGTTCGGGGTCGAAGCCGCGCCTGAGGACGGCGATGTCCTCGGCGATCTTCCGCGCCGGGGCGGGGGCGTCCCGGGTGTTCGCGGCCCAGATCGAGAAGACCGGCCAGGGCGAGCGGACGAGCCTTGCGGAAGGAGAGAGCGCGAGACGGGTGGATTCAGGGGGAAGGTCGGGCAGGCGGGCCAGCGCGCCGGCGGAAAGGGGCGGGGCGTCGGCGGCGTGGTAGGAGTCGAGGATCGCCAGTTCCAGCCGCGCCACGTCGGGCAGGTAGCCCAGATGCGCGGCAGGTCCGAAGGCGGCGAGGAAATCGGGCATCGCCGCGCCGTACCCGGCCATCACCGGCGAGGAAGGCGGATGCTGGCGCAAGAAGATTCCGGCCATCGCCTTGAAGAAGTCCTCGCCCACAAGTTTCCTCAGGACCGGGAACTGGGTTTCGAGCGCCTCGGTCAGGCCGACAGCCACGTTGTTGCGGTAGACCGCGAAGCGCCGCCCGGCGGGCTCGCCCCCCGGGCCGCGAAGGTTCGCGGGCGGCGGCGCGTCGGGGTCGAGCAGCGCGGATCGGAACGCCGGTTCGATCATCGCGACGCGCCTGCGAGGATGGACTGCGCCAGGCCGGCTTCCTGCGCAAGGACGGGCCAGTCCGGCACGGCGTTGTCCCATTCGATCAGCGTCGGGCGCGCCCCGGCCTTGGCGATGACATGCGCGTAGAGCGACCAGACCGGGTCCGCGACCTCGCGGCTGTGGCTGTCGATCAAGAGCGGTGCGCCGAGGTCGTCGGTATCGGCGTCGTGGCCGCCAAGGTGGATTTCGCCCACCTCCGCAAGGGGGAAGGCGGCGATGTAGTCGCGGGGATCGAAGCGCAGGTTGGTGGCCGAGACGAAGACGTTGTTGACGTCAAGAAGAAGCCCGCAGCCGGTCCGGCGGGCGATTTCGGCGAGGAAATCGGTTTCGCTCATCCCGGCATCGGCGAAGATCAGATAGCTCGACGGGTTCTCCAGGAGCATCCGGCGGCCGAGCCGGTCCTGCACCTCATCGATATGCGCGGCGACGCGGGCGAGGGTCGACTCGGTGTAGGGCAGCGGCAGGAGGTCGTTGAAGTAGGCGCCGTCATGGGTGGACCAGGCGAGGTGCTCGGAGAAGCTCGCGGGGGCGATCAGGTCGACCAGGCGCCGCAGTCGGGCGAGGTGGTCGCGATCCAGGGGGCCTTCGCCGCCGATGGACAGGCCGACGCCGTGAACGGATATCGGAAACCGCTCGGCCAGGTGGCGCAGCTGGGCGATCGGGCGGCCGCCGTCGCCCATGTAGTTCTCGGCGTGGATTTCCAGCCACCTGACCGCCCCGGGATCGGCCATGATGTCGGAAAAGTGCCGTGGCTTGTAGCCGACGCCCGGCGCGTCCGGCAGCCCGCGGCCTTCTGATCGGTCGAACATCGCCATCCCCCAAGGGTCGTCCGCCCCCGGGCGGCGTGGCCCGGGGGTCGGCGCGGTCAGCCTCAGCCCTGCGGCAGGTCGCGGTCGAGGGCCTCGAGCGCGCCCATGCGGCCGTCGGGCAGTTCCATCGTGGTGCAGGTGCCGGCCGGGACGAGCTTCCAGGAATTGCCCTGGTAGTCGACCTTCGAGGTGCCCGCGCAGGTGGTGCCGGCGCCGGCGGCGCAGTCGTTCTTGCCGGCGAGCGACACGCCGAAGCATTTCTCCATATCGGCTGCGCTGGCCGCCGAGACGGTCAGGCCGGAAAGCGCGGTGGCGAGCGCCGTCGCAAGCAGGGCGCGGTTCGAAACGTTCATCTTCTTCCTCCAGTGATATGGCGCCGTCGTGGCGTCCGTGGTTGTCCATTCGGGACGGTGCCGCCGGTCGTTACCGGCGTCACGAAAGGGTGAATGGCTGGTGCATTTCCGCGCCCCTGTTGTAACGTTTCGCCCGTAACAGGCGAAGTGAAGATTACCGGGATTGTCCGACCGCGAACATCTCTGGGCCGAACTCATGCGCCGGGCGAACCGGGGCGATGCCGCAGCCTATGCGCGGTTTCTGTCCGAGTCGGCGCCTGTCATTCGCGGTGTCGTTGCGGCTCGCGGCAGATCGCTTGGCGCGGAAGTCGAGGATGTGGTGCAGGAAGTGCTGCTTGCCGTTCATGCCAAACGCCATACCTGGCGCGAAGCGGATGCCCTGCTGCCGTGGCTTTATGCCATAGCCCGCTACAAGACCGCCGACGCGGCGCGCCGGCGGCGCGGGGGCGAGACGGTTCAGGTCGAGGAACTGGCTGACACCCTGCCGGCGGAGCCGGGGGGGGACCTGACGGCCGGGCGCGATATCGGACGGCTGCTCGGCCGGATCGACGGGCGCTCGGCGTCGATTGTCCGCGCGATCGGGGTCGAGGAGGAAAGCGCCGAGGCGGTGGCGATGCGGATGGGGATGACAGGGGGCGCGGTCCGGGTGGCGTATCACCGGGCGATGACGCGGCTCCGCCGGCTGGCGGGTGCCGGGGAAGAGGAACGGGAATGAAGACCGACGATCTGATCGCCGTGCTGGCCGCAGAAACCGGGACGGCAGGCACCTGGGCGGGCCTGCGGGGGACCGCGCTTTTGGCGGCGGGCGGCGGGCTGGGCGCGGCGCTTCTGATTTTCGCGCTGTTCTACGGGGTCAGGCCGGACCTTTCTGTGGCGCTGCGCGACCCGATGGTGGCCTGCAAGACGCTGCTGCCGGCCCTGGCCGCGCTGGCCGCCCTGCCGCTGGCGCTTGGGGCGGCCCGGCCGGGCGCCGCCGCGCCGTCCCTTGCGAAGGCGGCCCTGGCTTTGCCCGTCATCGGCGCCGCGCTGGTTATCGCGGCCTGGGTGCAGACGGCCCCGGCGGACCGGATGGTCCGGTTCATCGGCCATTCGATTCCGGTTTGTGTCCCCTCGATCATCCTGCTGTCGGCACCGGTCCTCGCAGGGCTTCTTGCGGTGCTGCGCTCTGGCGCTCCGGACCGGCCCGCCCGCTGCGGGGCCTTTGCCGGGCTTGCGGCGGGAAGTCTGGCGGCGGTGATCTACGGGTTCTACTGCAACGAGGATTCGCCGCTTTTCTACGTCTTCTGGTACGGCACCGGCATCCTTGCGGCGACCCTGATCGGGGCCTCCGCCGGATCGCGGCTTCTGCGCTGGTAGGCGCCGGGGCTCAGGCCGTCCGCAGGTCGGGGGGAGTGGCTTCGGCTGCGAGCGCGGTCAGCGCGGCTTCGAGCGGCATCGGTGCGGTCTGTGACTCGCCGAGGCGGCGGACCGAGACCGTGCGCGCGGCGACTTCCTGCATGCCGATCGCCAGAAGCACCGGCACCTTGCCGATCGAGTGTTCGCGGACCTTGTAGTTGATCTTCTCATTGCGCGTGTCGGCCTCGGCCCTCAGCCCGATGGCCTTCAGACGGTCGACGATCTCGGTCACGAAAGGGTCGGCGTCCGAGACGATGGAGGCGACGACCACCTGCCGGGGGGCGAGCCAGAAGGGAAGGCGGCCCGCGTAGTTCTCGATCAGGATGCCGATGAAGCGCTCGAAGCTGCCGAGGATGGCGCGGTGCAGCATCACCGGCGTGTGCTTCATCCCGTCTTCGGCCACATACTCGGCGCCAAGGCGCAGCGGCGTGTTGAAGTCGGCCTGGAAGGTGCCGCACTGCCATTCCCGGCCGATGGCGTCGGTCAGCTTGAAGTCGAGCTTGGGCCCGTAGAAGGCACCGTCGCCGGGGTTGATCGTGTAGGGGTAGCCGGCCTTTTCGATCGCCTGCGCGAGCGCGGTCTCGGCCTTGTCCCAGACCTCGTCCGAGCCGACGCGCACCTCGGGGCGGGTCGATAGTTTAATGTCGAACTTCGGGAAGCCGAGGTCCCGGTAGATCGACGACAGAAGCCCGAGGAAGCCGGCGCATTCCGCTTCGAGCTGGTCCACGGTGCAGAAGATGTGGGCGTCGTCCTGGGTGAAACCGCGCACCCGCATCAGGCCGTGCATGGAGCCTGACGATTCGTAGCGGTGGCAGGAGCCGAATTCGGCCAGCCGCAGCGGCAGGTCGCGGTAGGACTTCAGGCCCTGGTTGTAGACCTGCACATGGCAGGGGCAGTTCATCGGCTTCAGCGCGTTGATGCGCTTTTCCTTGGCGCCCTCTTCGTCCACCTCGACCAGGAACATGTTCTCGCGGTAGGCCTCCCAGTGGCCCGACTTTTCCCAAAGGATGCGGTCCACGACCTGGGGCGTGCGGATTTCCTTGTAGCCGGCGGTGCGGAGACGGCGGCGCATGTAGTCTTCCAGCACACGCCAGATCGACCAGCCGTTCGGGTGCCAGAAGATCATGCCAGGGGCTTCTTCCTGGAGGTGGAAAAGCTCCATCTCGCGGCCGAGCTTGCGGTGGTCGCGCTTGGCGGCCTCTTCCAGCATGGTCAGGTGCGCCTTCAGGTCGTCGCGGTTCCTGAACGCCACGCCGTAGATGCGCTGGAGCTGCTTGTTGCGGTGGTCGCCCCGCCAGTAGGCCCCGGCGACCGAGGTGAGCTTGAAGGCGTCTGCGGGAAGCTGGCCGGTGTGCTGGAAATGCGGGCCCCGGCAGAGGTCCTGCCAGTGGCCGTGCCAGTACATCCGAAGCGGTTCGCCTTCGGGGATCGCTTCGACCAGTTCGACCTTGAAGGGCTCTTTCTTGCGCAGGTAGTAGTCGATGGCCCGCGCGCGGTCCCAGACTTCGGTCTTCACCGGATCGCGCGCGGCGATGATCGCCTTCATTTCCTTTTCGATGGCGGCCAGGTCGTCGGGCGTGAAGGGTTCGACGCGGTCGAAATCGTAGAACCAGCCGTTTTCAATGACCGGGCCGATGGTGACCTTCACCTCGGGCCAGAGCGTCTGCACGGCGCGGGCCATGACATGGGCGAAGTCGTGGCGGATGAGTTCCAGCGCCTGGGCGTCGTCCTTCATGGTGTGGATGGCGATGGTGGCGTCGGCAGTGATCGGCCATTGCAGGTCGAAGTGGCGGCCGTCGACCTTGGCCGAGATCGCGGCCTTGCCGAGCGAGGGTGCGATTGCGGTCGCGACTTCGGCGGGGGTGACGCCGCGCGGGTAATCGCGCGTGTTGCCGTCGGGAAATGTCAGGGAAATCTGGCTCATGGCCGTCTCCTCGTCGGTCTGGCGCCTACGGAACGCCCGGTTGCGGGTTGGTGGGGCGCTTTTTGCGGGGTTCGGAGCGGGCTGTCAACGGGAAGGGGGCTCTGCCCCCGTCCTTCGGACTCCCCCGGGATATTTTTGCCAAGATGAAGCCCGAAGGGTAAAAGGCGGGCATGGTCGAGTATCTGGACAGCGGCGAGGGGCGGCGGCTGGCGTATGTGCGGAGCGCGGGCGCGGGGCCGGGGGTGATGTTCCTCGGCGGGTTCGTGTCGGACATGACCGGGACGAAGGCGGTGGCGCTGGAGGCCTGGGCGAAGGCGCAGGGGCGCGCCTTCGTGCGGTTCGACTATTCCGGGCATGGCGCGTCGTCGGGGCGGTTCGAGGAGGGGTGCATCGGCGACTGGCTGGAGGATGCGCGCGCGGTGCTGGAGGCATCGGGCGGCCCGCAGGTGCTGGTCGGGTCGTCGATGGGGGGCTGGATCGCGCTGCTGCTGGCGCGCGAGATGCCGGAGAAGGTGGCGGGGCTGGTGACCATCGCGGCGGCGCCGGACTTCACCGATGAACTCTTGGCAACGCTCAGCGGTACCGAACGCGCCGCGCTCGACCGTGACGGGGTGGTGGGGCGCCCGTCGGATTATTCGCCCGAGGGCTACGTCTTCACGCGGCGGCTCTTTGAGGACGGCGCACGGCACCGGGTTTTCGGGCGGGCGCTGTCGCTGCCGATACCGGTGAGGATGTTTCAGGGGACAGGGGATGCCGAGGTCGCGCCCGAAACGGCAACGCGGCTGCTCGGCCATGCGGACGGCGCGGATATCCGGCTGACCCTGGTCAAGGGCGCCGACCACCGGTTTTCGACCCCCGACTGTCTGCGGCTGGTGGGCGAGGCGGTCGACGAGGTGACGGCGCGCGCCCCTAGATGACGCGCATCGCCGGGGCTTTCGCAACCGGCTTGCCCTTCACCCGACCCGACTGCCGGTCGATGAAGCCCAGCACCAGCGGGCGGATCTGGTTGCGCCAGGACTTGCCCGCGAAGATGCCGTAATGCCCCGCCTCGGGTTCCAGGTGGCTGGCCTTCTTTGTCACGGGCAGGCCGGTCAGCAGGTCGAGCGCGGCAAGGCATTGGCCGGGGGCGGAGATGTCGTCCTTCTCGCCTTCGACGGTCATCACCGCGACGCGGGTGATTTTGCCGATATCGACCCTGTGCCCTGCCACCACGAATTCGTTCCGCGCGATCTCACGCCGCTTGAAGATGCGTTCGACGGTCGACAGGTAAAACTCCGCCGTCATATCCATGACCGCGAGGTATTCGTCGTAGAAGCGGTTGTGGTCGTCGCGTTCCGACGCCTCGCCCTTGGCGGCGCGCACGATCTGGTCGGCGAAGGCTTTGGAATGGCGCTCGAGGTTCATCGAGATGAACGAGGACAACTGCGCGAGGCCCGGATAGACCAGCCGACCCGCGCCGGCGTATTTGAACCCGACCCGCTGGATCGCGAGGTGTTCGAGCTGGCCCATCGTGACGCGGCGTCCGAAGTCGGTCACGTCGGTCGCGGCGGCGTCGGGGTCGATCGGGCCGCCGATCAGGGTCAGGGTCCTGGGCTGCGCATCGGGGTCGATCTCGGCCAGGAAGGCCGTCGCGGCAAGCGTCAGCGGCGCCGGCTGGCAGACCGCGATCACGTTGAGGTCCGGGCCAAGGTGCCGCATGAACTCGACGAGATATAGCGTATAGTCCTCGATATCGAACTTGCCGTCGCTCACGGGAATGTCGCGGGCGTTCTTCCAGTCCGTCACGTAGACTTCGCAATCGGGCAGGAGGCTTGCGACGGTTGAGCGGAGAAGGGTGGCGTAGTGGCCGGACATCGGCGCGACAAGAAGCACGCGGCGTTCCTTCGGCACCCGGCCGAGGACGGTGAAGTGTACCAGATCGGCGAAGGGCTTGGCGATCAGCGTATCCTCGCGGACGACATGATCGCGGCCGTCGGGGCCGACAATCGCCCGGATGCCCCAGTCGGGCTTGCTGACCATCCGCGCGAAGCTGCGTTCGGTGATGCGGCCCCAGGCCGACATCACCTTGAACATCGGATGAGGCACGAGACCCCAGACCGGATAGGACGCCATCGCCCGCGCCGATGCCCCCGCCCATTCGCTGGTATTGCGGACGGTTTCCATCCAGTCGTAGGCCATCATGCGCTTCATGTCCGCTCCTTGCCTTCGCATGCCGCCGGAGCCTGGCCTCAGACCCGCATCCGGACGGTTATGCTGCAGTGCAAAATCTAGGCAGGAAACATTCGTATGACAACAAACGTTAACGACGCACCCACCGAAGCGGACAGACTGACCGCAAATCTCCACAAGATCGAGACATTGTCGCAACGACTGATGCAGGCGCTGGCCCGGAAACGGGCACCGAACCCCGCGCTCGAGGCGCCGGGGCAGGAACTCTATGCCAAGGCGATGGCGGCCTATGTGGCCGAGGCGATGGCCAATCCGGCGAAGATCCTTGAACAGCAGATCGCCTGGTGGGGCAAGTCGCTCAAGCACTATGTCGAGGCGCAGCAGGCGCTTGCCTCGGGCAAGCTCGAGGTGCCGCCCGATCCCACCGGCAAGGACCGGCGCTTTGCCAACCCGCTCTGGGAAAGCCACCCCTTCTTCAACTTCGTGAAACAGCAGTACCTGATGAACGCCGCGGCGATGGAGGCCGCGGTGAAGGGAATGGGGCAGCTCGACCCGGCCGACCGCAGGCGGGTGGAGTTCTTCACCCGCCAGGCGCTGGACATGATGGCGCCGACCAACTTCCTTGCCACCAACCCGGACGCGCTGGAAAAGGCGGTCGCGACCGAGGGCGAAAGCCTGGTGCAGGGGCTGGAGAACCTTGTCCGCGACGTCGAGGCGAACGACGGCGATCTGCTGGTCACCCTCGCCGACCGCGAGGCCTTTCAGGTCGGCCGGAACCTTGCCACGGCCGAGGGATTTGTCGTCTTCCGCAACCGGATGATGGAGCTGATCCAGTACGCGCCGACAACCGAAAAAGTCCGCGACATCCCGGTGGTGATCTTCCCGCCCTGGATCAACAAGTTTTATGTGCTGGACCTGAAGCCGCAGAACAGCCTGATCCGCTGGATCGTCGATCAGGGCTTCACGCTGTTCGTGGTCAGCTGGAAGAACCCGGACGCGGGCTACCGCGAGGTGGGCCTGGATGATTACATCGAAGA
The DNA here is from genome assembly GCA_046155885.1 of Paracoccaceae bacterium. Lineage (GTDB taxonomy): Bacteria > Pseudomonadota > Alphaproteobacteria > Rhodobacterales > Rhodobacteraceae > JAOADN01. Next base: position 38,431 of record JBJXFU010000013.1, read on the forward strand.
GGGGTTCCTGCGCGCCATGGCCGAGGCGCGGGCGATCTGCGGGACGGCGAAGGTCAACCCGGTGGGCTACTGCATCGCCGGCACGACGCTGGCGCTGACGCTGGCTTCGATGAAAAAGCGCAAGGACCGTACGGTGGGAGCCGCTACCTTCCTGACCACGCTGACCGATTTCTCGGACCGGGGCGAGGTGGGGGTGTTCCTCGACAACGATTTCGTGGACGGGATCGAGGCGCAGGTGACGCGCGACGGCTTTCTCGACAAGTACTTCATGAGCCGGACCTTTTCCTTCCTGCGGTCCAACGACCTGATCTATCAGCCGGCGATCCGGAGCTACATGCTGGGCGAGCCGCCGCCGGCCTTCGACCTGCTTTTCTGGAACGGCGACGGCACGAACCTTCCGGCGAAAATGGCGGTGGAATATCTTCGCGGGCTGTGCCAGCAGGACCGCTTCGCGACCTCGGGCTTCCCGGTCGCGGGGGCCGCGGTGAAGCTGTCGGATGTATCCGTCCCGGTCTGCGCGGTTGCCTGCGAGACCGACCATATCGCGGCCTGGCGAAGTTCGTTCAACGGCGTCCGGCAGATGGGATCGGCCGACAGGACATTCATCCTGGCCGAATCCGGCCATATCGCCGGGATCGTCAACCCGCCGGCGCGCGGCAAGTACGGGTTCTTCACCGATGGCGGGGCGCTTGATTCGCCCGAGGACTGGAAGGCCCGCGCCACCCATACGCCGGGCAGCTGGTGGCCGCGCTGGGGCGAGTGGCTGGCATCGCGGTCGGGCAGGCTGGTGCCGGCACGGGTACCGGGCAGCGGCGGCCAACCGCTGCTTGCCCCCGCCCCGGGGATCTATGTGACTGAAGTTCCGGCCACTTAGTCGGCCACTTAGTCGGGCGTCGACGCAACGGCGATTTTCTGCTGCAGCGCAGCGGATACTCTTGAATTGCTGCGGTGCAGCATGTATATCGCGGACATCGGGCCGGGCAGGACGCCCAAGGCCGAACGAAACAGCCAGGAGCATGACGAGATGAACACGAGCAAGGACTTCACCAAGACGATGCAGGACATGATGGCCGCCTTCCCGGTCGACAGCCGCGCCGTCCAGGACGCGTTCAAGACCCAGGCCGCCTTCGGCGAGAAGATCGCCAAGGTCGCGCTTGAAGCCGCCGAGAAGTCGAACGAGATTTCCTCGAAATGGACCAAGGACGCGATCGCCAAGGTCGCCGTCCTGTCGAAAGTGAAGCAGGAACCGGCCGACTACACCAAGGCCTTCTCGGACTTCGCCTCGGCCGCTGCCGAAATGGCCGCCGAAAACCTCGCCGCCTTCGCCGAAGTGGCCAAGAAGGTCCAGATGGAAACCGTCGAACTGATGCTCGCGGCCGGCAAGGACATCTCGGAAGACGCGACCGCCGCCGTGAAGAAGGCGACCGCCGACGTCACGACCGCCGCGAAGAAAGCCGCCGCGGCCTGATCGCCGGCCTTCGGGCACGAACTACGGTCAAGTCGTTACCTCCCTGTCGGCATGACCGCTCTGGCGGGCCCCTTGTGGCCCGCCTTTTCTTTTCGTGACCGGGGACGTGTCGTGAAACTGTTGTGTTCTTCCCGCGCCGCAGCATAAACTCGCTGCAGGGTGGCATGATCGCCGCAACCCCCGGGAGAGAGGACGATGGCCGAGGTTCCGAAGCCGCTTCTCATCAAACGCTACGCAAGCCGCCGTCTCTACAACACCGAAACGAGCGACTATGTGACGCTCGAAGACATCGCGGCCTTCATCCGGCAGGGGCGCGAGGTGCAGATCGTCGACCTCAAGACCGGCGACGACCTGACGCGGCAGTACCTTCTGCAGATCATCGCGGAACATGAAAGCCGGGGCGAGAGCGTGCTGCCGGTCGATGTGCTGACCGATCTTGTGCGCAGCTACACCACGCAGGCGCAGTCGGTGGTGCCGCAGTTCCTGGCCGCGAGCTTCGAGATGCTGCGCGACGGGCAGTCGAAGCTGTTCGGGAACCTTTCGCAGATTCCGAACCCGCTGGCGTCAATGCCGGGTTTCGAGGCGATGCGGCGGCAGCAGGAGGCATTCCTGCGCTCGATCATGGGCGGCTGGCCGGGGACCTCGGCGCCCGAGCGGGACGACGGTGCCGAAGCGTCCGGCGCGAAGGGCAAAGACAGCAAGGCCGACGAAATCGCGGCGATGAAGACGCAGCTTGCCGATATTCAGGCGAAGCTGAACAAGCTGTGACGCCCCGGCCCGCAGGCCGGAGCGCGTTCACCGCGGTCTTGCGGTTTCGGGTCGTTCCCGGAAACCCTGGGCCTGAGCGTCAGGCGACTTCCCTGAACACCTTTGTCAGCGCGGCGTCGAGCTTGGTGAAAAGCTCGTCCATCTGTGCGTCGGTCAGGATGAACGGCGGCGCGAGCACGATGGCCTGGCCGAGCGGGCGGCAGATCAGCCCCTGATCGGTGCAGGCGTTGGCGATGCGTTCACTGACCGACAGGGTGCCGGGGAAGGGCGTCTTGGTCGCCTTGTCCTGCACCGCCTCGAGCGCCCACATCAGCCCGACGCCCCGGTATTCGCCGATGTTCCTGTGCTTGGCCATCAGCGCCTTCAGCCCGGCCTCCATCTTCGGAGCCAGCACGTTCACGCGGTCGGCCAGGCCCTCGTTCATCACGATGTCGATGGCCTTCAGCGCGATCGCGCAGCCGACCGGGTGGCCCGAGCCGGTGAAACCGTGCGGAAACTCCTCGACCGCTTCGCTGGCCGCCTGCACGCGGTCGGCAAGGTCGGGCCCGAGGATGATCGCCCCCATCGGGAACAGCCCCGCCGACATCGCCTTGGAGGCGATGATGGCGTCGGGGACGAAGCCGAAGGTTTCGCAGCCCCAGGTCTTGCCGGTGCGCCCGAAGCCGCAGATCACTTCGTCGGAGATGAGCGGGATGCCGTAGCGCTTCAGCACCGTCTGGATCGCCTGGAAGTAGCCCTTCGACGGCACGATCACCCCGCCCGCGCCCATCACCGGCTCGGCGAAGAAGCCCGCGATGGTGTCGGGGCCTTCCTTGATGATCGTGGCCTCAAGCTCGGCCGCGAGGCGCTGGGTGAACTGCTCTTCCGTCTCGCCCGGCTTGCCGAAACGCCAGAAATGCGGGCAGCCGAGATGAATGAAACCGGGCAAAGGCAGGCCGAAGACCGAGTTGTAGGGCTTGCCGGTCATGCTGGCCGAAACGGCCGTGACGCCGTGATAGGCGTTGATGCGGGTCAGGATCTTGCGGCGCTGCGGCTTGCCTTCGTGGTTGGCGAGGAACCACAGCATCTTCACCATCGTGTCGTTCGCTTCCGACCCGGAGTTGGTGTAGAACACCTTGCCGCGCGGGAAGGGCGAGACCTCGACCATCTTCTCGGACAAGAGCACCGTCTGGTCCGACTGCCGCCCGAAGAACGCGTGGTAGCCGTAGAACTTGTCGATCTGCGCCTTTGCGGCGTCGATCAGACCCTGGTGGCCGAACCCGGCGACAAGGTTCCAGAGCCCCGAGTTGCCGTCGAGATAGCGGTTCCCGTGCACGTCGATGATATAGGGGCCCTCGCCCCGCTCGATCACCACGGCGCCGCGGTCGTGGATGGTCGGCAGATCGGTGAAGCCGTAGAGCGTGAACTCGTCGGCGCGGGATTCCCAGGAATTCGGCGCGTGGTCGCGCATGGTCGTCGTCCTTGCTCGTGTGGGGTCGCGCGAACCTAGCGAAGGCGCCGGGGGGGCACAACACCCCGCGCTGCGCTTTGCCCGGGGGCGCCGCGCAGAGTGGACGAAACCGGCGGGCGCGGCCGGTCGAAGTGACGCGCGGCGCCGCCCTCGAAGCCCGGCCCAGACCCCGTCAGGACGCCCCGAACACCTCGTCCGCCGCCGCGAGGATCGCGTCGGCGATGAAGTCGAGGTCGGCCTTGGTCAGCCGCGCCGGCATCCGCATGTCGCAGGCGCGCATCAGCATGGCGCGGGTTTTCGGCAGGTCGGGAATGTCGCCCAGGAACTGCCAGTTCCAGAAGGCGCGCGCGTTGTCCTCCGAAAGGCCGAAGACGTTGACGCCGACGCCGCGTTCCTTGCAGGCCAACTGGAAGGTCAGCGCCGCTTCGTCCGACATCTCGCCCACGAGGTTGAACTGGAGCGAGTCGGGCGCGCGAAGCTCTTGCGGCAGGGCGGGGGGCACGTTCAGATGGCGCGAGGTGTTCAGCCGGTCCGACACATAGTCGAGGTTCGCACGCCCGGCACTGACCCGGCGGTCGATTTCGGGGATCTGGGGACGAATGACGGCGGCCGAGAGGTTCTGCATCCGGACGTTGTAAAGGGGCAGGCGGTTTTGCCAGTTCGCGAAGCCGGCGGTCAGGCCGGGGTGCTTTTTCCAGTTGTGCTCATAGGCGCCTGACATGATCACCGCGCGCGCCGCGATTTCCGGGTCGTCGGTGACCAGCATGCCGCCTTCGCCCGCGTTCACCAGCTTGTAGGACTGGAAACTGAAGCAGCCCGCCTTGCCGATGGTGCCGATCTTGCGGCCCGACCAGAGCGTGCCCAGCGAATGCGCCGCATCCTCGATCACCGGCACGCCGATGGCGTCGCAGGCCTGCATGATCAGGTCCATGTTCGAGGTGTGGCCGCGCATGTGGCTGATCATCACGGCGCCCGCGCCGGGCAGCTTGGCGCAGAAGTCGTCCATGTCGATGCGGAAGTCGCGGCCGACTTCGACAAGAACAGGCGTCAGGTCGGCGTGCAGGACGGCGGAGGGGACGGCGGCGAAGGTGAAGGCCGGGATCAGGACGCGGGCGTCGCGGGGCAGGACCAGCGCCTTCAGCGCCAGGAACATCGCCGCCGAGCAGGAGGAAACGGCAAGCGCGTACTTCGACCCCATGAAGGCCGCGAATTCGGCCTCGAGCAGGGCCACCGGGGCACCCTCGGGCGCGGTGTAGCGGAAGAGGTCGCCGCTTTCCAGAAGCCGGTCGATGGCGGCGCGCGCAGCCTCAGGGATCGGCTCCGCGTCATAGACGTTCGGAGCCTTCGCGATGAATCTCGCCGGTCCGTCATGTGCCATGGATCACCTGTCCTGCCCGTTCGTTGCGGAGCGTTCTAGTTGCGGTTTGTAACAGGTCTTACTCGCATTGTTTCCGGTTGGCAAAGGGCCTGGATCAGTCCGAACGGCCCCCGTCGGCCTAGAGGCCCAGCCGGTCGCGCAGCCCATACCATGTCATCGCAAGGACGAGAAGCGGCGAGCGGAGCGCCGTGCCGCCCGGGAAGCGGGGCATTGGAAGCCCGGCCATCAGGTCGAAGCGCGTGGCCTGACCGGCCACCGCCTCGGCCAGAACCCGGCCCGCCATGCCCGCCATAGCCACGCCATAGCCCGAATACCCCGAGACCGACAGGACGTTGGACCGCGGGCGGGCGAAGCAGGGCAGGCGGTTCATGGTGATCGCCAGCGTTCCGCCCCAGGCATGGTCGATGCGCACGTCGGCCAGGTGCGGATAGACGCGCAGCATGGGCTTGCGCACGGTGGCCACGATGTCGGCGGGAAAGCGGTAGCCGTAGGTTTCCGCCCCCCCGAACAAGAGCCGGCCATCTTCGGACAGGCGCCAGTAGTTGTTCACGAACTTGGTGTCGGTGGCCGCGACGGGTTCGGAAAAAAGGTTCCTTGCGCGATCGCCCAGCGGTTCGGTGGCCAGAAGGTAGCTGTTGATCGGCATGACCCGGGCCGCGACATGCGGATCGAGGGCGCCAAGATAACCGTTGCAGGCAAGGATGACATGATCCGCGGTGACCTGGCCCGCGGCCGTCACCACCCGTGCCTTCGCCCCGTGCGCGATCCGGTCCACGACCGAGCTTTCATGCAGGCGGGCGCCCGCGGCCGCGGCGGCCTGTGCCAGGCCGATGGCGTAGTTGAGCGGGTGTAGATGGCCCGCGCCCCGGTCGATATCGCCGCCGACATAGGCTTCCGTGCCGATCAGGCTGCGCAGGCCCGCCCGGTCCAGGGGTTCGATCCGGTCATAGCCATAGTGCCGCGCCAGATGTTCGGCATTGGCATGGCAAACCCTCAATTCGGTCCCCGTGCGGCAGGCATGGGCGATACCGGGGTGAAACCGGACGGGCATCCCATGCCGTGCGATCAGGTCCTGCACCAGTGCCTTTGCCTCTTCGCCAAGATTCCAGAGCGCGTGCGCGATGGTCTGGCCGAAGGCCGATTCCAAGTCTTCCTGATGCTGCCGCTGACCGGTGCCGACCTGCCCGCCGTTCCGCCCCGATGCGCCGAAACCGACACGGTGGGCTTCCAGCAGCACCACGTCGAAGCCGCGTTCCGCAAGGTGCAGCGCTGCGGAAAGACCAGTGTAGCCGCCGCCTACCACGCAGACATCGGCCGTCACGCTTTCTTCCAGCGGCGGGAAGGGCGCGAGGGGCGTCGCCGTCGCCGCGTACCAGCTCGCGGGATATTCCCCCGCCCGGTCGTTGGCGAAGAGCAGGTTCATACGTTCAGAAGCAGGTGTTCCCGCTCCCACGGGCTGATGACCTGGAGGAACTCCTTGAACTCGTTGCGCTTCACTGACTCGTAGACGGAACAGAACTCGGGCCCCAGCACCTCTTGCATCGCCGCGCTCTCGGCCAGGAGGTCGAGCGCGTCACCGAGGTTCAGCGGCAGTTCGTCATCGCCCATATAGGCGTCGCCCACACATTCCGCGCGCGGCAGCTTCTGTTCCTTCAGCCCGAGATAGCCGCAGGCGAGCGAGGCGGCGATGCCGAGATAGGGGTTGCAGTCCATCCCCGCCAGCCGGTTTTCCAGCCGCCGCCCGGCCGGTTCGCTGTTGGGCACGCGCAGGCCCGTGGTGCGGTTGTCGCGCCCCCATTCCAGGTTGATCGGCGCCGAGAAGTCGGGGACATAGCGGCGGTAGCTGTTGACGTAAGGCGCCAGCAGCGCGATCGCCGCCGGCAGATGCGTCTGCATCCCGGCGGTGAAGTGCATGAAGGCTTCCGTCTCGCCGCCCTTGCTGTCGGAAAAGATGTTCTTCCCGGTCTTCGTCGAAACCACCGAATGGTGGATGTGCATGGCGCTGCCGGGTTCGCCTTCGATGGGCTTGGCCATGAAAGTGGCGAAGCAGTCGTGGCGCAGCGCCGCCTCGCGGATCAGGCGCTTGAAATAGAAGATCTCGTCGGAAAGCTTCACCGGGTCGCCGTGGGCGAGGTTGATCTCGATCTGGCCCGCGCCGCCTTCCTGGAGGATGCCGTCGATCTCGAACCCCTGCGCCTCGGCGAAGTCGTAGATGTCGTCGATGACCTTGCCGTATTCGTCCACCGCCGAAAGCGAATAGGCCTGCTTGGCCGCCGCCCGCCGCCCCGACCGGCCCATCGGAGGCTCGACCGGCATGTTGGGGTCGATGTTCCGCGCGACCAGGAAGAACTCCATCTCGGGCGCCACGACCGGGGCCCAGCCTTCGGCGTTGTAAAGCTCGATCACCCGCTTCAGCACGTTGCGGGGCGCCACCGGCATGGGCGAGCCATCGCGGTCGAAGACATCGTGGATGACCTGCAGCGTCACGTCCGCCGTCCAGGGCGCGGCGACGGCGGTGGCGAAGTCCGGCACCAGCGTCATGTCGGGCTCGGTATAGGCGCCCGAGGGGTTTTCGGCCCATTCGCCGGTGATCGTCTGCAGGAAGATCGAGTTCGGCAGATAGAAGCTGGTCTGCCGCCCGAACTTCGAGGCCGGCATCGCCTTGCCGCGCGCCACGCCTGCGATATCGGCGACGATACATTCAATTTCGTCCAGCCGACGCCCGGCGATATAGTCGCGCGCGGATTCGGGCAGCTTGTCTGTCCAGTCGGACATCTGGTCACACTTTTTCGGTTGGGGCCGCGGTCACGCGCGCGGCTGCTTGAAGAATTCGGCGATGCGGTCGGCCATCTGCCCCGACGAGTTGGGTCGCCCGAGCCGCCGGTCCGCCGCCGCCAACAACTCGTCGGGCACCCGGCCCTTGCCGCGCGTCTCCATCAGCCCCTTGACGAAGGCGTCCTGGAACTCGGGGTGCGGCTGCACGCTGAAGGCGCGGTCGCCGTAGAGGAAGGCGGCGTTTTCGCAGAAATCCGAGGACCCGATGAGTGTCGCGTCGGAGGGTTTTTCCACCACCTGATCCTGATGCCAGGCGTTCAGCGTGAAGGGTTCCCCCTCGATCCGGTAGTCGGTCGGGCCCACCGTCCAGCCGCCCCCGAACTTCTCGACGCGGCCGCCCATCGCCTGTGCGATGATCTGGTGGCCGAAGCAGATGCCCACCATCGGCACCCCTTCGGCATAGGCCTTGCGGATGAAATCCTCGAGCGGCCGGATGAAGGGGTGGTCTTCATAGGCGCCGTGGCGTGAGCCGGTGATCAGCCAGCCGTCGCAGTCATGCACGTCCTTTGGGAACTCCATCCCCTCGACGTGAAAGCGGCGGAACGTCAGTCCGCGGCCCGCCAGCAGGCGTTCGAAAAAGTCCGGATAGTCGCCCATCTCGCCCTTGAGCGCGTCGGGGGACTGGCCGGTCTGAAGGATGCCGATCTGCATGAATGGCCTGGGTATCGTGTCGTTCACAAAGGTAAGCGCGGGCCAGGGGGGGCCGCAAGGGGGGGCGGGGCGGGGGCTCTTCGGCCCTCGCGGCCCTCGTCGCTCTCCGGGAAGCGGAGAGGTCCGGCAGGGCCGATGAGCGGTGCCTCACACCGTGTCGAGGTAAATCTCCGTCTGCTCCATCGGTGAAAGCTCGGCCATGTAGTGCATCTCCTGCCGCTTCGTCTGGACGTAGTTGCGGATCAGTTCCTTGGAGAAGATCTTCGGCATGATCTTGCTTTTCTCGAAAGTGTCGATGGCGCCCCCCCACGTATCGGGGATGGTCGGCAGGTCGAGCGCGTAGGCGTTGCCGGTGATCGGCGGCGGCGGGTCGATCGCGGCCTCGATGCCGTTCAGCGCGGCGCCGAGGATGGCGGCCAGCATCAGGTAAGGGTTCACGTCGCCCCCTGCCACCCGATGCTCGATCCGCCGCGACGAGGGGTTGCCCGAAGGCACCCGGATCGCTGCGGTGCGGTTTTCGTAGGCCCAGCAGACCTGGTTCGGCGCATGCGCTTCCGGGATCAGGCGTTCGTAGCTGTTCAGGTGCGGCGCGAAGATCAGCGCGCTGTCGTTCATCGCGTGCAGGCAGCCCGCGATGGCATGCTTCAGGATGTCGGACCCTTCGGGCCCGCCGTTGGAAAAGACATTGCGGCCGGCTTCGTCAAGCACGCTGAAATGCGTGTGCAGGCCGTTGCCCGAGTATTCCGGGTAAGGCTTGGCCATGAAGCTCGCGGCAAAGCCGTGACGGCGCGCCAGGCCCTTGACCAGAAGCTTGAAAAGCCAGGCGTCGTCGGCGGCGCGCAGCGCGTCGTCCTGGTGCATCAGGTTGATCTCGAACTGACCGAGGCCGGCTTCCGAACTGGCCGTGTCGCCCGGAATGTCCATCGCCTCGCAGGCGTCGTAGAGGTCGGTGAAGAAGGTGTCGAAGGCGTCGAGCGCGCGGATCGACAGGATTTCGGCCGCCTTGCGCCGCTTGCCCGACCGGGGCGACGGCGGCACCTGCAGCGTCTTGCCGCTGTCGTCGATCAGGAAGAATTCCAGCTCCATCGCCACCACAGGTGTCAGCCCGCGCTTGTGGTAGCGGCTGACGACGTGTGCCAGCGCGTGGCGGGGGTCGCCTTCGTAGGGGCGGCCGTCTTCGTGGAACATCCAGATCGGCAGAAGCGCCGTCGGCGCCTCAAGCCAGGGCATCGGCAGAAAGCCGCGTTCGGTGGGCTTCAGCACCCCGTCGGCGTCGCCGCTGTCGAACAGAAGCGGGCTGTCCTCGATATCCTCGCCCCAGATGTCGAGATTGAGCACCGAGAAGGGAAACCGCGTCCCGTCGGTCGCCACCTTGTCGGCAAAGCGCGAGGGGATGCGCTTGCCGCGCGGCTGGCCGTTCAGATCGGCCGCGGCAACGCGGATCGTCCGCACCTGCGGATGCTTGCGGAGCCAGTCTTTCATGGAAGTCACCTGACGAGTTGCGGGCGATATCGCAGCTTCGGCCGCTGCGGCCCTGGAAGATGCCGGTTGAGGCGCCGGTTCGCCAAGCCGAAGACCGCGATCACCGCGAGCGTCAGCAGGATGAAGTAGAAAGCGATGATCGGGTAGGCCACGAAGGGGTTGAAGGTCTTGTCGGCGAAATAGGCCGCGTAATACAGCGCGTCGCCCTTCTGCTGAAGGACCGGGAAGCCCGAGAAGAAGACCAAAGTGGTGGCGTGGATCAGGAAGATCGCCTCGTTGGTATAGGCCGGCCAGGCAAGCCGCAGCATGGTCGGCCAGATCACCCGGCGGAACTTCTTCCACCCCGACATGCCATAGGCGTCGGCCGCCTCGATATCGCCCTTGGGAACGGATCGAAGGGCGCCATAGAGAATTTCGGCGGAATAGGCCGAGGTATTCAGGACCAGCGTGATCAGCGCGCCAACCCCCGCCGTGGTGAGCGGCGAAAAGATCGGGTTGGCCTGCTTCATCGCGAGGAAGATGAGATAGGCCAGGAAGAACTGGATGAACAGCGGCGAGCCGCGGAACACGAAGATGTAGGTCTCGGCCGCGCGGCGGAGCCAGTCGTTGTGGCTTGCCTTGGCCAGAGCGATTCCGTTCGCAAAGAAGAATCCGATGAACAGGGCCAGAAGCCCGAAGTAGAGGTTCCAGATCAGCCCCGAGCCGACCAGCACGAACTGCTGGCAAAGCGTGAAGTCGGTCTTGGGCAGGAACTTCTCGCCGATCCCGATCGAGCGCAGCGCGTAGTCGGCGAAGGTCTGGGCGCAGGTCATCGCCCGGCCCTCCGCTGCCGCTCGCCCGCGAGCGTCGCCTGACCGTGGCTGAGGCGCTCGTAAAGGCGGCCAAGCACGCTTTCGCTCGCCTTCGTCATCAGAAGGTAGAAGCAGAGCAGCACAAGGAAATAGGCCATGCGCCAGTCGCCGTGCGGGAACTCGGTTTCGAGCGGGCGCTTGGAGCCGCCGAGTTCCTTCGCCCAGTAGACGATGTCCTCGACCCCGAGAAGGAAGAGCAGCGGCGTGGCCTTGATCAGGATCATCCAGAGATTGGACAGGCCCGGCAGCGCATAGGTCCACATCTGCGGCACCAGCACGCGGCGGAATACCTGGCTGCGGGACATGCCGTAGGCTTCGGCGGTTTCAAGCTGGGCGCGCGGCACCGCCTGCATGGCGCCGTAAAGCACGTTCGCCGCAAAAGCGCCGAACACGATGGCGAAAGCGACGACTGCCAGCGAGAAACCGTAGACTTCGTGAATCCATTGCGGGCTGGTCGAGAGGGGCAGCTTCGCCTGCGGGCAGACGATGAAATCGGCACCCTGGCGGATCGCCTCGGTCCAGTCGGGGCACTTGATCTTGTGGCGCGTCCATTCCAGCGCCTGATCCATCGCGATGGGCACGAAGAGGAAGAAGATGATATCCGGCACGCCGCGCACGGCCGAGGTATAGGCCTTGCCGAGAAGCGAAAGCGGAACGAACGGGGACCGCGCGGCCACGGCGCCTGCAAAACCGAAAAGCAGCGCGATCGGCGCGGTCACGGCCAAGAGAAGCAGAACGGTGCCGAACGAGATATAGAAATAGACCTGCTTGCCCGAGGTCAGGTAGCAGGCGTACCACATGAAGCCGTCAAGGCCCGAAGGGTCGGCGCAGGCCGCGAACATGACAAGCTCCCGGGGGCCGGATGCCCCGCCCCCGGGATCCTACCCTGGACTCAGTAGGCCACCGGCTGTTCGGTGAACCACTTGGCCAGAAGCGTGTTGAGCGAGCCGTCGGCCTTCATCGCGGTGATGCCGTCGTCGAACTTCTGCTTCAGGTCCTTGTCGCTTTCGCGGAAGCCCATGCCGACGCCGCCGCCCAGCGGCACCGGGTCGCCCACGAACACGAGTTCCCCGCCGGAATCCGCGACGATGGGCGCGAGGTAGTCACGGTCCGCGAGAACGGCGTCGGCCTCGCCGTTCTTCACGGCAGCAATGGTTTCCTCGGGCGTGGCGTATTCAGCGAGCGTGGCGCCGGTGGTCGGCACATGCGCGGCCTGGATGGTCGAGACCTGGGCCGAGATGGTGCCCTTCAGGTTGGCGTCCGCCGAAGTTCCGACATAGGCCGAGGCGGTCGGCGGGTAGTAGTCCTGCGTGAAGTCGATGACTTCGTCGCGTTCCGCGGTGATCGACATGCCCGCGATGATCGCGTCATAGTTGCCCGATGTCAGGTTCGGGATGATCGAATCCCACTCGTTCGTCACCCATTCGCAGGTCAGGCCCGCGCGCTTGCAAAGCTCGTCGCCCAACTCGCGCTCGAAGCCGGCGACTTCGCCGGCATCGTTGATAAAGTTGTAGGGCGGATAGGCGCCCTCGGTCCCGAGACGGACGGTCTGCGCCGAAGCCAGGCCGGTGGAGGCGGCAAGGACTGCGGCGGCTAGGAACAGTTTCTTCATTGGTTACTCCCGGTTGTCGTTTCTTGGTCGAGCGGTCTGGCTGTCAGGCCGGGGCAGTCGCGCTCAGGAACTGCCGCAGCCGATCGGTCTTCGGCGCGCCGAAGAGCGTCTCGGGCGGTCCCTGCTCCTCGATCTTGCCGAGGTGCAGGAACACGACGTGATCGGAGACATCGGCGGCAAGCCGCATGTCATGGGTCACGAGAAGCATGGTGCGGCCCTCGTCGGCGAGCGCCTTGATGACCTTGACCACCTCCTGTTCGAGTTCAGGGTCGAGCGCCGAAGTGGGCTCGTCGAAAAGAAGCGCCTTCGGCTCCATGCAGAGCGCCCGCGCGATGGCGGCGCGCTGCTGCTGGCCGCCGGAAAGCTGGGCGGGGTAGACATCGCATTTCTCGCCGATGCCGACCTTGGCGAGGTACTTGCGGGCCGAAGCCTCGACTTCGGCGCGCGGCCGGTTCAGCACGGTCAGCGGCGCCTCCATGACGTTCTGCAGGATCGTCATGTGGGACCAGAGATTGAACTGCTGGAACACCATCGAAAGATTGGTGCGGATGCGGATGACCTGATGGCGGTCGGCGGGGTGGCGGCCGAGGCCCTGGCCCTTCCAGGCCACGCTTTCGCCGCAGAACAGGACGTCGCCCCGCTGGCTGTCCTCGAGCAGGTTGGCACAGCGCAGAAGCGTCGATTTGCCCGAGCCGGAAGAGCCGATCAGCGAAACGACCTGCCCGCGCAGGGCCGCGATCGACACACCCTTGATGACTTCAAGCGACCCGTAAGCCTTGTGCAGATCCCGGATTTCTATGACGGGCGCAGTGTCGTCCAATTTTGCAGCCTGAGGTTCCCCGGCACCGAGTAACACGCATTATCCCGGTCATTGCAACGCTCTTTCTGCGCGGACCGGCGCGCGGGCGCGTCACAATGCCGTCTGTCAGGGCGCATTCTGCGCGGGCGGAGGGGGAGTGGGCACCGCCAGATAGGCTTCGGCCGGGATGCGGACGAGGCCCTGCAATCCCAGCGCCGCGCGGTCTGCGGCGGGCAGTCCGGCGATGGCTTCCCCGGCCGCCGCGGCGATCGCCGCAGCGTCGCCGGCGCGTGCCGTGACGTAGGGCAGGCCGGGTGTCAGAGCGGTTCGCCCGGCAATGCGGAGCCTGCCGGCCACTTCCGGCGCGTGCGCGGCGATGAAGCGCCAGGTCACGGCGTCGATGGCGGCGATGTCGGCCGTGCCGTCGGCGACGGCCTGCGCGCTCAGCCGGTGCGCGCCGGTCCTGCGCGTCGAAACGAACGCGGGAAGGCCCTCGGCCGCCATGTGGTTCTGCGGGGCGGCCCAGCCGGACTGGCTGCCGGCCTCGTTATAGGCGAGCGTCCGGCCGGCGAAGTCGGCGACCGTTCCCGCCTCGCCCCGGCGTACCACGAAGACCGAGTTGTAGTGTCCGGGCGGGCAGTCCGGCAGGCCGAAATCCGGCGTACCGGCAAGCGCGACACGGGGATGGAGCCGGGTGCGGAAGGGCATGCCGCAGGTCTGGGCGAGCATGAGGTCCGGGCTTTCCCACAGCTGCCAGAGATCGGCGCCCCGCGTCAGCCGGTCGGGCGCGGCGATCCCCCGGCGCCGCAGCGCGTCGCGGATCCCCGACCAGAGCCGGTCGGTCGAGGCTGACACCTGCGGCCAGTCATACATCGGCAAAGCCGCGATCGCGTTCCCGATCATGGTGCCCCCCGGCCCCGCTCGCCTTTCGCCGTGACCCGTTGGCGGGCCAGAGCGCTTTCCCTGTCGGAGATTCCCAGAAGCCCCGCCACCAGCCGGATCGTCGCGTCCTCGTCAGCGTCGCGCGACCCGTCCGACAGGGCCACCGACCAGAGCGCCTCCAGCACCGAAAGCCGCCCGTCATGCGGGGCGGCTTCCTTCAGCGCGCGGGTGAAGCGGACGGTGTCCGGGGCGGAGCGCTCGATCGCCTCGGCCTCCTGGCGCAGCGCGACGGCTTCGAAGGGGGAAAGCCCGTAGTGCGCGGTCAGCACCGCGTCGATACGCGCGCTTTCGTCGGGGGAATAGTGCCCGTCGGCGCGCGCCAGCCGCACCAGAAGTGCCGCGAGCGCGACCGGGGCGCCAGGACCCTGCGGCGGTGCGCCGGGGGCGAGCAATCCCGAAAGCAGGCGTTGGAACATGACGCCGCCCTATAGCCGGGGCCGGCACATTCGGAAAGGCCCCGGCCTGCCTGACGGACCGCCTACGCCCGCAAAACAACCTCGGGAAACGAAAATACCTCGGTAGCCGATTGATCCCGGCGGCTTCGGGGCCTAGCTAGACGCAAGCGGCGACGCGCGGGCGAAGGTCGGGAAGGCAAGATGGAAATTCTAACGGCGGCCGGGATGACCGCGCTTTTTCAGGTCATCCTGATCGACCTGGTCCTCGCAGGCGATAACGCGATCGTCATCGGCCTCGCGGCGGCCGGCCTGCCGCGCGATCAGCGCAACAAGGCGATCCTGGTCGGCATCATCGCCGCGACCGTCCTGCGGATCGGCTTCGCGCTGATCACCACGCAACTCATGGCGATGACCGGCCTGCTTCTCGCCGGGGGCATTCTGCTGCTTTGGGTCTGCTGGAAGATGTGGCGCGAGCTGCGAACCGGCGCTGGCGAGGAAGCGGCCGCCGAAGAGGCGCTGGCGGGCGAGGACCTGAACGCCGACGGCACCATCGCCGGCGGGGCGCCGCGCAAGACCTTCGCGCAGGCGGCCTGGCAGATCGTCATCGCCGACGTCTCGATGAGCCTCGACAATGTGCTGGCCGTGGCCGGGGCGGCGCATGACCACCCGACGATCCTGGTCTTCGGACTGGTGCTGTCGATCGCGCTGATGGGCCTTGCCGCTAGCTTCATCGCGCGGCTCCTCGGCCGGCACCGCTGGATTGCCTATGTCGGCCTCGCCATCATCCTTTATGTGGCGCTGAAGATGTGCTGGGAAGGCTGGCACGATATCGGCCCCCTAGTCGAGGCGCGGCTGTTCGGATAGGGCGGGATGAATACGGTCGGAACGGGCGCCCCGTTCCTGCCGTTGGAGACCCCCCGAATCCTCCCCCAACCCCTTGCGGACGCTGCATTAACCGTGGGCTTCCGCACCGTTCGCAGGGGGCCAGAAACCCCCCAGCAATATGCCAGCAACCTGCCATACGTTCGTATGGCTTTTGGTGAAATAACCGTTAGGGCGTCTCGCTTTCTTAATGCTCCGCATTCCTCACCGTCCCCCTTGCCCGGAACAGCCGCGAGAGCCACCCGGGCGGCGCCCGACCGCCCCCCCATTGCGTTCGGGGCGGGCGCCACCGCAACGGCGGTCTGCGGGAATGACGGCAGGGTTTGCCGCACCATAAAGTGCGGGACCAAAGCCGTTGGTGCGCCCCCCCGCGGTCGGGCGCCGCCCTCTGTCGCGCGGGGGGAGGGAAGGAGGTGGCGATTCAGGTCGGATGCAATGCGCTGTAACCTCGAATCATCTGGGGCATAGGCCCGAAACCCTGCGGCAGGTGAGTTCGCGGGCCGTGCCGGGATGGGGCTGCGATGAGCTGGTCGGCAAGGGGGGAAGAGCGGTGGGCTGAAGCACCCCCTGCTGGGCGCTGCCGATCGCATGCGAAGCTCCGGGGTGCGGCGACGGAGCCCCGCCGATCCGTCTTGCGCCGGCGCCTGTCCCCGATCCGAGGGGCCTTCCGGTCCCCGGGCGGGTCGCGGCCGATGACCGGCGCGGCCGCGACGGGCCTTTCCGGCTACCGCCGCGCCGGGACTGCCGCACAGGCGAGGCGGGGCGACGCCGTTTCGTCCTGCAGGCAAAACGCCGCAGCAAAGAACGCGGCGGTACCGGCCAGCGACCAGAGCATCAGGGCGGCAAGGAGCGGGAGTTCGAGAAGCATCCAGGACGAGACGGCCAGATCGAGGCCGAGAAACCATCCGAGCGCGAGCAGTTTGAAACCCATGACACACCGACTACAGAACACGCCACCACCCGACACCCGGATAGTCGCGCCACAATGGTGTCAAAAACGTGGAGGCAAGGCGGCGGGCAGCGGGCGGGATCGGCGCGCACGGGAACAATCGGCCGCGACGGCGGCGATTGTCCGTGCTCTTGCCTGCTGTCGGCCGCTCCGCGTCCGGCCTGCGGCAGCCCCCAGGTAAAACGGGGCCAGGGCCCCGCCGAGAGAACACGGAACTCCGGCGAGTGCGGCGGGGCTTGCAGGACACCCCGGCAGGGGGCCGGGCCGTCAGGGCGGCCTGCGGTCGGACAACCGCCGGAAGGTCTCGTCCGCCAGGGTCTGGCGCTGCATCGGGCGGAGGGGCGGGATTTCCGCAGCGATCCCCGTGAACCCGAAGACCGCGGCGGCGAGCTTTCCCACGGTTCCGGCGGGGTCCTCGCAGAGGTGCTCGTAGCTGACCGTGCTGAACCTGCCGGGCCCGATGCGCGCGCGCTGATCCGCTGTCAGCGAGTCGTAGAAGCGCACCTGCCGCCAGACATCGTCGACCGGGTCCGCCGGTTCCGCTGAGCCCGTTCCGGCGATGCCGTAGCCGACAGCCTCGTCTCCGTGGATGTCGCGCCGCGCCTTCAGGAGCGACTGCGCGAGATAGAGCGGATCGCGTGTCAGGCAGACGAAATGCGCGGTCGGAAGCGCCTCGGCGACCAGATGGGCATAGGCCAGAAGGTTGTTGTTCTTGCAGACGACGGGGCGCCCGGACCGCGCCTCGAACACCGCGAAGAAACGCCGCATCGCGCGTGCGGCTTCCGGCGGGATCGCCGAGGGAACGGCGCTGCGGTCGGGGCCGACCCAGGCATCCCAGAATTCGAGCCCGTCGCTCGACCCCGACAGCGCGCGGGTCCGGCCGTAATAGCTTTCCAGGCGCACCTTCCGGTTCGCGATGGATGCGGTCAGCGGGAAGGCGCCGGCGGCGGCGCTGCGCGGCATCAGGCTGGCCAGGTTGGTGAGGTAGGCGACGGGCAGCGACCGGACGATGAGCTGGTAGAGAAGCGTGGTTCCGCTTCGCGGCGGGCCGGTGACGAAGAGCAGCGGCCCGGTCGGCGCGTCGGCCCCGGCGGCGGGAGAGAGGGCCGCAAGCGCGGCGTCCAGCGGCGCCAGCCCGAGGCGCAGCGCGGCCTGCAGGACGGCTGCGAATGCGTCCCTGTCGCCAGATCGCAGGATGCGCATGGCAAGCCCGAAGGGATCGTTGAAGTGGCTCGGCACGGCGCTGTGCAACGCCGACCGAAGGCGGCCCCGCCCGTCCTTTCCGCCCTCCGATGACGCCGAGCCTGCCATTTCCGCGCGCCCCTGCCCATTTCGATGCGGGTCCAGTCGATTCCCGGCACAGCATGGATCACCGCACAGCACTGCGGCGAGAGCGAATCGCCCGGCTTGCGGAAAAACGTGAACAGTCCTTGCCGCGACGTGCGATTGAACATCCGTTCGGGCATTCAAGGCCGCCCGGGACAACGCATTTCCCGTTGGCGGTGGGCGGGCGCGGGGGATCGCTTGACTCGAAACGGGCGAGGGTCAAGCTGGGCCCGGGTGTTTGGGAAACCGGGGCGTCGGAGTTTGTCCGCCGGGTATGGCAGGGGTGACGGCCGCTTTCCTGGCCGGACAGCGCTGGGCGGGGGCTTTTCGCGGCGTCGGATCCCAGGTGAACGGTGCGTGTCCGGCGGCGATTCCGCTGCCGGAAATCTTGGGGCGAGCCCTTTGCGGGGCCCGGGGATTGTGTTGGTGTTCGGGTCTGTTTCCGAAATGTCGAAGCCGCGGACCAGCCGGCGGCGGACGACGCGCCCCTGTGACCGGGCGGCGGGATGATGGACCGCCTGGGGATCGCGACGGGCGGTGCGGGCGAGCTGACCAGAGCGCAGGAGCGGGTGGCGCGGGGCGGCCCGGACGGCCGCTGGCTGACGATCATGTGCGTCTTCGGAACCCGGCCCGAGGTGATCAAGTTCCTGCCGGTGCTGCGCGAGCTGAAGCGGCGGCGCGGCGTGACGCCGGTCACGGTCCTGACTTCGCAGCATACCGACCTGGTGCGGCCGCTGATCGACCTGTGGAAGATCCGCATCGACCACGATCTTCAGGCGATGGTCGCGGGCCAGCCACTCAATCTTCTGGTGTCGCGGCTTTTGTCGGGGCTCGATGCGGTCATCGCGGCCGGGAAGCCCGACATGGTGCTGGTGCAGGGCGACACGGCCTCGGCGATGGCCGGGGCGATGGCGGCGTTCCACCGGCGCGTTCCGGTCGGGCATATCGAGGCGGGCCTGCGGTCCGGCCTGCGCGACAGCCCGTTCCCGGAAGAGATGAACCGCCGGATGGTCACGTCGCTTGCCACGCTGCACTTCGCGCCGACCGAACGGAACGCGGCGACGCTGATCGCCGAAGGCGTGCCGCCGGAAGCCGTGGTCCGGACCGGGAACCCGGTGGTCGACGCGGTGCGGCTGATCCGCGCCCGCAGCCGTCCTTCACCGGCCATCCTTGCGCTGCTCGACCGGCTGGCGGGCCAGCGGATACTGCTGCTGACGACGCACCGCCGGGAAAGCTTCGGCGATGTCATGCGGGACCGCCTGCGGGTGCTGCGCGAGTTCGTGGCCGGCCGGCCGGATGTCGAGCTTCTGTTCCCGGTCCATCCCAACCCGGCGGTCACCGACCTGGCGCGGGCGGAACTGGGCGGCAAGGCGCGCGTGCATCTTCTGCCGCCGCTCGACTACCCCGACTTCCTGCATTGCCTGGGCGCGAGCTGGCTGGTCGTGTCGGATTCCGGCGGGGTGCAGGAAGAGGCGCCGAGCCTCGGCAAGCCGCTTCTGGTGATCCGCGACAATACCGAGCGGCCCGAGGCGGTCGAGGCGGGGGTGGCGCGGCTGGTGGGCGAATCCGCCGAACGGCTGCGCGAGGAGCTGCTGCGCGCCGAGGCCGAGGGGTCATGGGCGTCGCGGGTGCGGCCGGTCGCCAACCCCTTCGGGAACGGCGACAGTGCGGCGCGGATCGTCGATGCGATACTGGCGTCGCAGCCCGGCCGGCCGGTTGCTGCGCAGGCCATTGAACCTGCCGTACCGGCGAGGGCGCAATGAACCCGGTCCCGCATGTGCTTACGGTCTGGCTGGAGGAACATTTCCAGCTGCGCCCCCCGGGACGGCGGGTTCCGGAACGCCATTGGGACAGGTTCCCGTCGCGGCTGAGCCGGAACGCCGACGCGGCGCTGGCGCTCTTCGACCGGGCCAAGGCGCGGGCGACCTTCTTCGCCGGGGGCTGGGTCGCGTCGCGCCATCCCGAGGTGCTGCGCCGGATAGCCGAGGCCGGCCAGGAAGTGGCCTGCCTGCCGGACCCGCCGTCGTCGCGGCTGGCGGGCGAGGCGGTCGAGGGAGCGGCGGCGGCCAGGGCGCAGGTCGAGGCGGCGGCGGGGCGCGCGGTCGCCGGCTGCCGGATTTCCGCGCCCGGCGACTGGGACGGCTGCCGGCTGGCGCTTCGCGATGCGGGCTTCCTTTACGAATGCAGCCTGTCGCGCGGCTCCTTCGGCGAATCCCCGCCGGCGGTGCCCGGCGGTCTGATGCGGCTGCCGGTTCCCGCGCGCGGCTTCGCCGGGACGGCATGGGCGGTGTCGGGCGGCGCGGCGCTGCGGATGCTTCCCGAGGGGGTGGCCGTGCGCTGGCTGGCCGACCGGCTGGGCCGGGAAGGCGGCACGGTCTTCGACTTCCGGCTCTGGGAGCTCGATCCCGACACGCCGCGCCTGTCGGTCCTGTCGCCGGCGCAGGCACTGGCCTGCTACCGGAACCTCGACCGATTCGGGGACCGGCTGGCGAGCCTGCTCGATGCCGGCCGCTTCGTCCCCGCCCGCGCGCATTTCGGATTGGCCGACGAGGCCGCCTCTGCCACCGGCGTGGCGGTTCCGCAGGTCGCGCCGCGGCGTCCCGCGCCCGAGCGCCCGGATCTGTCCGCCCGACCGCGCGATCCGCTGACCATCGTCATCCCCTGCTTCAACGAAGAGGCGGGGCTCGCCTACCTCGCGAACGCGCTCGACGGGCTGGATCGCGGGCTGGGGCGGAGGTACCGGCTTTCCTACGTACTGGTTGACGATGGCAGCACGGACGGAACCTGGGCCGGGATGGACCGGCTTTTCGGGGCGGATCCGCGTTTCCGGCTGATCCGCCATGTCCGCAACCGCGGCATCGGGGCCGCCGTGCTGACCGGGATCGCCGCGGCACCGGACGAGGTGGTCGCGGTGATGGACAGCGACTGCAGCTACGACCCGGCGCGGCTGGAAGACATGGTTCCCTTGCTCGGCGCCGATGTCGCGCTGGTCACCGCCTCGCCCTATCACGCCGATGGCGGGGTGGAGGGGGTGCCGGAATGGCGGCTGGTGCTGTCGCGGGGCGCCTCGCGGCTTTACCGGGTGGTGCTGCGCAACAAGCTCGCCACCTACACGAGCTGCTTCCGCGTCTGCCGGAAAAGCGCGCTGGCGGGCCTGAAGCTGAGGCACGAGGGCTATATCGGGGTGGTCGAGATGCTGGCCCGGCTCGACCTGGCCGGCTGGCGGATCGTCGAGCATCCGGTGCTGCTGGAAACCCGGTTCTTCGGCAGATCGAAGCTGAAGATACTGCGGGCGATCGCGGGGCACCTGCGGTTTCTGGGAGAGATTTCGCTGGCGCAGATCAACGGGCGCCGGCGGTTGGTGCGAGTGAGTCGATTGAAAAGTGAGTGAGAAATGACAACGAAATTGAATGCCGCAGGAACCGGACCGGCGATCCCGTCGGATCAGGACGCGAGCGGACGGCAGCTTGGTGAGGAAGAGATCGAGCTGGTCGCGAAGGCCATCCGCAGCGGTACGCTGACCAGCACGAAGGGCACCTTCGTGAAGACCTTCCAGCAGGACTTCGCCAAACGGCTCGGTGCCGAGTGGGGCTATGCCTGCGCTTCGGGCACGCATGCGATCCATGCCGCCGTCGCCGCCGTCGATCCCGCGCCGGGCGACGAGATCGTCACCTCGCCGGTCACCGACATGGGGGCGATCACGCCCATCATCTACCAGACCGCGATCCCGGTCTTTGCCGACGTGGACCCGGTGACAGGCAACATCACCGCCGAGAGCATCGCGCGGGTACTCGGCCCCAGGACGAAGGCGATCATCGTCACGCATCTTTTCGGCAATCCGGCCGAGATGGGGCCGATCCTCGAGCTGGCGGCCGCGCGCGGCATCCCGGTGATCGAGGATTGCGCGCAGGCCTACGGGGCAAGCTACAACGGCAGGCCGGTGGGCACGCTGGGCGCGATCGGCTGCTTCAGCCTGCAGCAGGGCAAGCACATCACCACGGGCGAGGGCGGGGTGGTGGTGTCGGACGACCCGCATCTGGCGCGGCGGCTGCGGCTGTTCATCGACAAGGCCTGGGGCTACGGCGACCCCAAGCCCGACCACTACTTCGCGGCGCTGAACGGGCGGATGTCGGAATTGCAGGGCGCGGTCGCGGTGGCGCAGCTCGGCAAGCTCGACCATTCCATCGCGCAGCGGCGGAAGATGGGCAAGCGGATGACGCGCGCGATCGAGGGCATCGCGGGGATCACGGTCCCGTCCGCGCCGCCGGACGGCCTGCACGGCTTCTGGAAATACGCGCTGTGCGTCGGTGCGGACTTCGGCGGACCCGATGCGCTAGCGGCCGCGCTGCGGGCCGGAGACATCGCCTCGGCCCCCCGCTACATCCAGAAACCCGCCTTCGACTGCGCGGTGATCCGCGATCAGGAAACCTTCGGCGGCAGCCGGTTTCCCTTCACCCTCGCGCGGCCCGAGGTCGTGGACTATTCGCCCGCGAAGTATCCGGGCGTCCATGACTTCCTTGCCCATGTTCTGGTGCTGCCCTGGAACGAGCGCATGACCGAGGTGCATGTCGACCACATCGCCGGCCGGCTGAAGGCCTTTGCGAAAGCGCGGGCGCAGGGGGTGGCGGCATGAGCGGGCCCCTGAGACTCGGGCTTGTGGGGGCGGGCGCCATCGCGCGCGCCTATGCGCAGGCCATCGCGGAAACCGACGCGGCGCGTCTGGTCGCGGTCGCCGACATGAACGGGATCGCGGCCGCCGCGATGGCCGGGGCGAACGGCGCGGAGGCCTTCGCCTCGCACGAGGCGCTCGCCGCGTCGGGACTCTGCGACGCCGTCCTGGTCACCACGCCGCCCGTCACCCATGCGGGGATCGTCGTCGATCTGGTGGAACGCGGACTGCCGGTGCTGTGCGAGAAGCCCTTCAGCGTCGATCTCGCCTCGGCCCGGCGGATGGCCCGCGCGGCCGAGGCGAACGGCGTCCTTCTCTCGATGGCGTCGAAGTTCCGCTTTTCGGACGACGTGATCGCGGCGCGCGCAATGCTGGCGGCCGGCGAAATCGGCACACCGATGCTGATCGAAAACGTCTTCACCGGCGTGGCGGACATGACGAAACGCTGGAACTCCGATCCGCTGGTCGCGGGCGGCGGGGTGCTGATCGACAACGGCACCCACAGCGTCGATATCGTGCGCTACCTCCTCGGCCCCATCACCGAGGTGCTGGCCGTGGCGGGCCCCCGGATGCAGGCCATCGCGGTCGAGGACAGCGTGACGCTCTTCGCGCACACGGCCGGCGGCGCGCAGGCGCAGATCGAAACCTCGTGGAGCTACCACAAGGACCGCGCGTCCTTCATCGGCATCCACGGAACGGCCGGAACCATCGAGGTCGGCTGGAAGGGCTCGCGTATCCGTCGCGGCGGCACCCTCTGGGAACCCTTCGGCACCGGCTACGACAAGGTCGCGTCCTTCCGCCGCCAGATCGAACACTTCGCCGCCACCCTGCGCGGCGAGGACAAGGCGCTGCCGAACCTCGACGACGCGCTTGCGTCAGTCGCCGTGATCCAAGCCGCCTACAGGTCGATGACCAATGGCGGCTGGGCGGGGGTCGATCCCCTGGAAGCGCGGCCGCCGCAGCTCGAGGCGGTGGGATGAGTGCCAGGGCAACCGTCCGCATCCACCCGACCGCGCTGGTGGAAAAGGGCGCCGAGATCGGCGAGGGCACCTCGGTCTGGGACAATGTCCATATCCGGGGTCCTTCGCGGATCGGGCGCGACTGCATAATAGGCGAGAAGACATATATCGCCTACGGCGTCTCGATCGCCGAAAGGGTGAAGATCAACGCCTTCGTCTATATCCCGACGGGGGTAACTATCGAGGCCGGCGTCATGATTTCCGCCGGGACGATCTTCACCAACGACCGCTTCCCGCGCGCGGCGACGAACGACCTGTCGGCGCTGAGGGAAAGCGGACCGGACGCGCATACCGAGGAAACGGTGGTGCGCGCGGGCGCCACCATCGGCGCGGGCGCCCGGATCGGGCCGGGGATCGAGATCGGGGCCTTCGCGATGGTGGGCATGGGCGCGGTGGTGACGCGGCCGGTTCCGCCGCACACGCTGGTCACCGGCAACCCGGCGCGGGCCGCCGGGCTGGTCTGCCGCTGCGGCGAGCCGGTGTTCCGGGGGGCGCCTGCGGACGCGCCGGAGGGCGATGTCACATGTCCCGCCTGCGCGGCGGCTTACGAAATCCAGAAAGGGCGGCTTCTCGACGCCCGGGGGGGTCCGGCGTGACCGTGACCGGGCCCGAGACATGGTGCGTGGCCGGAGGGGGCATGCTGGGGCAGGCGCTGGCGCTGCGCCTGCAGGCGGAAGGCAAGCGGGTGACGCTGATCGAGGCCGCGCCCGACCTCGGCGGGCTTGCCTCGGCCTGGGAGGTGGGCGGGGTCAGGTGGGACAGGTTCTACCACGTCATCCTGCCCTTCGACCGCAACACCCTTTCGCTTCTGGATGACATCGGTCTCGGCACCGATGTGGTCTGGGCGAAGTCCCGGACTGGCTTCTATGCCCGGGGCCGCATGTCGCCCCTGAACGGCGCGCTCGACTACCTGCGGCTGCCGGTGCTCGGGCCGGTCGCCAAGGCGCGGCTCGCCTGGACGCTGATGCGGGCGGCGCGGATCGCCGATGGCGGGCCGCTCAGCCGCCGCCCGGTGGGCGAATGGCTGACCGAACGGTCGGGGCGCGCCGCCTATGAGCGGCTCTGGAAGCCGCTTCTGCGCGCCAAGCTCGGCGACAACGCCGAACGCGCCTCGGCCGCCTTCATCTGGGCGACGATCCGCAGGCTCTACCTGGCCCGCGGTTCGGGCGCGAAGACCGAGACGCTGGGCTTTGTCGAAGGCGGCTACGCGCGGGTGCTGGAGGCGCTGGCCGGGCGGCTGCGGCTGAAGGGGGTCGAGATCGTCTGCGACTGCCCGATCCGGCGCGTCGTGCCGGTCGGCGGCGGCTTCCGGGTCGAGACGGCGAAGGGGCCGATGGCCTTCGACCGGGTGGTTTCCACCCTGCCTTCGGGGCCGACTGCGGCGCTTTGCGAAACCCTGT
Organism: Paracoccaceae bacterium; assembly: GCA_046155885.1. Classification (GTDB taxonomy): domain Bacteria; phylum Pseudomonadota; class Alphaproteobacteria; order Rhodobacterales; family Rhodobacteraceae; genus JAOADN01. The sequence continues at coordinate 63,307 of JBJXFU010000013.1, forward strand.
CGGCGGATATCCGGTCGCGCCTGGCGGGCGTGCTTTACCAGGGGATCATCTGCGCCTCGGTGGTTCTGAACCGGCCGCTCGGCGGCAACTACCTGACCTATCTGACCGACCCCGACCTGCCCTTCACCGCCGTTGTCGAGATGTCAGCGCTGACAGAAACCGCGCGCACCGGCGGCCATACCCTGGCCTACCTGCCCCGCTACGTCACCCAGGACGACGCCTTCTGGGCGCTTTCGGACGACGAGATCCGGGCGCGGTTTGTCGCCGGCCTTCGGCGCATCTTCCCGGACCTGGCGGAAGCGGACATCCGGGCGGTGCGCATCGCCCGGGTGCGGCACGTGATGGCGGTGCCGACGGTCGGCTACGCCGAGGTGGTGCCGCCGGTGCGCACCAACGTCGCGGGTTTCCACATCGTCAATTCGTCGCAGATCACCGACGGTACGCTGAACGTGGACGCGACGCTCGGTGTCATCGACCGGGCGCTGCCCGAGCTGCTGGGCACCCCCCCGGCCGCCATTGTGAGGTCCGCCGCATGACCGCCCGCTACGCCAGCCTGTCGCTCGACCTCGACAACCTGTGGTCCTACATGAAGACCCACGGCGACCCGGGGTGGGAGGCGTATCCCAGCTACCTCGATCTGGTGGTGCCGCGCTTCCTGGCGCTTCTGGACGAATTCGGGCTGAAGATCACCGTCTTCGTCGTCGGACAGGACGCGGCGCTGTCGGCCAACCATGCGGCACTGCGCGCCATCGCCGGGGCGGGGCACGAGATCGGCAACCATTCGTTCCGGCACGAACCCTGGCTTCACCTTTATTCCGAAGCCGAGATCGCGGCCGAGATCGAACGCGCAGAAACCGCGATCGCCGGGGCGACCGGACAGACGCCGCGCGGGTTCCGGGGGCCGGGCTACAGCCTGTCGGAGAACGTGCTGAAGGTGCTGCACGGCCGGGGCTACGCCTATGACTGCTCGACCTTCCCGACTTCGGTCGGGCCGCTGGCGCGGGCCTACTACTTCCTGCGCGCGCGGCTTGACGCGGGGCAGAAGGAGAAGCGCAAGGCGCTTTTCGGCGGGCTTCGCGACGGATTCCGGCCGCTGCGCCCCTATGCCTGGGCGCTTCCCGGCGGGTCGCTGCCCGAGATTCCGGTGACGACCATGCCGCTGACCCGGCTGCCGATCCATTTCAGCTACCTGCACTGGATGGCCGGGATCGCCGAGCCGCTGGCGGGGCTCTGGTTCCGCGCGGCGCTGCGCCTGTGCGACGCGACCGGGGTTGCGCCGTCGCTGCTGCTGCATCCGCTCGACTTTCTTGGACGGGACGATGTGGCGGGCCTGTCGTTCTTCCCGGGGATGAACCAGACGGCGGCTGAAAAGATGGGCCGGATGCGCCACCTTCTGGGCATCCTTGCCGGGCCCTACACGGTCCTGACGATGCAGGCGCATGCCGACCGGGTGGCAACGCCGTCGCTGCGCCGCCGGATGCCGGACTTCGACGCGCTTTCCCCCGCCCCCGCCGTCGCCATCCGGCCCGGCCTGTGATGCAGCTCCCCGGCGATGTCATACGGCCCCAGCTGAAGGACGCGATCACGGATCGGGGACTTCGGGTGGGGGCCTTTCTGGGGCTCACGGCTTTCTACCTGCTGACCGCGCCGGCCAACCACGCGATCAGCATCGACCCCTATTTCTACGCGCCGATGATCACCAAAGAGCCGCTGGACGCCGTGCCGCATCCGCGGCTGATGCTGTGGATTTTCGCGATGCAGGCGCTCTGGCAGGGCGCGTCGCTGGTCGTCTCCGACCCCGACCCCTTCGTGCTGATCGGCGCGCTCAATGCCGTTCTGACGTCACTTGCCGTCCTGCTTCTGGAACGCATCCTGCGCCAGGATCTCGGCTTGGATTCCCGTGCCGCCTGGCTGACCGCGCTTCTCTTCGGGGCCTGCTACGGCGTCTGGCGTTACGCCACCGAGATCGAGGTCTATGCGGCGGCGTCGCTCCTTTCGCTCTGGGTGGTCCGGCGCACCTTCGCCCTTGACCGCGGCGGGCCGCAGGGCGGGCTTGGCCCGGTCCTGGGGCTCGCGGCCCTGGGCGGGTTCGCCGCCCTGATGTATCAGCCGCTGGCTATCCTCCCGGGGGCGGCGGTTCCGGTCTGCCTCGCCCTTCGTGGCCGTTTGCGGCAGCTTCCGGTGTATCTCGCCCTGTTCGGCGCGATCGTGCTGACCGGCTTCTCCATCGGGGCGTGGTTCGGCGATCCTCAGGGAACGGCGGCCGTTGATTTCGTCCTGCATACCAGGGAACTTCACCCGGGCGTTCCCGGCCTGAAATCCGCCGTCAGCGTCCTTTACGGGCTGGGATCGGACCTGCTTTCCGCCAACTGGGTTTTCGGTTTCGAGCGCCTCCAGACGCTCTTCCGGCAGGCCTCTCCCGGAAACATCATCGACGAGGAAACCTACGCGGCGCTGAGGGCGGGGTGGCTGGTCTGGGTCCCGGCGCTGACGCTTCCCGCGATCGCGGTCGTGGCCATTGCCCTGGTTCGCGCGGGCGCGGGCCGGCGGCCACGCTTCAGCGCCCACGTCGCGGTGGTGGCCGTGTGGTTCCTGTTGCACGGCGCAATGATGACGGTCCTGTCCCCGGCCGGGTTCGAGGGGTGGATTCTGGCCGTGGTCCCGCTGTCCGTCCTGGCCGGGGTCTTCCTGGTGGGGCCGGCGGTCGCGGCCGGAGGGGCGGTCTGGGCCCGCCTTCTTGTCATCCTGTTCGTCGTCCACAACGGGCTGGCGGGGATCGCGGTCCAGTTCAGCCCGTCGGGAGATTACTTCCTTGCGCGGTCTGCCGGCATCCTCGAAAGCGCCGGCGCGGGCGACCTGATCGCGATGGCGGGGAACTGGAAGCTGCAGCGCTATCTTCTCTACAAGTCGCCGGCGCAGGTGGTCATGGCCTCTGAAATTGGCGTCGGCCCGACCCGGCAGGCCATCGAGCGCACGCTGTCAGGCGGCGGGCGCGTCTTTCTTCTCGACGACATGGCCGAACCGCCCAGTCCGGTCGTGCTGCGGGACCGGGCGCTGGCCGACGGGATTGTCGCCCTGGCGGCTGAGTACACCCCCGGCGCGACACGGTTCCCGACCGGGGACGCGGGCTGGGCCTATCGGCTGGGCCCGCCCGTGGCGGACGGCCCGGATGACTAGGCGCCAGGGCCTGATCGCGCTGTTCCGCGTGGCCGTGGCCGCGATCCTGGTCGCGGTGCTGTCGCGCCATGTCGACCTGCGGGGGGCGTTCGCCATCCTGTCCGGGATCGATCCCCTGTGGCTTCTGCCCGCGGCGGGCCTCTTCCTTCTGGGGCAGACCCTGTCCTGCCTGCGCTGGCGGATCGCCTTGGCGCAGATCGTCGAAGTTCCGCCGCCGTTCCCGGCGCTTCTGAAACTGTACTTCATCGGCATGTTCGTGAACCTCGGCATCCCCACCACCGCCGGCGGCGATGTCGTCCGCGCCGAGATGATGCGCGGGATGGTCGGCGGGCGGGGCGGCGCCTATGCGAGCATCCTGGCCGACCGGATCATCGGTGCGCTGGCGGTGGTGCTTCTGGCCTGCGGGGCGGCGGTCCTTGCCCGGGGGGTGCTCGATGCCGAAACGAGGCGCATGGCGGCTTTCGCCGCGCTGGCGGCACCGGTCGCGATCGCGGCGCTGGTCTGGTCGGTCGGCTACCTCGGGCGGAACCGCGTGGCGGGACGGGTCGCGCCCTTCCTCGACGCCCTGCGGCTGCTGGGCCGGCGGCCGAGTATCCTGGCGCTCAGCCTCTGCATCGCGCTGGTCGTCCAGACGGTCGGCGTGGTGCTGCCGATCTCCCTTCTGGCGCACGCGATGTCCATCGAGCTGCCGCTGTCGGCGCATTTCGTCCTTGTCCCGATCATCGTTCTGGCCACGCTCATCCCCGTCGCGCCGAACGGCCTCGGTCTGCGCGAGACCGCCTTCGTGATCCTCTACGCGCCCTTCGGTGTCCCGCACGAGGCGGCCGCGGCGCTGGGGTTCAGCTGGAGCCTGCTGCTCACGGTCTTCGGGCTGGCCGGAGGCATCGCCCTGGCCTCCTGGACCGGCGCCGAACCGGCGTCGCGCGGATCGAAGGCGTCGGCGCGCTGAAGCTGGCCGGGGGGGATAGGACCGGGAGCGTTTCGCCGCCGCGGGATCGTGCCGATCCGCCCGGTCGCCCAAGGGGCCCGGCGACGGAACGCGCATGGCGACACCGCGCCGGGCGCGCGGACTGATGGCAAGGATGGGGGGCACGCCCGGGTCGGGATCGGGCCCGCGTGACGGATCAACAGGTTAGGTGAGTGTTGTGGCAGCCCGTAGGGGAGTCGAACCCCTCTTCTCAGGTTGAAAACCTGATGTCCTAACCGATAGACGAACGGGCCATATCCGGTGTGGGCGGGTTCTTAGGGCAGGGGATCGGGCCGCGCAAGGGGATTCTTCCGGCGGCCGGGCCGGTCAGCCCGAGGCCGGATCGGCGGCGTCGTCGAGGTGCAGCTGCACCGTCGTGCGCCCCTGCCAGTGGTTCAGGTCGAGCCGGCCCGCGGCGTGGATGCGGCGCCCCTGGCGGGCGGCGAGGAAGACGCCCAAGGGGCCGTCGAAGGCGCCGAAGGCCACCGCCTCGACCACGCCGGATGCGCCATCCGTCAGCCGGAGCTTCAGGTGCCGCTCGCCCATCCGGCGGACCGAGGCGACGGCGGCGTCGGGGAAGGCGAAGCGCGGGGCGGGGGCGCCCTGGCCGAAGGGCCCGGCGCGTTCGAGCTCGGCGATCAGGGCCGGGGTCGCGGCACCCGGCATCAGCGCACCGTCCAGGCGAAGCTCGCGCGGACCCGGCGCACCCGCACCCTGCCGCGCCAGCAATTCGCCCAGCCGCGCCATCGCCGCCTCGATCCCTTCGGCCGCGACGGTCAGCCCCGCCGCCATCCTGTGCCCGCCGCCCCGGACCAGAAGCCCCTCGGCCGCCAGCCGCTGCACGGCTGCGCCCAGATCCACGCCCACCACCGACCGGCCCGAGCCCTTGCCTTCGCCCCCCTCGATCCCGATCACCACCGCCGGGCGGTTCGCCGCCTCTTTCAGCCGCGCCGCGACGATGCCGACAACGCCCGGGTGCCAGCCCGCGCCTGCCGCCCAGACGAGCGGCCCCTCCAGCCCCCGCGCCTCGGCCTGGGCCAGCGCCGCCTCGCGCACCGCCCCTTCGATGGCGCGGCGTTCCTCGTTCAGCGCGTCCAGCCGCTCGGCGAGCGCGGCCGCCTCGTGCGGGTCGGCCGTCGCCAGAAGCCGCGCGCCCAGGTCGGCCGCCCCGATCCGCCCGCCGGCGTTCACCCGGGGGCCGAGCACGAAGCCGAGGTGATAGGCGGTCGGCGCCCGGTCGAGCCGCGCCACATCGGCCAGCGCCTTCAGGCCCGGGCGGTCGCGCAGCGCCATCACCTTCAGCCCTTGGCGGACGAAGGCGCGGTTGACCCCGGTCAGGGGGGCCACGTCGGCCACCGTCGCCAGCGCCACCAGATCGAGCATCGCCATCAGGTCGGGGCCTGTGGTGCCCCCCTCGCGCAGCAGGCGGTTCGCCTCGACCAGCATCAGGTACACCACCGAGGCGGCGCAGAGGTGGGAAAGCGCGCCATCCTCGTCCTGGCGGTTGGGGTTCACCACGGCCAGTGCCGGGGGCAGGGTTTCGCCGCCGAGGTGGTGGTCGAGGATCACCACATCCGCCGCGCCCGCCGCCGCCACCGCGTCATGGCTGAGCGTCCCGCAATCGACGCAGAGGATCAGGTCATGCGCGGCGGCCAGCGCCGCCATCGCGGGCACGTTCGGGCCGTAGCCCTCCTCGATCCGGTCGGGGATGTATAGCGTGGCATCGCGGCCCATCGCGCGGAGCCAGGTCAGGATCAGCGCCGCCGAGGCGCCGCCGTCCACGTCATAGTCGGCGAAGACGGCGATCCTTTCGCCGCCCCGCACCGCCCTCAGGAACCGCGCCGCGGCCACCCCCATGTCGCGGAGCGTCCGGGGGTCAGGCAGAAGCGCGCTGATCCGGGGGTCGAGGAAACCCGCCGCATCGGCCGCGCCGACGCCCCGGGCGGCGAGGATGCGGGCCAGCGGCAGGGGCAGGTCCGCGTCCCGCGCGACGGCTTCGGCCAGCCGGTCGGTTTCGGCCGCAGGGCCGGTCCAGAGGCGCCCGGTGGCGGAACAGGCGACGTTCAGGAAGGGCGGGGAAAGCGTCATAGGGCAGGGGTGCGGCAAAGGTCCGGGCGATGCAAGGGAAGAGATGCGGGCGTCAAGCGGCCCTCTCCCGGGGTGTTGTCCCGGGTCAGCCGCCGCGCAGCCAGCTGTCCAGCGCCGGAAGGCTCACGACCGTCGCCGCGAGAATCATCGCCAGGCAGATGCGGCGGAACGTCCGTTCGCTCGCCAGCCCGAACATCCGGCTGCCGAGCCAGGCGCCGATCCCGTAAACCGGCGCGATGACGGCGGTAAGCGCAAGGACATGGGTGGTGATCAGCCCGCTCCAGACATAGCCCGCCGCGCTGAAAAGCGAGGTGACCGCGAAGAACAGGAAGATATTGGCGCGCATGATCGGCGCCGGGGTGTTGCCGCCCAGCCAATAGGCGACGACCGGCGGCCCGCCGATCTGGGCCGCCCCGGAAAAGACGCCGGACAGGGCGCCGACGCCGACGGTCAGGGCGGCGCGGGGGCGCCCCCGGTAGCGCCAGCCCGAAGCCAGAAGCGCCAGCATGACGGCGGCGATGGCGACAATTCCCCAGCGGATCGTCACCGGGTCGAGGGTCCGCAGCAGGCAGACCCCCGCCGGAACACCGGCGACGGCACCCAGGGCCATCGTCAGGACGTCGCGGCGGTCGGCGGTTCTTGCCGCGCCGGGGATCATGACCGATGTCACTATCCCGTCCGCGACCAGCAGCAGCGGCACGGCCACGTGCGGGCCGAGGATCGCGCTTGCGGGCGGTATGAAAATCAGCGCCGCGCCGAAACCGGAAAACCCGCGCGCCAGCGCCGCAGCGAGCGTGACAAGGACGAGCGACGCCAGCGATGGCCAGAGATCGAGGCTTCCGAGCGCGCCGCTCATGGAGCTTGTCCGGCCGGGCGCGGGACCGTCCGGACAGCGCTCAACGAACCGGCGTCCGGTACTCGATCCGCCTGACCGACCCGGTCTTCGAGCGCATCAGGATCGTCTCCATCGTCACCCAGCCGGGTTCGCGCCGGATGCCGCCCACCAGCGAGCCGTTGGTGACGCCGGTGGCGGCGAAGATCACCTCGGACTGCACCAGGTCGTCGCGGGTGTAGACGCGGTCGAAGTTGGTGATGCCGGCCTTGCGGGCGCGGCCGCGTTCGTCATCGTTGCGGAACAGGAGCTTGCCGAAGAACTGCCCGCCCATACATTTCAAGGCCGCCGCCGCCAGCACCCCTTCCGGCGCGCCGCCCGATCCCATGTACATGTCGATGCCGGTCTTGTCGCTTTCCGCGCAGTGCATGACGCCGGCCACGTCGCCATCGGTGATCAGCCGGATCGAGGCGCCGGTCGAGCGGATCTCGGCGATCAGCGCCTCGTGCCGGGGGCGTTCCAGGACGCAGACCATGATGTCGCCGGTCGAGCAGCCCTTGGCGGCGGCCAGCGCCGAGACGCGTTCCGACGGACTCATCGCCATCGTCACCGTGCCAGGCTTGAAGCCGGGGCCGATGGCGAGTTTCTCCATGTAGACGTCGGGGGCGTGCAGAAGCGTGCCGCGCGGGGCCATGGCGATGACGGTCAGCGCGTTCGGCATGTCCTTGGCGGTCAGCGTCGTGCCTTCCAGGGGGTCGAGCGCGATGTCCACTTCGGGGCCCTTGCCCGAGCCCACTTCCTCGCCGATGAAGAGCATCGGCGCCTCGTCGCGCTCGCCCTCGCCGATCACCACGACGCCCTTGATGTCGAGCAGGTTCAGCTGCGTCCGCATGGCGTTCACCGCCGCCTGATCGGCCGCCTTCTCGTCGCCCCGCCCGATCAGCCGCGCCGAGGCGAGCGCCGCCGCCTCGCTGACCCGGGCCAGCCCGAGCGACAGCATGCGGTCCTCGAAATCCTTCTTGTCGGCCATGTCTTTCGCTCCTCCGCGCCCTGTGCCCGCGGTCAAGCTCTAGCGGCCGGGCGTGGGGGCGGCAAGCGCGGGTGGACAAGCGGGCGCGTCAGACCTCTTCGATGCGGATCGCCACCGGCTCGCCGAAAAGGACGCCCGTGGCAGGCAGCCGCGCGAAGGCGTGATCGACCGCCGCGCGCGTCGTCTTGTGGGTGACGAAGAGGACGGGCGCATAGGTGTCGGCATGCCCGTACTGGCGCATCCGGTCGATCGAGATGCCTTCCTCGCCCAGCACCGTCGCCACCTTGGCCAGGGCGCCGGGCTTGTCGATCAGCGTCATCCGCAGGTAGTGGGGGGCGGGGGCGGCGGCCTTGGCGGGGATCGGGTCGGCAAGGGTGGCGGCCGGCTGGCCGAAGGTGGAAAGCCGCGTGCCCCGCGCGATCTCGATCACGTCGGACATCACCGCGCTGGCCGTCGGGCCCTGGCCCGCGCCGGCGCCGCGCAGCACGATCTGGCCCGCGCTGTCGCCTTCCAGCACCACCATGTTGGTGCCGCCCTGAAGCTGGCCGAGCGGGCTGTCGGCGGGCACCAGGCACGGCGACATCCGCTGTTCGAGCCCGCGCCCCGTCATCTGCGCCACGCCCAGCAGCTTGATGCTGAAGCCCATGTCGGCGGCGTGGCGGATATCCTCGATGGCGATGCGCCCGATGCCTTCCAGTTCCACCGCGCCGAAGCTGACCCTGGTGCCGTAGGCGATGGCGGCCAGCAGGGAAAGCTTGTGGCCCGCGTCGATGCCGCCCACGTCGAGGTTCGGGTCGGCCTCGAGGTAGCCCAGCTGGCGGGCTTCCTCGAACACCGTCTCGTAGGGCAGGCCCGCGTTCTCCATCCGCGTCAGGATGTAGTTGCAGGTGCCGTTCATCACCCCCATCACCCGGCGGATCTCGTTGCCCGCCAGCCCCTCGGTCAGCGCCTTGACCACCGGGATGCCGCCCGCCACCGCCGCCTCGAAGCGGATGACGTGGCCCTTCGCCTCGGCCGCCTCGGCCAAGGCCTGGCCGTGATGGGCCAGCATCGCCTTGTTGGCCGTCACCACGTCCTTGCCGGCGGCGATGGCGGCCTCGGTCGCGGCGCGGGCCGGGCCGTCGGCGCCGCCCATCAGTTCGACGAAGACGTCCACGTCCGCGCGGCGGGCCAGCGCGGCGGGGTCGTCTTCCCAGGCATAGGGCGAAAGGTCGATGTCCCGGGTCTTGGCGCGGTCGCGGGCCGAGACGGCGGTGATGGTGATCGGCCGCCCGGCCCGGCGCTCCAGCATTCCGGCATGGCGCGCGACGATCTTCACCACGCCTGCGCCGACGGTGCCCAGGCCGGCTATGCCAAGTCGCAGGGGGTCGGGCATGGGGGCTCCTCGGCGGGCGGATAGGTCAGGCTGAGGCGCGTGTTAGCGCGGCGCATCCGCCCTTGCAACGCGGCAGAGGCGGCCGGGTCAGCCGCCCGGCGGGGCATCCGCCGTCCGCAGCGCCGCCGCGCGCGCCTTCAGCGCCGCGGCCCGCGCCGCAAGCGCCGCGCCGGGATCG